>NZ_JAUUUU010000002.1:0-436425 GCF_030676955.1 Porticoccus litoralis | reverse complement strand
GGGTTCTACCCCGAATTTACGGACACTTTAAAGAAGGCCATAATCATGGCTAAGGAGTGTTTGTTATGTCTAAACGTAGAAAATATAGCCCTGAGTTTAAGCGGGGCGCAGTCGAGCAGCTAAATCAACCTGGTGTCACTTGCGCTCAGGTGGCTAGAGAACTGGGTATAGCCCAAAACATGCTTTCTAGATGGCGTAGTCAGATAGAAGAAGCTGGTTCAGAAGCTTTCAGTGGAACTGGTAGTCCTCGAGATCAAGAAATGGCAGCTCTCAAGAGAGAGCTATCTCGCGTTAAAAAGGAGCGGGATTTTTTACGCGAAGCGGCGACGTACTTTGCCAGGGAATCGAGCTGAAGTATCAGGCGATTCGACGTTGCTGCGGACAATATCCTGTCAGGCTTATGTGCCGCTGTTTAGGTGTTTCACCTAGTGGATATTACGACTGGTCTAAAAGACCCTTGTGTAAGACTAAGCTTGAAAATAAGCGCCTACTAAGCAAGATCGAAGATATTCATGAAGATAGTCGAGGCATTATTGGTGCGCCTAGAATGCATGAAGATTTATTGGATGATGGAGAGTCTGTTAGCTTAAATCGAGTGGCTAGAATCATGGCCACAAATGGACTGCAAGGCTGGCCTAGAAGAAAGAAGCGCAGCATGCGTGGCAAGGTGCAGATGTACTCCCCTGCAGTTGCAAATCATCTTAACCGTGATTTTTCAGCACTAGAACCAGAGACCAAATGGGTCACTGACATTACTGAGATGAAAACGGATGAGGGCAAATTGTACTTATGTGTCGTCATGGATTTATATCACAAGATAATTGTTGGTTGGTCTATGCACCATAGGCAGGACCGTCACATGGTACTCAAGGCTGTTGAGATGGCGCATTGGCAGAGACAGTCCAGCGATAAAGTCATATTGCATTCAGATCGTGGAAGTCAGTTTAGAAGCTACGTCTATCAACGATTCTTGAAGGAGAAGAATATAGTCAGTTCAATGAGCGCAGTTGGACATTGTGGTGATAATGCGGCTTGTGAGGGCTTTTTTGGAATGATCAAACGTGAACGATTAAATCATACACGTTATCCAACTCGAGATGCTGCTAAGGCAGATGTTTTTAATTACATAGAATTGTTTCATAATCCGAGGATGCGACGCCGAGTGGCTAAGCAAGATTTAAGGATTCAATCTTTATTAAACCGTCCGTAAAAACGGGGTAGAACCCTGACTATTTTCAGATGTATTTTGAATCCACTGCTCAATATCGCTCTCAAGCCATCTAATGGATGACCCAATGTGGAAGGGTGTAGGGAATTGACGAAGACCAAGTTTGTTGTAGACCCATGACCGGCTAAAACCGATACGGTTACAAACATCTTTAATGGTGAGATATCTCATAATGTACTCCTGGTTGATAAAATGTAGGAGTAATTATCAGTCTGGAAATAGGCAGAAATCTATATAAAACAGTATGTTATAGGTACATCTCTGGCCTGAAAAGTACCTTTTAGTTACCTTTCTGGCCTAGAACCTGAATCACCACTGACTCAAATCTGAATTCGTTACACAGTTTTGTATTGAGCTTTGATCTCCGGGGCATACTTTTTCACGTGTTTTAGGGTAGTGGTTTTTGCATAAGTGGAGATTTTCCTTTCAATGAGAAAATCAGCGATTTGTTCGTAGGTCATTTTATAACCTTGACCCTGCCTATAAAGCTGATCCAACTCTTGCCTAATCAGGTTATGGAGTCTCTCTTTTTTTTCTGTTTTTGACTTGCTTCCAGCTGCTCTCCCTTTTGCAAGATTCTTTGCAATCTTTGAGAACTTTTTTTCATATTTCGCTACCTTGATCAGGGCATCATTATCATCACAAAAGAGGAACGAATTTCTATAGCCTAATGCCAGTAAGTGAGAATACTTTTCAAGATCGTCCAGGTTCTTTTCTTTCCTAGCTTCTTTGACTTTGTTTATTATCCTCATTAGAGCAAGAGCATCTTCCTTAACGAGTTCAAAAACATCTATATCATCAGTTGGTAAGCAAGCATCATCATCAAGATACCTTTTCGCATCCATTGCAATATCTTCATGTTTAGGACATCTCTTTGGCCAAGTATATCCCTCGTCATCAGCTGCTTCAGGCTGCCAGCTATCAACTATGATCGGGTATTCTTTACGGAATGCTTTTAGAGTATCTAGGTCTTTTTTATTCATAGGTCACCCTGCCAGATCCAGATGTTGTAGAAGCCTACTTATCTAAAGCGGTTTTATGAGAGGTAGATCTTATTTGATCAAGGTAATCAGCCCACCACTGCATCATCGTTATACGATCATCCATGTAGCGAGCATGATGTGTATATGCCGCTCTCACCCCATTGCGCTCCTGATGTGACAACTGCCGCTCAATTGCATCTGGATTAAAGCCCTCCTCATTCAGAATAGATGATGCCGTAGCCCTAAAACCATGAGGAACAGCTTTGCTCTTACCTGCTGTTTTTCCATCGTAGCCCAGCTTAAAGATAGCTCGGCGCATAGTGTTGTCACTCATTGACTGATGACGATTTCTTTCCGAGGGGAAAACCAAGTCATACTGGCCAGTGACTAATTGAATCTGCTCAATAATATCTATGGCCTGAGATGAAAGTGGAACTAAGTGATCTGTGTTCATTTTCATCCGATCGCCAGGAATTCGCCATACTCTGGTTTCAAAATTAAACTCTTCCCAACGAGCCCCCCGCAGCTCTCCCGAACGGACGAAGGTCAGCACCAGCAGCTGGATAGCCAATTGCGTCAAAAGTCGCCCCTGCTCATGATATTTATCCAGTGCATTAAGGAACCCAGGAAGCTCTTCTCTTGGCAGTGAGTCTCTGTGGCTAGTCTTTCGCCGTTTAAGTATGCCTTGCAGTTCAGTGGCCGGGCTTTGTGTCAGCCTGCCAGTCTGAACTGCATAGCGGCATACACGACCAATGTCTTGGAGAACCCTGGCAGCCACATCCAGCGCATCTCTACTCTCAATTTTCCTGATTACTGAGATAATGGCTTGAGGGTGTATCTCAGCAATTGGCTGACTACCGAGATAAGGAAGCACGTCATTCTCTAACCGGCCCCAAACGCGATTGGCGTGATCTTGCTTCCACGTTCCTTTCTGATGCTCCCACCACTCCTTTGCTAATGAAGCGAAGCTGTTCTGTGCATTAATACGCACCCCTTGCTTCTCATTCTTCCTTAAGAGGCTAGGATCAACACCCTGAGCCAACTGACGCTTTGCCTCTATCGTTGATTCGCGCGCTTCTTTAAGAGAGACAGCAGGGTAGACGCCTATGGCAAGGGTTTTTTGCTTATCAAGAAAGCGGTATTTGAGCCGCCAGTATTTAGAGCCATTCGGCTTAACCAACAGCCGCAGACCCTTCTCATCAGTCAGCCAATAGTCTTTGAGCTTAGCTTTAGCTTGACGAACTTGCACATCTGTTAAAGGCATTTGGTGCTACCAAATAGAAATTGAACCGAGATAGCACCAAATGTAGCACCAGATAACACCAGATGCCAGCAGACATCTATGGACAGGAATGGATGGTTCAGACACAAAAAACCCCGGAAAACCGGGGTCTTATGTACATCCTTGAACTTCTGTGGATGTTGAAATGGTGCCCAAGGCCGGACTTGAACCGGCACGGCTTACGCCACTACCCCCTCAAGATAGCGTGTCTACCAATTCCACCACTTGGGCAATTAACGGTTGTTACTCTGTACCTGCAGGAGCGGGAATGTCTTCCACAGGTGCCGAGGGTATATCTTCATCTACGGAAGGAATGTCCGATTCCTGGACTTCTTCCAGTATTTCCATTTGTACGGCCTCGAGTTCAGGCAGCACTTTGTCGCCAACTTTGGCGTTATCCTTGGCCATTACCGCCAGGGCAAAGCTGGTGACAAAAAATACGGTCGCCATGATGGCGGTGACCTTGCTGAAGAAGTTCCAGCCACCGGCACTGCCAAATACGGTTTGTGAGGCACCGGAACCAAATGATGCGCCGGCTTCTGCGCCCTTGCCCTGTTGCACCAGGATCAGTCCAATAATGGACAGAGCCGTCAACAGGTGAACAATCAATATCAGTTTTTCCATTTGCCTGCTTCGCCTTGAGGTTAGGCCAGTTTACAAATCTCGCCAAATTCGGCGCTGTTCAGTGAGGCTCCGCCCACCAGAGCGCCGTCGATATCCGGCTGAGCAAACAGCTCCGCCGCATTGGCAGCTTTTACACTGCCGCCGTAGAGCACCCGGGTGCCCTCGCCGTTCGCGCCCAACTGCTGGCGAATGGCCTGATGTACTTCCTGAGCCTGTTCGGCAGTGGCTGTTTTGCCGGTGCCTATGGCCCAAACCGGTTCGTAGGCGATGACCGCACTGCAAACCGCTTTTATACCAGCTGCCTGAATCACTGCATCCAGCTGGCTGTTAATCACTGTCAGGGTTTCACCCTGTTCACGCTGCGCGAGAGTTTCCCCGACACAGAGTATGGGCACTAGCCCTTCGGCCTGGGCCGCCATAAATTTGGCTGCCACCTGTTCGTCGTTCTCGCCGTAGAGCGTACGCCGCTCGGAATGACCAACTATGGCGTAACGGCAACCGATGTCGCGCAACATATCGGCACTAACTTCGCCGGTATAGGCGCCCTGCTGCTGCTCAGAGACGTTCTGTGCGCCGACACCAATGTCGGTGTCATGCAGAGCCGCAATCACCTCGGGGAGATACACGTAGGGCGGACAAACCACCACTTCCACTCCACCAAGCTTCGGCAAGCCTGCCAGAAGCGCTGCAATCGATTCGCGAGAACCGTGCATTTTCCAGTTGCCTGCTACCAGGGGACGACGCATATTAAGGTTTTCCCGGCCCTGAAAAGGGGCGCAATATTAACGAAGTTACCGCCAAACTACAACTGATCAAGGTTCGATTACAAAGGGCCAAATACGCCATTCTTCGGCTTTCAAACCAACCTGCAATCAACCGACTTCGTGTGTCACCACTTCCGCCACACGGGTCACCAGTTCATCCACCAGTTTGGCGTCTTCTCCCTCCACCATTACACGCACCAGCGGCTCGGTACCGGAGGGACGCAATAGCACCCGTCCTCTATCGCCCAGGGTCTGCTCAGCTTCTGCCACGGCCTCTTGTATGCGGGGGAAATTTTCCAGTTTGAAGTTCTGCTTGATGCGCACATTGATCATCTTTTGCGGGAATTTTTTCATGCCCTTTTTCAGATCGTTCAGCGAGGTGTCGGTATCGCGCATGGCATAGAGCACCTGCAAAGCTGCTACCACTGCATCGCCGGTGGTAGTCAGGTCGCTACAGATGATGTGGCCAGAACTTTCGCCCCCTAACTGCCATTTGCGTTCGCGCATGGCTTCGATCACGTAGCGGTCACCCACCTTGGCGCGGAAGAACGGAATACCCAGCTCTTTAAGCGAGATTTCCATGCCGAAGTTGCTCATCAAGGTACCCGCCACACCACTGCATTCGCCCTGTTGGTGGCGATGCTTGGCAATGACGAACAACAATTCGTCACCATCCACCATATGGCCCTTGTGATCGACGAACAACACACGGTCGCCATCACCGTCGAAGGCAATGCCCATATCGGCACCTTGGCTGGTCACAGCTTCCTGCAATAATGCCGGTTTGGTCGAGCCGCAGTTTTCGTTGATATTGAAGCCGTCGGGGTTGACCGCCATTTCCACCACTTCAGCACCCAGTTCGCGGAATACACTCGGCGCGGTATGGTAGGTGGCGCCATTGGCGCAATCCACCACCAGTTTCAAGCCTTGCAGGTTGCTTCCCGCTGGCAGGGTGCCCTTACAGAATTCAATGTAACGTCCTACCGCATCAGGGACCCGATGCGCCTTGCCCAGTTTGCTGGACTCTTCGGTGACGATGTCATTTTGCAAGTATTGTTCGATGGCCAGCTCCACTTCATCGGGCAACTTGAAGCCATCACCACCGAAGAATTTGATGCCGTTATCGTAATAAGGATTGTGCGAGGCACTGATAACAATACCCGCCTGGGCACGGAAGGTGCGGGTCAAGTAGGCAATGGCTGGCGTCGGCATGGGGCCGAGAAGGGCTACATCCACCCCCCCGGCAATCAACCCCGCCTGTAGGGCCGATTCAAACATATAGCCGGAGACGCGGGTGTCCTTGCCCATCACAATCAGTTTGCGGCCCTGGGTCTGCTCGCTGAAGACCTTCCCCGCGGCCCAGCCCAGTTTCAGGACAAAATCAGCGGTGATCGGGTGAACACCCACTCTGCCACGAATACCATCTGTACCGAAAAATTTTCTTCCCATGTCTATCTCTCGATCGCTGTCATTATTTTCAATGCGTCAGCCGTAGCCGATACGTCGTGCACCCGCACAATGCTGACGCCCTGTTGCGCGGCCAGCATCGCCATGGCCACACTGCCTACCATGCGTTGCTCAACTGGTTTGTCCAGCAGCGCACCAATCATCGATTTTCGGGAGACGCCCACTAACAGAGGCATTCCCAACTGTTGTAACTCCCCCAAACCCCGGAACAAGTCCAGGTTATGTTGCAGGGTTTTGCCAAATCCGAAGCCCGGGTCCAACAGCAGTTTATCTCGCCCGATTCCGGCAGCCTCACAGGTTGCCACACGCTCAGCCAGAAAGTCTTTGACCTCCTGCACAACATCTTCATATTCCGGACGTTGCTGCATGCTATCCGGCTCGCCGGACATATGCATCAGGCACACGGGCAAGCCGGTTTCAGCGGCTGCCTGTAATGCCCCGGGACGTCGCAGCGCCCGCACATCGTTGATCAGGCTGGCCCCCGCCTCTGCGGCGGCGGTCATAACCTCAGGGGTACTGGTATCTACAGAAACCGGCACATCGAAACGTGCTGTTATCACCTCGACCACCGGCACTACCCGCTGTAATTCCTCTGCCACTGTAACGGAGGCAGCGCCCGGGCGGGTGGACTCGCCACCCACATCGATAATATCTGCTCCTTCCTCAACCATGGCCTCTACCCGCCGCAGGACCCTGGACATATCCAGATGACCATCACGGCCATGAACGGCACCACCATCGGAAAAAGAATCGGGAGTGGTATTCAACACGCCCATAATTCGGGGGGTTGAGAGATCCAGCAGGTAGCGCCCCAGCTGCATCAGCTAGAGCTCTGATTGAAGGCAAAGCCAGGGATGAATCTCAACATGGAAAAACAGCTTTCAGAATTGCACAAAAGCCCCCGGCCAGAGACTGGCCGGGGAACTGTTTAATGCTCGTTGGCAGGACCACCTACGGTGCCGACATCATCGGCATCACCGCTATCGGTTTCGCCGCCATCGGGGCCGGGTCGACCACCGAAACCCTGGTCGTGCCAGTCGCGTGGAGGACGTACTGGCTTGCGGGCCATCAGATCATCCACCTGATCGGAGTCGATGGTTTCGTACTCCATCAGGGCATCTTTCATGGCATGCAGCACGTCGATATTGTCTTCAAGGATTTTCTTGGCACGGTCGTAACTCTCATCCAGAACACGACGCACCTCAATATCGATTTCCCGAGCGGTATCTTCCGAATAGGTGGTATTGCCGGTACCAGGCACCTGGGACTCTTCCTGGCCGTACAGCACCGGACCCATGGAATCCGATAGACCCCAGCGAACCACCATATTGCGAGCCATTTGGGTGGCGCGCTCAATATCGTTGGATGCCCCGGTAGTTACCCCATCGGCTCCGTGAATCAGCTCCTCGGCAATACGCCCACCAAACAAACTGCACAACTGGCTGGACAGCTGACGACGGCTCATACTGTACTTATCTTCTTCCGGCAGGAACTGGGTGACACCCAGAGCCCGGCCACGGGGAATAATACTCACCTTATGAATCGGGTCGTGCTCCGGCATCATGCGACCGACAATAGCGTGACCGGCCTCATGGTAGGCAGTATTTTCCTTTTCCTTCTCCGACATCACCATGGAGCGCCGCTCGGCACCCATCATAATTTTGTCGCGGGCTTTTTCGAACTCTTCCGTGGTCACAATCCGCTTGTTGGCACGCGCTGCGAACAGGGAGGCCTCGTTCACCAGATTGGCGAGGTCGGCCCCGGAAAAACCGGGAGTTCCGCGGGCGATAATACCCAGATCAACGTGCTCATCCAGGGGCACCTTGCGCACGTGTACTTTCAGGATCTGCTCGCGACCGCGAATATCTGGCAGGCCGACAAAGACCTGGCGGTCAAAACGGCCGGGGCGCAGCAGCGCCTTATCGAGTACATCGGGGCGGTTGGTGGCGGCGATGACAATAATGCCTTCGTTGCCCTCGAAACCGTCCATTTCCACCAGCAACTGGTTCAGGGTCTGCTCGCGCTCGTCGTGACCGCCGCCGTAACCGCCACCGCGGTGACGACCCACTGCATCAATCTCATCGATAAAGATAATACAGGGAGCCTGCTTCTTGGCCTGCTCGAACATGTCGCGCACCCGGGAAGCGCCCACACCAACGAACATTTCCACAAAGTCGGAACCGGAAATGGAGAAAAATGGGACCTTGGCTTCGCCAGCAATGGCCTTGGCCAGCAGGGTTTTACCGGTACCGGGTGGACCCACCATCAGCACGCCCTGGGGAATACGGCCACCTAGGCGCTGGAAGCGTGAGGGATCGCGCAGGAAGTCCACCAGTTCGTGGACGTCTTCCTTGGCTTCATCCACACCGGCCACATCGGCAAACGTGGTTTTGATCTGGTCTTCACCCAACAGGCGCGCCTTGCTCTTGCCAAAGGCCATGGGACCACCACGGCCACCACCGCCACCCTGCATCTGACGCATGAAGAACATGAAGATGGCCAGGATCAGCAAAATCGGGAACGATGCCACCAGCAGTTGCGTCCACAGGCTCTGCTGTTCCGGCTCACGTCCCTGAACGGTGACGTTGTTGTTGAGCAGGTCGCCCATCAGCCCGGAGTCCGGGACATTGGGGCGAATGGTCTTGAAGCTACTACCGTCGGCGCGCTTGCCCTCGATAGTCAGACCCTGGATCTCTACATTGGTGATCCGACCTGTCTGCACCTCTTCAATGAAAGAGGAGTAACTGATCTCATCCTCTTTGGCGGGGGGACTAAAATTCTGGAATACCGACAGCAATACCGCCGCGATAATCAGCCACAACACTAGATTTTTGGCCATATCGTTCAACTAAACTTCCTCACATTAATGCTGACGACATCCATCGTGCAGCAACACAGGGGACCACTTCTGAATGGCCCCCGCTAACTAATACTCTTTTACTGTTACTTTAGACCACGGGCCACCAGATAAACTTCCCGCGAACGGGACCGGGAAGCATCGGGTTTGCGGGTTACCACCCGCTGAAAACGGCTTTTAACCTCCTGTAGAAAGCTGTCAAAACCCTCGCCGTGGAATACTTTGGCAACAAAAACGCCCTCAGGTTTCAAAACCTGAGACGCTAAATCAAGCGCTAACTCTACCAGATACATGGCCCGTGGCTGATCCACCGCTTTCATACCACTCATATTGGGGGCCATGTCTGAAATTACAAGGTCTGCCTGCCCATCGTCCAGCAATTGCAGAATTTCTTCAAACACGGCTTCCTCGGTGAAATCGCCCTGCACGAAGTCCACACCGGCAATACTGTCCATGGGCAGTATGTCCGAAGCGACTACTCGCCCTTTATCACCCACCAGTTTAACCGCCACCTGGGACCAGCCTCCGGGTGCAGAACCGAGGTCAACAACGGTCATGCCGGGCTTAAAAAGGCGATCTTTTTCCTGAAGTTCCAGCAACTTATAGCTGGCACGGGAGCGATAGCCCTCCTGCTGGGAGCGCTTCACGTAGTGATCTTTGTTGTGTTCCTGCAGCCAGCGGTGGCTGCTTTTTGAGCGTCCCATATCAACCTGATAGCAGTTCGGCTAGAATACGCGCCGTTAAACAGGACAGCTATTCTATGACACTTTCCAACGAGGACAAAAAGCATCTGCGCCGACTGGGCCATAATCTCAATCCGGTAGTGACCGTGGCTGGCAATGGTCTCAGCGAATCCGTTCTCGCCGAGATTGATCGAGCCCTGAACGATCACGAGTTGATCAAGGTAAAACTGGCGGTTGGCGGCAAAGAAGCCAAACAGCAAGTGATTGCCGAAATCACCGAAAAGCTCCATGCCGAGGCCGTACAGTCCATCGGCCACATCGTGCTGCTGTTGCGCCGCTCAGAAAAACCTAACGCCCACCTGTCCAACCTGCTGCGGTAATCCATACCCGCAGCCACACTGCCCCTTCACTAACCCGCAAATGGTTGCGCACCTGGGCTATTTGCCCAGGTGCTGTAGAAACCATTCCTGCGCTGGTCCTGAGGCCGCTTCGAAGTCATTCACATAGGCATCGAAATGTCCCCCTGATAGAGTCACCAGCCGTTTTGGACCAAGTGCCTCTTCGTAAGCCTCAAGGGCCAGGTCGGAGACCGTCAGCACATCATCCAGCGCCACAATCATCATAAACGGCGTCGGGCTGATATAGCGGGCATAACTGATAGGTTCATATTCGGTGAACATTTCCACGGAACGCAATGTCACCTCGTTATGCCACGAGGGTGCACGGGTTTTTCCGGTCTCGGTGAACCAGGTCCAGCTGTCCGGGGTGGGCAGTGCCGAAGGCGCCGCCGGGTCCTCGGCTACCACAGGAATCATGGCCGGGGCCGCGCCGTTCATTCGTGCTCGACGGTCTTCATCGAACATGGCCTGTACCGAGGCAAGGTAATCAGAGCGAATCAGCCTGCGCACGTTGCGATGGCCACTGGCCAGCGGCACCTGGGAAACCACACACTTCACCCGGCGATCCAGTGCGCCCACCACCATAACGTGCCCGCCGCTGTAACTTGACCCCCAGATACCGATCCGCTGGGCATCGGTTTCCGGCAGGGTTTCGGCGTAGGTAATAGCATCGCGGTAATCGCGAACCTGCTGCCAGGGATCAATTTCATAACGGGGCTCGCCATCACTGGCCCCGAAGTTGCGGTTGTCGAACACAACGGACGCCAGGCCGACTTCGGCAAATGCTTCCGCAAAGCGGTCGAGATACATTTCTTTTACGGCCGAAAAACCATGGGCCATGACGATGGTTGGCACTGGCCCCTGGGCACCCTCCGGCACATAGTGCCAACCCCGTAGCGTCACCCCATCTTCGGTTTTGAACTCGATATCCTTGCGCATGTAAATGCCCCCTGTTTTTATTTTGAGGGCACATACTGGCAGAAAGTAATATTGGCGTCGACAAGGCGCACAACTCCGTCACCAGCAACACGCTTGCAAGAAAAAACCGGACAAACCCTGTTACTCAGCCGCGCTGGCGAAAGACAAACATAAAAAAAGGGGCTTTTCAGCCCCTTTGCGGTGATCGTCAACAATCACTTGAATAAACAACTGGCACTTAAAGGTGCTTCACATCATCTATTTCGTATTCCACGTCGCCGGACGGCGTTCTGACCACAACAATATCGCCAATTTCCTTGCCAATCAGCGCCCTGGCGATGGGAGACTGGTAGGAAATCTTGTTGGATTTCACATCCGATTCATCGTCACCAACAATCTTGTAGGTCACGGTTTCGTCGTTATCCAGGTTGATAATGTTCACAGTGGAACCAAAGATCACCTTATCCCCGGCGGGCATCTTGGTGACATCAATGATCTGCGCATTACCCAGTTTGCCCTCAATCTCCTGAATACGACCCTCGGCAAAACTCTGCTGCTCACGGGCTGCATGGTATTCAGCATTTTCTTTCAGGTCACCGTGTTCTCGGGCCTCGGCGATTGCCGCCACGATACGCGGGCGTTCCACTTTCTTGAGATTGTCGAGCTCCTTGCGGAGCTTTTCCGCACCCTCAACCGTCATGGGAATTTTTTGCATCAGACATTCCTCTTATGCAGTTCCTGCAATCGTCTCACTTTTATTTCACCCGCTTGAGCCAGGGCCATGCACACCGCCTGACCGCCAGCCAGCGTGGTTGTGTAATACACGCCGTGTTGTTCCGCGCTGGAGCGAATGGTGGATGAGTCGGCAATCGCCTGACGACCCTCAGTGGTATTCACAATCAGGTCAATCTGGTCGTTTTTGATCATATCCACAATATGCGGACGACCCTGTTTGACCTTCATCACCCGCTCCACCGGCAATCCGGCATCCTCAATCAGCTGAGCTGTGCCGCCTGTGGCCACAATTTTGAAGCCACAGTTGATTAGCCCCTGGGCGACACTAGCAATGCCGGGCTTGTCCGGATCGCGTACGCTGAGGAACGCCGTGCCCGATGTGGGAATCGGGTCACTGGCACCCAGTTCTGCCTTGGCATAGGCCTCGGCAAAGGTATCGCCAACCCCCATTACTTCCCCGGTGGACTTCATCTCGGGGCCGAGAATCGGGTCGATACCCGGGAATTTGTTGAACGGTAACACTGCCTCTTTCACGCTGAAATAGGCCGGAATAATTTCGCGGGTAAAGTTCTGATCCAGGAGGGACATGCCCACCATGCAACGTGCCGCAATTTTTGCCAGGGATGTACCAATACATTTGGACACAAACGGTACAGTACGTGATGCCCGGGGATTCACTTCGATTACATAGATCTTGCCATCCTGCCAGGCAAGCTGAACGTTCATCAGACCCTTCACGTTGAGCTCTACCGCCATGGCCTTAACCACGTCGCGCATGTCGTTCTGCACATCTTCCGGCAGACTGTACGGCGGCAGGGCACAAGCGGAGTCACCGGAGTGAATTCCCGCCTGCTCAATATGTTGCATGATGGCACCAATCACCACATTTTCGCCGTCACTGACCGCGTCGATATCGACTTCAATGGCCGAAGACAGGAAGTAATCCAGCAACACCGGTGCATCTTCTGAAACCTGCACGGCATCACGCATGTAGCGTAGTAACTCTTCCTCACGGTAGACGATTTCCATGGCCCGGCCACCCAGTACGTAGGATGGTCTGACCACCAGCGGATAACCGATACCTGCCGCTGCACCTATCGCTTCTTCACTGGAACGGACAATGGCGTTGGGTGGTTGCAGCAAGTCCAGCTTGTGAATCATCTGCTGGAAGCGTTCACGGTCTTCCGCCCGGTCAATCGCATCCGGGGTGGTACCAACAATCGGCACACCTTCGGCTTCCAGGGCACGGGCCAGTTTTAACGGCGTCTGGCCACCAAACTGAACGATGACGCCCTTGGGTTTCTCCAGGCGGACGATTTCCAGCACATCCTCAAGGGTAACGGGCTCGAAATACAGCCGGTCAGAGGTGTCGTAATCGGTGGAAACGGTCTCGGGGTTACAGTTGACCATAATGGTCTCGTAACCATCTTCACGCATGGCCAGCGCCGCATGAACACAGCAGTAATCGAATTCAATACCCTGACCGATACGGTTGGGACCACCGCCCAGGACCAGGATTTTGTCACGCCCTGAGGGCTGTGACTCACACTCTTCCTCATAGGTTGAGTACATGTAGGCAGTAGCCGTCGCAAATTCCGCTGCACAGGTATCAACCCGCTTGTAGACCGGGTGAATACCGAGGCTGTGACGGTGCTTGCGCACTGCGGCTTCCGACGTCTCCAGCAATACCGCCAGTCGTTTATCGGAAAAGCCCTTGCGCTTCAGCCTGAACAGTTTTTTCTCATCCAACGCCGTCAGAGAATTGCCCTGCAGAGCCTGCTCCTGCTTGATCAGATCTTCGATCTGAACCAGGAACCAGCGATCAATAGCGGAGTGTGCAAATACCTCATCCACCGTCATCCCGGCACGGAAAGCATCACCCACATACCAGATGCGCTCGGCACCGGGGTTGCTGAGCTGCTCGAGCAGTTCGGCCATGCCCTCTTCGGTGGAAGCATCCACCTTCGGTTCAAAGCCGGCAGAGCCTACTTCAAGGCCACGCAGGGCTTTCTGTAGGGACTCCTGGAAAGTGCGACCGATGGCCATCACCTCTCCCACCGATTTCATCTGGGTGGTGAGTTTGGCGTTGGCCTGGTTGAATTTCTCAAAGGCAAAACGCGGAATCTTGGTGACCACGTAGTCGATGCTGGGCTCGAAAGACGCAGGCGTAGCACCGCCAGTAATGTCGTTCTGCAATTCATCCAGCGTATAACCCACCGCCAGCTTGGCCGCCACCTTGGCAATGGGGAAGCCGGTAGCTTTCGACGCCAGGGCGGATGAGCGGGAAACCCGGGGGTTCATCTCGATCACCACCAGTCGGCCATCTTTGGGGTTCACGGCAAACTGCACGTTGGAACCGCCGGTTTCCACTCCAATCTCACGCAGCACCGCGATGGAGGCGTTGCGCATAATCTGGTATTCCTTGTCCGTCAGTGTCTGGGCCGGTGCCACAGTGATGGAATCACCGGTGTGCACCCCCATGGGATCGAAGTTCTCGATGGAACAGATGATGATGCAATTGTCGTTTTTGTCTCGCACCACCTCCATTTCATATTCTTTCCAGCCGATCAGCGATTCGTCGATCAACAACTCGTTGGTGGGCGACAAATCCAGACCGCGACGGCAGATTTCCACAAATTCCTCGCGGTTGTAGGCGATGCCACCACCGGAGCCACCCATGGTAAAGGATGGACGAATAATACAGGGGTAACCGAAACGATCTGGTACCTGCAGAGCCTCTTCCAGACTGTGCACAATCACCGCATTGGGGGTTTCCAGGCCGATGGCTTTCATGGCTTTGTCAAAGCGGTCGCGATCTTCCGCCTTGTCGATGGCATCGGAGTCGGCGCCGATCATGTCGACGCCGAATTCTTCCAGCACCCCTTCGCGGGCCAGATCGAGCGCACAGTTTAGGGCTGTCTGTCCGCCCATGGTGGGCAGCAGAGCATCCGGGCGCTCCTGCTCGATAATCTTCGCCACAGTGCGCCATTCCACCGGTTCGATATAGGTGGCATCGGCCATGGCCGGATCGGTCATGATGGTGGCGGGGTTGGAGTTCACCAGGATCACCCGGTAACCCTCTTCACGCAGGGCTTTACAGGCCTGGGCGCCAGAGTAGTCAAACTCGCAGGCCTGTCCGATGACAATGGGACCGGCGCCGAGGATCAGGATACTTTTGATATCGGTTCTTTTTGGCATAAGTCGTCGTCAGTTTAGGCCGTAGCCGTTAACTTGGTACCTGTCAGCAGGTGTTATTCGGTGCCATTACAGACACCGCGCACGGAATAGAGCCAGGTTCAGCTGGCCTGGCCGCGCGCCTCAATCAATTCGAAAAAGTGGTCAAACAGCGGTGCTGCATCATGGGGGCCGGGACTGGCTTCCGGGTGACCCTGGAAACTGAATGCCGGCTTGTCCGTGCGGTGAATCCCCTGCAGCGAGCCGTCAAACAGTGAACTGTGGGTCGCGCGGAGATTGGCCGGCAGGGTCGCCTCATCCACGGCAAATCCGTGATTCTGGCTGGTGATCATCACCGTACCGTTATCCAGATCTTTCACCGGATGGTTGGCGCCGTGATGGCCAAATTTCATTTTCACAGTCTTGGCGCCACTGGCAAGGGCCAGCAACTGGTGCCCCAAACAAATGCCAAAAACCGGGATGTCGGTTTCCAAAAACTCGCGAATCGCCTGTATGGCGTAATCGCAGGGCTCCGGATCCCCCGGTCCATTGGACAGAAAAATACCATCGGGATTCATGGCCAGCACGTCTGCCGCAGGAGTTTTGGCAGGCACTACCGTGAGGTTGGCACCACGGTCCACCAGCATGCGCAAGATGTTGTGCTTGGCGCCGAAATCATAGGCCACCACGTTATAGGGCTTGTTTTCCGGCGCAGTAAATCCAGCACCCAACTGCCAGCTACCCTCGGACCAGGTGTAGGATTTATCGGTGGTAACTTCCTGGGCCAGATCCATGCCTTTCAGACCGGAAAAGGCACGCGCTGCAGCCAGCGCTTCGTCACGATCGACACGACCTGCCATCAGGCAACCACTCTGGGCACCTTTTTCACGCAGGATACGGGTCAGTTTACGAGTATCAATGTCGGCGATACCAAGAATATTGTTCGCCTTCAGGTATTCATCCAGCGCCTGCTCGGAGCGGAAATTACTGACAAGAAGCGGCAGGTCACGAATCACCAGACCCGCAGCCCAGATGCGTTCAGACTCACAGTCTTCGCTGTTAACGCCGACATTGCCGATATGCGGATAAGTCAGGGTAACGATCTGGCGCGCATAGGAGGGATCAGTGAGGATTTCCTGATAGCCCGTCAGTGCTGTATTGAATACCACTTCACCACTTGAGAGCCCATCTGCGCCAATGGCGATACCCTCAAACACAGTGCCATCCTCAAGCGCGAGAATAGCGGACCGATGGCTATCGGTATTCAAAGTAACCTCCTCAACCTTAAAGGGAATTATTACAGTGACAGCTCATTTCCTTCAGCAACAATCCGGTGCAGTTTAGCTAACGCCAGGCTGTAAAAAAGCGAGATGAAACCGCACGTCTCACCTCGCTTTATAATTCTTCAACCGCGTCCCTCACCGCTGATTACAGGACTTGCTTTGTCTGCGGAAACTAACGGCGCATTCTAGGGCAAGCACCCCGACCTGTCCAGCCGATATCATGCCGTCCGGGGCAAATAATTGGCTGTTCTCACAGACATGTCCTCACTTCAGACCGAGCACATCCTGCATATCGTAAAGGCCTTTTTCCTGCCCCTGCAGCCAGGCGGCGGCCCGCACAGCCCCGCGGGCAAAGGACATGCGGCTGGAAGCCTTGTGGGTAATCTCCACACGTTCACCATCTGCCGCAAACATCACCGTGTGATCGCCGACGATATCGCCGGCGCGGACCGTAGCAAAACCAATGGTCTGACGCTCCCTGGCGCCGGTCTGCCCTTCCCGGCCGTAAACAGCCACCTCGGACAGATCGCGACCCAGAGTTTTGGCCACCACTTCACCCATGCTAAGGGCGGTACCCGAAGGGGCATCCACCTTGTGACGGTGATGGGCCTCGTAAACTTCAATATCCACATCGTCGCCAAGCACTTTGGCCGCCATTTCCAGTAATTTGAAACAGAGGTTGACCCCGGTGCTGAAATTGGACGCTATACACAGGCCGGTAGTATCGGCTGTCGACAGCAACTGCTGCTTTTGTTCCGGGGTGAACCCGGTGGTACCGACCACCATTTTTTTGCCGGCAGCCGCACAGGCCTCGGCATTGGCCAGTGTTGCCAGCGGCGCCGTGAAATCAATCAGGACATCGAACTGATCCAGTACCTGGGTTATATCGCCAACCACCGGCACATTGAGCTTGCCGATACCTGCCAGCTCTCCAGCGTCAGCACCGATGAGTGTGCTCTCCGGCCGCTCGATGGCCACTGTCAACTGTGTGTCGGGGTTCAGGGTTACCGCTTCTATCAGGGTTTTCCCCATACGACCGGCCGCACCGGTCACTGCAATTCGTGTCATAGGGTATTCTCGTTATTTTTCAGACGTGAATCGCACTACAGCGCGAAGCCATCAAAGAATTTCTTTACACCTTCAAACCAGGATGTTTTGCGGGGCGAATGTTTGCCGCCCTCAAGGCTCTCCTGCAATTTACCCAGCAGCTCCTTCTGTTCCGCATTGAGGTTGACCGGGGTTTCCAGAATAACA
Source organism: Porticoccus litoralis (assembly GCF_030676955.1). NCBI lineage: Bacteria > Pseudomonadati > Pseudomonadota > Gammaproteobacteria > Cellvibrionales > Porticoccaceae > Porticoccus > Porticoccus litoralis. Next base: position 418,775 of record NZ_JAUUUU010000002.1, on the reverse strand, counting down.
CGGCACAAAAGATCACCCTGACCTCCACCACGAACGCTGGTGACGCCTTTACCACGGAGCCTGAACAATCTTCCGGTCTGGGTCTCCGCCGGAATTTTCAACTTCACCCGACCATCCAGCGTCGGCACTTCAATTTCACCCCCCAAAGCGGCATCGACAATACTGATCGGCACTTCGCAGTTTAAATCGCGACCTTCACGACGGAACAGGGCATGCTCCCTGACGCGGACCTGAACGTACAGATCACCGGCAGGCCCACCTTCGGGTCCAGCTTCACCTTCACCGGCCAAACGAATGCGATCACCGGTATCAACACCGGCAGGAACCTTGACGGATAACGTCTTGGTATCGTGCACCCGACCCTGTCCATGACAGGTGCTACAAGGGTCACTGATAACCTGACCGCGACCACGACAGGTGGGACAAGTTTGCTGAACCGCAATAAAGCCCTGGGACATGCGCACCTGACCATGCCCACCACAGGTGGAACAGGTCGTTGGAGTGCTACCTTTCTTGGCACCGGAACCGTCACAAGGCTTACAGGCCACCAGCGTCGGCACCTTGATCTGGATGGTTTTGCCCCTGACGGCATCCTCAAGGTCCAGGTCCAGGTCGTAACGCAGGTCAGAACCACGGCGCGGACCGCCGCGGCCACCCCGGCCACGACCACCTTGACCAAAAATATCGCCGAACACATCGCCGAAAATATCGCCAAAATCACCGAAGCCCGCGCCACCGGGGCCGCCACCAAAACCGCTATTGGGATCTACACCCGCGTGGCCGTACTGGTCGTAGGCTGCTTTCTTTTCCTTGTCAGAAAGCACTTCGTAGGCTTCCGTCGCCTCTTTAAAGATGTCCTCGGCCTCTTTGTTGTCAGGATTGCGGTCCGGGTGATTCTTCATCGCTATGCGGCGGTAGGCTTTTTTGATCTCCTCCGCAGAGGCACTTTTGGCTACACCGAGAATCTCGTAAAAATCGCGTTTGGCCATGGCGTATCAACTTCTGTTGTCGGGTTAACTGCCCAGCGGGCAGCGTATCAAACTAATCCGTGCATCCTGCAAAATCATTTCCTGTCAGACGCAGCAAGGCGCGGGCATGACCCGCGCCTGCTTCCGGCTGGAAGGCCGGTAACGACAATCAGGGAAATCCCTTACTTCTTGTCGTCTTCCTTCACTTCCTCGAACTCGGCATCAAGCGCGTCGTCCTGGTTGCCACCGGCTGCGGCAGCACCCTCGTCAGCCGCGCCGGCCTGGGCAGCTTCTGCCTGCTCTGCATACAGCTTCTGCGCCAGGTTGGCAGAGGCTTCAGACAACTTGTTAGCTGCCGCATCCATGGCTTCCTTGTCGTCACCCTTCACCGCCTCTTCCACTTCCTTGATAGCAGATTCGATGGCTTCTTTTTCCTCGGCACTGGCTTTGTCACCGGCTTCCTCGAGGGTCTTCTTGGCCGCGTGGGCCAGACCATCGGCAGCGTTGCGAGCCTGTACCAGCTCTTCAAACTTCTTGTCTTCGGCGGCATTGGCCTCCGCATCCTTGACCATGTTTTCAATTTCTTCATCGGACAGGCCGGAAGAAGCCTTGATCACGATGGACTGCTCCTTGCCGGTGGCCTTGTCTTTGGCGCTAACGTTGAGAATACCGTTGGCATCAATATCGAAGGTCACTTCAATCTGGGGCATACCGCGAGGTGCCGGGGGAATATCCGCCAGGTCAAAACGACCCAGGGACTTGTTACCCGCCGCCTGCTTGCGCTCACCCTGAACCACGTGGACAGTTACCGCGGTCTGGTTGTCATCTGCCGTGGAGAAGATTTGTGATTTCTTGGTAGGAATCGTGGTGTTCTTCTCGATCAGCGGGGTCGCCACACCGCCCATGGTTTCAATACCCAGAGTCAGCGGGGTCACATCCAGCAGCAGCACGTCTTTGACATCACCGGACAGAACCGCGGCCTGAATCGCAGCACCTACAGCCACCGCCTCATCAGGGTTTACATCTTTACGTGGTTCCTTGCCAAAAAATTCGGATACGTATTTCTGTACCAGTGGCATGCGTGTCTGACCACCGACCAGAATCACGTCTTCAATATCTGAAGCAGATTTGCCCGCATCTTTCAGAGCCATTTTGACCGGCTCCATGGAGCGGGACACCAGCTCTTCAACCAGGGACTCCAGCTTGGCGCGGGTCAGTTTCACTACCAGGTGCTTCGGACCAGTGGCATCTGCTGTGATATAGGGCAGATTTACCTCGGTCTGCTGGCTGGAAGACAGCTCGATCTTGGCTTTTTCTGCGGCCTCTTTGAGTCGCTGCAGAGCCAGCGGGTCATTGTGCAGATCAATGCTGCTCTCTTTCTTGAACTCTGCGGCCAAGTATTCGATCAGGCGCAGGTCGAAATCTTCACCACCGAGGAAGGTGTCACCATTGGTCGACAGCACTTCAAACTGGTGCTCTCCATCCACATCGGCAATTTCAATGATGGAAATATCGAAGGTACCACCACCCAGGTCATAGACAGCGATAACGCGATCGCCCGCGCCCTTGTCCATACCGTAGGCCAGGGCTGCAGCCGTCGGCTCATTGATAATCCGTTTGACTTCGAGACCGGCAATCTTACCGGCATCCTTGGTCGCCTGACGCTGGGAATCGTTGAAGTAAGCCGGCACGGTAATAACGGCCTCGGTGACTTTTTCACCCAGGTAATCTTCCGCGGTCTTCTTCATTTTCTTCAGCACTTCGGCAGAGATCTGCGGCGGCGCTTTCTTATCGCCCTTCACTTCAACCCAGGCATCACCGTTGTCGGCCTTGGTGATTTTGTAGGGCACCATCTTGATGTCTTTCTGCACCACATCATCTTCGAAGCGACGACCAATCAACCGCTTCACCGCAAACAGGGTGTTGCTCGGGTTGGTGACAGCTTGACGCTTGGCGGACTGACCCACCAATACTTCGTTATCATCGGTAAAGGCCACGATGGAAGGCGTGGTGCGCGTTCCTTCAGCATTTTCGATGACTTTCGGTTTATCGCCCTCAAGAACAGCCACACAGGAGTTGGTGGTGCCGAGGTCAATGCCGATAATCTTGCCCATTTTCTGAATCTCCGGGTTAAATCAATCTATTAATAATTGGCTTCTGGTTGTGTATATTGGCCCGCTTTTCGGGATTTCAACCCTCACCATCGGTATTTGCTTGCGCGGTAGCAGCTTTGGACACCACGACCATTGCGGGGCGCACCAGGCGCCCGTTCAGGGTGTAGCCTTTCTGGAACACATCTACCACGGTGTTGGGCTTCACTTCCTGCATTTCCAGTATGCTCATAGCCTGGTGCAGCTCGGGGTCAAATGCCTCGCCCTTTGGGTCAAGTGTGTCGACCTTGAAACGCCCGAGTACGTCCAGAAAACTCTTAAGTGTCAGCTCGATGCCTTCTCCCACCGCCTTGAATTCTTCATTGCTGACATCAATGGCGCTGATGGCCCGCTCCAGGTTATCTACCACTGGCAGGAGCTCACCCACGAACTTCTCCAGTGCATATTTGTGAGCGTTTTCAACATCCCGTTCCATACGGCGACGCAGGTTCTGCATCTCCGCCTGGGTGCGTAAAACGTGGTCCTTTGCCTCGGCCAAATCGGCCAACACCTGCTCCACGCTCAGCTCCTGGCTTTCTTCAGCCTGAGATTCCTCCGGCTGAGTTTCGGTAGTCTGTTCCGCCTCCGGCTGCTGTTGTTCCGGTTCCTGCGAATTATGCTTTTCCGTCGACACGCAACGATCCCCCTCTGGACTTTGGTTCACCGGCTATATTGGGTCTTAACAACTAGTTTCAAGGGCAGACGCACTTAAAAATTCTGTATACCATTAGCCTTCGCACAAATCGCAACACTGACTCGGAACAGCCCCTTGCTCACCAGCCTCAGCGTCAACAATTTCACCCTGGTGGAATCTCTGGAAGTGGATTTCAGCGCTGGCATGTCCGCATTGACCGGGGAGACCGGCGCCGGCAAATCCTTGCTGCTGGATGCACTGTCCATGGCCCTTGGAGATAGAGCGGACACCGACCGCATTCGGGAAGGCCAGGAACGGGCAGAAGTAACTGCCCTGTTTGATATTTCGCAAGCCCCCCAGACCCATCAATGGCTGACGGACAATGATTTCGCCAATGACAACGATGAATGCCTGTTGCGGCGGGTGATCACTCGGGAAGGCCGCTCTCGGGGCTACATCAATGGTCAGCCGGTGACGATGCAACAGCTGCGAGAGCTGGGCGAAATGCTGATCGACATTCACAGTCAGCACGAGCATCAGTCCCTATTGCGCAAGGAAAGTCATCGCCAGATTCTGGACGCCTTCGCCGGCAGCAGCGATCTGGCTGCGTCTGTGCGTAACTGTCAGCAACAGTGGAGTCGCCTCAACCAGCAGCTGCAACAGCTCACCAATGCCAGCGATGAGCTGGACGCCCGCAAGGCATTGATACAGTTTCAGCTCCAGGAATTTGAAGAACTGGGTCTGGCTGAGGGCGAACTGGCCCAACTTGAGGAACAACAGCAGCTCTTGGCCAATGCCGAATCCATTCTGAAAGACAGTCACACCCTGATCGAATTATGCCGGGAGGGAGATAATTTCAACCTTCAGGATGGGCTGAACCGTGCTGTACAGCTGTTGAGCGCGATGCCAAACAAGCCCCAAGGGTTACTCGAAGCAGAAAAACTGCTGAACAGTGCGCTGATTGAAGTCGAGGAAGCAGGCCGGGAAGTTCAACATCACCTGGATAGCTTTGAACTGGACCCCGAACAGCTGCAGACCATTGAGGACCGCCTCAGCGCCATCTATCAACTGGCCCGCAAGCACCGCATTCAGGCCGAGCAGCTGACGGAAAAGCAAAATGACCTGCAACATGAACTGGATGAACTGACCGGCGGCGCAGAGAGCCTGGAAACCTTGCAAGGGCAGGTCGATCAGCTACTGGCTCAGTACCAAAAAATGGCACAAGCCCTGAGCCAACAACGTGCAGAAGCCGCCAAACTACTTTCCAGCCAAGTGGAGCAACAGTTCGCCTCCCTATCCATGAAAGGTGCCCGCTTCGTGGTGGAACTTCGCCCTGGAAATCCTGAAAAACCTTCAGCCCATGGCTTGGAAAGTGTGGAGTTTCTTATCGCCACCAATCCAGGGGCAGAACCCAAACCCCTGTCAAAAATTGCTTCCGGTGGCGAGCTGTCCCGTATCAGCCTGGCCATTCAGGTGATCGCCGCCCGCCATGCCACTATTCCAACACTGGTATTTGATGAGGTGGATGTCGGTATTGGCGGTGCCACCGCCAGTGTAGTGGGGGAACTGCTGAGGGAACTGGGCAACCGCGGCCAGGTTATCTGTGTTACCCACCAACCTCAGGTAGCTGCTTGTGCTCACCACCAACTCCTTGTCAGCAAACAGACCGGCACGAACACCGCACACAGCGATATTCAACCCCTTGGAGAATCTGAACGAATTGAGGAGATCGCCCGCATGCTGGGCGGCGCCTCCATCACTGACACCAGTCGCGACCACGCCAGGGAGCTGCTGACTCTGGCCAATCCATCCAGTTGATCTGAGTCAATACTGCCCCTCGAAGAGAATTTTATGCTTTCGCCTCCAACTATCAGGAGGAAAATAAGATGCTAGCAGAAGATACTGCAACCTTGGGTAGAGTCGGCAAATTGATGTTGATGGGAATTGGCGTGATGTTTGTGCTGATTGCCGTGGCATCTACCATCGCCTAGCCCATTTACACCCTGCTGACGACCAAACTCGTCGGCAGGGTCCCATCTCTTCCCCCATTTACCGCCTCCAAGCTCGACGTAAAGAAATCACTGGGTTACCCTGAAAGCCCTGAGTCTTTCTATGGGTTCATTTGATGATTTCTGAATTTTTCTCCGCGAGCTTTAGTCTCTCCATGCTTCCCGCAAGGCTGGCGGTACGCAATACCAAAGCCACCTTTCAGGCCATACGTGACCTGCCTACCATGATGAAAAATGCCCCTTTCGAGATGTATCAATCCCGCGAGGAGGCACAAGTGCTGATGGCACAACTGATGTCACGCATCGACCAGCAACTGGGTTGCGACCCAGCCAACCTCAGCAGCCAGGAACGGGAAATGATTGTCGGCCGCGAACTGGCCATGGCAGAGCAGCACCTGGGACAGTCGCTGATCAATATACTCACCGCCTGTCGTGTGTTGACGGCAAAACCCTCACGGGTCATTGAGCATGGCCCCGCCGACCGAATCGACTAGTCAGCGGCTATAAAGACGAGATTTTTGTAGCCGCCATCGCAAGCTGCCAAGCGCTCATCCAGGGGCTCACAAGAGGCCGCTTCCAAATTGCCGATATCCGGCAGTCGTTCGCTCACTGACATATTCCGTTTATCTTTTTTCAGAAACCCGAACATGGTTTCAAACCGTTGCCTGAAGTCCAGGCCGCGACTGGTCACGTCTTCATACAGATAAACGAACTTGCGAAATGAGAACGTCGATCCACCCAGACCGATTTCCAGCATCTTCGACAGGTACTGCCGGTAGGACAAACGCAGGTAGTCCAGCTGCTGCCCCCCGTTCATCCGACCAGGCAGGTCAGGAATCCCCATGCGGTTAGCGTCACCCAGAACCCCCGGGGGCAGCTGGTCATTCCCCTTGTTTGCCACTAACCGATAGTGACTGTCGCCGCAATGGAGGGATATCCCTTCCAGAAGACAGGCACCACCCTGAACGGTGGACATGAATTGTTCGGCCTTTTGCGGTGCCGGCATTTCTGTTTTTTGCCGCACTGGCATCGCAAGACCAACACCTACCTTTGCCGCAGGTCGTTTGAGCAGTAACGCCTGTGTCATTTCATCATTGCGTCGGAAGTCATAAAAAGCGGGCAATTTCCCTCCTTGCCCCAGCGCCTTCAGCTCGCAGAAAATCTGCTCATAGTAGGTTTCTGCCAACAGCAAACAGGCTTCATCGGCCCAGCCCGGCAGGGAAGCACCCGCGAGCCATAACCACAACACCGGTTTCAACAACCTTTTCACTCCAGACTCCTGCTTACTGAATACATCGCTCAGATACTTAACCATTAATCGCCACTGGGCACAAAATAGCGGATTGGCTCATAGTGTATATTTACGCCACCCTGCCAACCCCTTAGACTGTAGTGGATTCCTTATCGAAGGCGTTCAGATACAGCGAGTTATGACACAATCCCTGGTTCGCCTTCTCCCTCCACTGTTCTGTCTAGTGCTGGCAATGCTGACCTACTGGCAGCTGCCCCACCTGGATGCGGAACAGATTTCCCTACTGACCCAATTGCCATTTATCGTCTGCGGACTGGCGGCCTTCATGGCGATTCTGGCCAATCGCTCCCGGGATCTGGGCGGCGCCGGTACCATGCTGCTGGGTTACTGGCTGATCACTGTCTTTATGCAGGAACCCCTCAGCACCGAGCCCGCCGGACAGATATTTGCTCTCACTTCCCTGTGCCTGCCGGTGCTGCTGGGACTGTTCATCATTCTGCCCGACACCGGCTGGCGCCACCCGGGATTCCTGGTGCTGATCGCGTTTATTTCCATCTTCGTGCTAATCGTAATCAGCCTGTTCCAATGGCAACCACTGTGGTTTGACACGCTGATGCCAAGCGCGGGCGATCCAGACCTGCTTAACCTTAAAATTTCCTCGCTGTCCGGACTGTTGTTTTTCCTCGCATTTACCCTGGGCGTTGCGTTACCCATTCTGCATAAGGAACAACTCGACACCAGCATGCCCAGCTGTGTTCTGTTCAGCTTTATCACCCTCGGCTGGTTCGGCATCCCGCAGATATCCTCGATCATGTTTTCAGCAGCGGGGCTGCTGCTGATTATCAACCAGACCCACAGCCTGCTGAACATGGTTTACCGGGATGAACTCACCCAGATCCCCAACCGACGGGCATTGCTGCGTGATGTGCGCAGCATGGGCAGCACCTATGCACTGGCCATGGTAGACGTGGATCATTTCAAAAAAATCAATGACAACTACGGGCACGATGTCGGCGATCAGGTATTGAAGGCCGTCGCAACGAAATTACGTAGGGTTTCCGGTGGCGGCAAGGCTTACCGCTTTGGCGGCGAGGAATTTTGCGTGCTATTTAGGGGCCGGCACACTGACCAGGTACTGGATTTCCTCGAGGACCTGCGCAGAAATATCGCCGATTACGACATGACGGCCCGAGACAAGCAAAGCCGCCCCCGCAGCAAGAAAAGTGGCGAGAAAAAACGTGGAGCCTCCCGACGTGACTGCAACATACGGGTCACCGTCAGCATGGGCGTGGCCGATTCACAGGATGCCTTGCACTTTGAAGGCGTGATGAAAGCTTCCGACAGCGCCATGTATCGCGCCAAGGAAGGCGGCAGAAATCAGATCAAAACCTGTTAAAGAAGACTACTGGCAGTCAGAAAGCAATTACTGCTTGGGACGAACGTACAGCACCAGGTTATGTCCCACCAACTCGTAGCCATTTTTTTCCGCGATCGCTTTCTGCAAGGCCTCAATCTCATCACTGTGGAACTCAACCACTTTGCCGGTATCCACATTCACCATGTGATCGTGGTGCTCACCACGGTCCATTTCATAAACTGCTGGACCGTTATCAAAGTTGTGACGGGTGATCAGACCCGCGCTTTCAAACTGGGTTAAAACCCGGTAAACGGTGGCGATGCTGACATCGTCCCCGGTTTCCATCATCTTGCGATAAACGTCTTCCGCGCTCATGTGGCGCTCGCCACTATCTTCGAGGAGTTGCAAGATTTTCAGGCGTGGAACCGTAACTTTCAGCCCGGCCTTTCGCAATTCACGGTTTTCATCGTTCATTCCCCTAACGCCCCTTCTATACACTGGATGGATTCGGTATTATCGCCCTTCGCTGAAATGACTGGAACCCCACGATGCACTTTACTGCGCGATTGAGCTGTTGCCTGGCCCTGATGGTCTCCCTCTCGGGCTGTTCAGGTATCTCCATGCCCAGCTTCAGCATGCCCAAACTGCCGAGTATCCATAAATTTGATATTCAGCAGGGCAATGTCATCACCCAGGAAATGATCGATCAGCTTAAGCCCGGGATGACCAAGTCCCAGGTGCGATTCATCATGGGCACACCCCTGATCGCAGACACCTTCAACGAGAATCGCTGGGATTACTACTACAGCCTGTACCCCTCTGAAGGTGAAGAGGTGCGTGAACAAGTCTCTATTTACTTCGAAGACGAAAAACTGGTGGGCTTCCGCGGCGATTTCATTCCCTCCGCTTTGGCTCCGCCTCCGGCAGAGCCCGAGCCCGCTGAACAAGAAGCTGACGCAGACGAAGCAACCGAGTAATTACTCGCTGGCCCCCTGCTTGGCTTTTTCAGCCCGACGTTTTCTGACTTCCTTGGGGTCCACCAGCAGCGGACGATAAATCTCCACCCGATCACCTGCCTGCAGCACCTGCTCTTTAGGTGGCTTCAAACCTTTACTACCCAAAGACTGACCAAAAATCCCCATCTTTGCCGTCTCCAGATCAATTTCCGGAAACTGCTGCACAATGCCCGATTGCTCTACTGCTTCATAGGCAGTGGTCCCCGGCGCCACCTGCAGGGTTTTCAGCTGCTGACGCTGGGGTAAAGCGTAAGCCACTTCGACGGTAATCAATTCCACATCTTTCATCGGCCATAAACCTCTTGCGCCCGCTTTGACAAAGAGTCCACCAGGTTGTTAGCCACAGAGGCAAACACACTGCCAGAGGCCAACCCCATCGACAGGCTGTTAAATTCAAATTCCAGGTCCAGCATCACCTTGCAGGCCGATTCGGTCAGCGCCTTGAAACTCCACTCGCCCGAGAGCTTTTTAAAAGGCCCTTCCGACAGCTGCATCACAATACGATCCGGGGGATAAAGCGTATTACAGGTGGTAAAACTGTGTCCCACCCCCCCTTTTTTCAGGTCCAGCCGCGCCGTCATTGATTGCGGATCTTCCGCCAGAATATGCGCCCCGACACAGCCCTCCATGTACAGAGGATAGCTCGCCACATCGTTGACCAGATCAAACATCTGCTGAGCCGAGTACATCACCAGCGCACTGCGCTTTATTGTCGTCAACATCAGGCAAACGTCTTATAAACACCCAGAACAAACACCACCAGAACAGCGAAAGGTGAGAGATAGCGTACAACCCAGCGCCAGGCAGAAAAGACTGCATGGGTTTCATCTTCCAGCTCCCGCCGCACTGTATCGGGCCGCATCAGCCAGCCCACAAACAATGCGATAAACAGCCCCGTCAGGGGCAGCATAACGCTGGAAGTGAGGAAATCCATAAATTCGAAGAAGTTGAACCCGGCCAGGCGTTTTTCTTCCCAAACATTGAAGGACAACACACTACCAAGCCCCACAACCCAGGCAATACCACCCAGCAGCAGGTTAGCGGTGAGACGATTGAACCGCTTTGTTTCAATCAGGTAAGCCACAGCCGGCTCTATCAGCGAAATGGCCGAACTCCAGGCAGCGACAGTGACCAGGACAAAAAACAGGCTGCCAAACAACAGGCCACCGGTCATATTGCCAAACGCCACCGGCAGACTGACAAACATCAACCCCGGGCCCGCCCCAGGCTCAATGGCCGGGTTGGCAAACACGATCGGGAATATCGCCAGCCCGGCCATTAATGCGACTAACGTATCGAGGACTCCCACGGCCAACACCGTGCGACCGATTCTAGCGTGCTCCGGCATGTAGGCACCGTAGGCCATGATGGCTCCCATGCCCAGGCTGAGGGTAAAGAAGGCATGGCCCAACGCCTCCAACACCCCCGCCCAGGTGAGTGCTTCTGCATTAAAACTGAACAGAAAACTGAAACCCTGGGCAAAATCACCCCGCTGGATGGAAAAACCCAACAACACCAGCAACAGCACAAACAGCATGGGCATCAGTATACGAACGGCCACCCCCAGTCCCCGGGTAACCCCACCGATGACCACCGCGATGGTGAGCACCATAAAAATACTTTGCCAGAAAATTAACTCCTGGGGGTCTGCCAGCAGTTCTCCGAAGATTTCACCAGCCTGTTCCGCGCTGGCACCCAAAAAGGTACCGGAGGCCATTTCCCCGATGTAATAGAGAGCCCAGCCAGCAATCACCGCGTAGTAGGAAAGAATCATCAATCCCGCAGTAACACCCAGCCAACCAATAGCGTGCCAGGCACCGTGCAGCCCGGCTTCCTCAGTCAGAAAACGCATGGCATTAATGGGGCTCTGGCGACCACGGCGGCCCAACATCACTTCCGCCACCATAATAGGCATCCCGACGAGGAGAATGCATAGCAGGTAAACCAGCACGAAGGCACCACCGCCATTTTCACCGGCAATGTAGGGAAACTTCCAGATATTGCCCAGCCCCACAGCAGAACCTGTGGCCGCCATGATAAATGTCCAACGGCTGGCCCAGGACCCGTGGAGGCCACGCCCCCGGGTCGCAGCTGAAAGTTGTTGTTCTGCCATGAATACTGCTCGAACGTTGTTGAAGCCGATTGTACCGGCATTCCCCCTCTGGAAAAACCAACGGACAGCCTCACCAGCAACAAAACCATAGGCGCTACCCGGCGCAATCCTTATAATGCCCCGCCATGGCCAAGAAACCTCAGAAAAAGAAACAAAGCGCTACCATCGCACTTAACAAACGAGCGCGACACGAATACCAGCTGGAAGAAAAATTTGAGGCCGGTCTGGTGTTGAAAGGCTGGGAAGTAAAAAGTTTACGGGCCGGAAAAGTTCAGCTCACGGACAGCTACGTTTTGCTGAAGGATGGCGAAGCCTTTCTGCTCGGGACTCATATCACCCCCCTACCAACGGCCTCCACACACTTTGTGACCGACCCCACCCGCACCCGCAAACTGCTGCTCAATCAGCGGGAACTGAGCCGATTGTTCAACGGCGTCAATCAGAAGGGCTATACCTGTGTGGCCACCGCACTCTATTGGAAAAACCACCTGGTGAAATGCGAGATCGCGCTGGCCAAAGGTAAAAAGGAACACGACAAACGTCAGACAGAGAAAAACCGCGACTGGGAACGGCAGAAACAGCGAATTATGCGCCACAATCAGTAACACCCTTCCTCCCAGATTTCAGTATCCGGCGATTGCTGACGACCCACTAAAAATATCCTGAAAAAAATACTTTGACATTGATAATTGTTATCATTTAGGATTGATAACAGTTCTCATTACCAAGAAGCGTCTACACCCTATGTATGTCTGTATATGCAACGCCGTGACTGATCGGGATATTCGGGAAGCCGTAGAAAATGGCGCTTCCAACATGAGAGCGTTGAAACAGTGCACAGGGGCTGCCAGCCAATGTGGCAAATGCCTACCCCAGGCAAAAGCCATTCTTAAAGAGGCTATCGCCGAAGCCAACTACTTCGACGCCATGGGCACTGCGTAACTCCCATTACCACCATCCATTTCAGGCTTACACGCCTTATTAACTGATAATAGGACCCCACCAGGTCCTATTTTTTTGTCAATTCATGGTAGTAGCGGCACCATGAACTCGGTAACCTATTATTGAGAGAGGCCGTGAAACTTACAGAACTTAAAAGGACATCCCATGAAAGGTGATACACAACTGATTGCGTATTTGAACAAAGTACTGGGTAACGAACTGCGCGCCATCAATCAATATTTCCTCCATGCCAAAATGTACAAGGACTGGGGACTGAAGGAGATCGCCGACAAGGAATACCATGAATCCATTGATGAAATGAAACACGCAGATGCCGTCACAGAGCGTATTTTATTTCTTGAGGGACTCCCCAACCTTCAGGACCTGGGCAAGTTCTACATCGGTGAAAACACCCAGGAAATGCTGGAATGCGACCTCAAACTGGAAATGGAAGCCCTTCCCGTGTTACGTGAAGCCATTGCCTACGCGGAATCCATCAAAGACTACGTTAGTCGCGACCTGTTCAACGACATTCTCGAGTCCGAGGAGGAACATGTGGACTGGCTGGAAACCCAGCTGGGGTTGATCGACAGAATCGGCATTCAAAATTACCTGCAAGTCCAGATTATCGAGGAATAACCTCCTAGGGCTTGAAAATGAACCTGAAAACCCCATAACAGTCTAAGGATCGTTACGTTGCTGTGGTACTATGCCGCCACAGTTATTAACTGTCATCTTCAGGGGGCGATTTGGATTCGACGCCGGTTACGAAACCCTGGGTGCATGCCGAGATGGCGACCAATCTCGTAAATCCAAAGTCGCAAATTATAGTTGCCAACGACGACAACTACGCACTCGCCGCCTAAGAAACGGTAGAATGCCATCTGACTGGAGCCGTGCTTGTGCGTCCAGCGCTTCAACTACCCTCGGGTAGCGGCGAAGCACTCAGGTGTCATACTCACAAGATCGCGATGAAGCTCGTCCGGGGTGGATTCGCTAAACACTTACCGGAATCGCAGTTTACGTGCCCTGTCAGTCGGGTTGTAACCTGTTAAATTTAATAGACTGAACTAAGCATGTAGATCCCTCGGCAGAGGACTGACGGACGCGGGTTCAATTCCCGCCGCCTCCACCAATCACTAAAAAGCCACACCCTAGGGTGTGGCTTTTTAGTTATCCGGACCAAAGAAAATACCCGAAGACTATACTCAACTCTGCCATCTAGACATCAACAACCCTTGTAACTGTTTTCCTGGCACTCTTTAGCCAGCTGCTGCGCTTTTGCAATATCTGCCGGTGCCAGCGCTTGTGCCACTGTGTTACGTAACTCTATCGCTTTGGGGTGATCATTGGCTGCGGCCAGGTCAGCCCACATGTAGGCATGAACCTGGTCCTGTGTCACGCCCTGCCCCAAGTTATACATCATGCCAAGGTTGAACTGCGCCTGCGCCAATCCTTGTTCTGCGACCATGCGATACCACTTAGCCGCTTCCTGATAGTCCTGATCGACGCCTTCGCCCTGGTAGTACATCATGCCGACATTGAACTGCGCGGGAGTCAAGCCCTGATCCGCCGCCAGGCGGTACCATTTGACCGCTTCTTTGTAGTCCTGATCGACACCATCACCCTGGTAGAACATTACCCCGAGGGTAAACTGCGCATTGGCATGCCCTTGCCCTGCGGCCTGGTGAAAACTCTTGGCGGCCGTCTGATAGTCTCCTTCGAGATAAGAGGTCATCCCACGATAGAATTGCGATTGAGCCTTTTCCGCCGCAGATAATGCACGGGATTGATCCACCACAGCGGCAGTATTGTCACCGTTCCCGGCATCCGGTTCTTCAGTTTGCGCTGCATAGGCATTGCCTGAAACCCAGACATACAAAGACAACCCCAGAATTAATAGCTTGGTGATGTATTTCATGATGACCATCCGTTAAAACCAGCCCGCAACTACAACACACGCCCGCATGGCGAGCAACTGCAAACAGGTACCGAGCTGTGGTTCCAATCCAGAATAAAAAAAGCCCCGCCATAAAGCGGGGCTTTTTTGTTATTTAAATTAACGCAAACTTTCGTTGATCGCTTCCAGCGCCTTGCTGCCCGGGCAAAGTTCTTCCTCGTTCTGGTCGCGCAGCGGTTTTTCTACGGTACCGAGAATCTGATGCAGATCCTCGCAATCCGGGTCGAGGTATAAGAGACCTGTAAGGATCTCATTTTTTTCCTTACACCGGTGGATGGCCTGAATGGCACTCAAGCGGTCATGTAAATCCAGGTCGCTATCGTTTTTGTAGAGGTGTATCACCGAGCCGTCGTGCAGGGTAACTTCCTGGGTAAAGCCCGGGTTATATTCCGCCATGATTTCCTTACGCACGGGAATAAAGTCGGTCTTGCCGGTGGCCGCAATATGGTCGCGAACAAACTCGTAACCTTTGGTGGAGTTTGGGTTGTTGTTGAATGTTACACAGGGCGACATCACATCGATCAGTGCGAAGCCACAATGACTGATGGCAGCCTTGATTAATGGCACGAGCTGGTCTTTATCTCCTGAAAAACTTCGGGCGACAAATGTTGCCCCCAACTCCAGTGCCAGGGTACAGAGATCGATCGGCTCAAACAGGTTAGGCGTGCCCTTTTTGCCAATTGAACCGATATCTGAAGTGGCGGAATCCTGACCTTTGGTCAAACCATAACAACCATTGTTTTCCACCAGATACAGCATATTGAGGTTGCGGCGAACCGCGTGGGCAAACTGCCCCATGCCAATTGAAGCAGTATCGCCATCGCCGGAAACACCTATGTAAGTCAAATCACGGTTGGCGAGGTTGGCGCCAGTGGCTACGGAAGGCATCCGCCCATGTACCGAGTTAAACCCGTGAGATTTGCCTAAAAAATAGGTGGGCGTTTTGGATGAACAGCCAATGCCTGATATTTTTGCCACTTTATGTGGCTCAATCGCCAACTCGAAACAGGCTTGAATCACCGCAGCGCTGATTGAGTCGTGACCACAGCCGGCACAGAGTGTTGATATGGCCCCTTCGTAATCCTTTCTGGTGTAGCCCAGGTCGTTAACGGGCAAATCGGGGTGACGGAATTCAGGTCGCATGTAAGTCATGCTTTAACCTCCCTGATAGCAGGCACCGGTCGGGTCGCTTTGCCACCCCCCAGAACGTGATCAATAATCCAGCGGGCAGTCACCGGCATACCGTCAAAACAACAAAGTGCTTTCAGCTTGTCAGGCGCTATCTCACATTCATTAATCAACAGGGTGCGCAATTGCCCATCTCTATTCTGTTCCACCACATATATCCGATCATGGTTTTCAAGAAAGGCATCGACATCTGCATTGAAAGGAAAGCTTCTAATTCTCATGGCATCCAGGTGAACACCCTGCTCGCTCAGGATATCCAGCGCCTCTTCCGCTGAAGCTTTGGTGGTGCCAAAGTAGATAATGCCATCGGTGGTCGCTTTAGCCGCAGGCCGTAATTCAGGTTTCGGCACATAGCCTTTGGCCGTCTCCCACTTGACCAATAAGCGCTCCATATTATCCACGTATGCATCACTGCTTTCGGTGTAAACGGCATAGCGGTCACGTGAGGTGCCGCGCGTAAAAAACGCACCTTTGGTGGGGTGGGTGCCGGGATAGGTTCGATAACAGATGCCATCATTATCTACATCCAGATAACGACCGTAACGCTCCTTCATGTTTTCCAGATCGGATTCTGATAGCACTTTGCCACGGTTGTAACAGGTTGCATCATCCCATTCCAACGGCTCAGAAAAGTGTTCATTCATACCCAGATCCAGGTCATTCATGATAATCACCGGGGTCTGCAATTGATCCGCCAACTCAAAACTGGCGGCACCCATCTCAAAACATTCTTTTGGCGTCGAGGGGAATAAGAGCACGTGCTTGGTATCACCATGGGACGCATAGGCTGCCAATAAAACATCTGACTGCTGGGTTCGCGTGGGCATACCTGTGGAGGGGCCGGAACGCTGCACATCAATCAACACCGTCGGCACTTCGGCAAAATAGGCCAAACCCAAAAACTCATTCATCAGGGAGACACCCGGCCCTGACGTGGCGGTAAAGGCCCTGGCACCATTCCAGGAGGCGCCGACAACCACGCCAATTGCCGCCAGTTCATCTTCTGCCTGCACAATCGCGTAGTTACATTTACCGGAGCCGGGATCGACTCTCAGCCGCTTGGCATATTTTTCAAATTGCTCCACCACCGAGGTAGACGGTGTAATCGGATACCAGGCTGCAACAGTGGCACCACCATAGATGGCACCCAGCGCCAGGGCTTCGTTACCCTCCATCAAAATATGATTGTTAACCATAGCCCTGCGTTCTATACGAATTCCCAGGGGACAATCGAAATTTTTCCGCGCGTACTGATAACCCAGCTCAAGGGCATGTATATTCGGCGCGATCAGCTTTTCCTTGCCTTTGAACTGCTCGTGAATCAGGTTTTTCAGTACATCGAATTCCATATCCAGCAGCGCTGCTAATGCACCGATATAAATTACATTTTTAAACAGTTGCCTTTGGCGCTGGTCGGTATATTCACGCCGGGAAATATCCGTCAACGGTATTCCCAACAGGTTGATATCATCCCGGAGAAGTCCCGCGTCCAGCGGCTTGGTACTGTCGTAGAGGAAATAACCACCGGTGCTCACCAACTTAATATCTTGGGCGATGCTCTGGGGATTGATCGCCACCATGAGATCAACACCACCCCGCCGGCCCAAGTAGCCCTTGTCGTTTACCCGTACCTCATACCAGGTGGGCAAGCCCTGTATGTTAGAGGGAAAGACATTTTTGGGGCTGACGGGTATGCCCATGCGAAAAATTGATTTGGCAAACAAATTGTTGGCACTGGCTGAACCCGTACCATTGGTGTTGGCAAAACAAACCACAAAATCATTGACCGATGTTATTTTTTGCATGCTGACGCGGCCTTGGTCACCTGATAATAGAACTGCTGCATATCCCAGGCTGCTGTGGGACATCGTTCCGCACAAAGCCCGCAGTGAAGACAAACATCCTCATCCTTCACCATCACTTTCCCGGTTTTGAGCTCCCCGGATACATAGAGCGCCTGCTCCACATTAACGGCCTTCACACGGATATTTTGCCGAAGCTCATCCTCTTCGGCATTCTCTATGAAGTTGATGCAGTCCATGGGACAGATGTCGACACAGGCATCGCATTCAATACATTTGTCATCGGTGAATACCGTCTGCACATCACAGTTCAGGCAACGTTGTGCTTCCACAAAGGCTGTCTGCACATCGAATCCCAGCTCCACTTCCAGAGCACGGTTCTGGAGAGCACTGGTCAGTTCCACCAGGGGGACAATTTTTCTGTCATCCGTGGTAATACCGTTATCGTAGCTCCACTCGTGAATACCCATTTTCTGACTGACCAGGTTGGTGCTGGGTGGCAGCCTTTCCTCTACCTTTTGCCCATTGCAGAACAGGTCAATCGAGATGGCTGCCTGATGCCCCTGGGCAACGGCGGTAATAATATTTTTGGGCCCAAATGCCGCATCTCCACCAAAGAAAACATTTGAAAGGGATGACTGATAAGTCTGCGGATTCAGTACCGGCATACCCCAATCGTCGAACTCGATACCGATGTCTTTTTCGATCCAGGGAAATGCATTCTCCTGACCGATGGCTACCAACACAGCATCGCAGGGATACAACACAGGTTCTTCACCGGTGGGTACCAGGGACCGTTTGCCATGGTCATCGTAGGCAGCGCAGACTTTCTCAAAACGCATACCCACCAATTTCCCACCTTCGTGGACAAACTCCAGGGGCACGTGATTGTCTATGATGGGAATGCCCTCGTGGGTGGCATCTTCTTTTTCCCACGGGGAGGCTTTCATTTCTTCGTAGGGGCTGCGAACAACGACCTTGACGTCTTCACCCCCCAGACGACGGGCGGTTCGGCAGCAGTCCATCGCCGTATTACCACCACCCAACACAATCACGCGTTTGCCAATTGACTCCGTATGTTCAAAAGCCACGCTGGCCAGCCAATCAATACCAATATGGATTGATTCATCAGCTTCCTGACGACCCGGCAGGTTAGCCAGATCCCGCCCGCGAGGGGCACCTGAACCCACAAAAACGGCATCGTATTTCTGATTCAGCAAGTCCTGGAGGCTGTCCACGTAGTGATTGAAGTGGGTCACGAGGCCCATATCGAGGATATAACCGACTTCCTCGTCCAATACGGATTCAGGCAGTCGAAATGATGGTATCTGGCTTCGCATAAAGCCACCGCCTTTCTTCTGCTCGTCGTAAACATGCAGCTCATAGCCGAGGGGTGCCAAATCTCTCGCCACAGTCAATGAAGCCGGACCCGCACCCACCAACGCTATTTTTCGACCATTTTTAGTAGTCGGGATAACTGGCAAATGCGCTGAGATTTCATCTTTATGATCTGCCGCCACACGTTTTAAACGACAGATGGCAACCGGCTCTTCTTCAACTCGACCCCGGCGGCACGCTGGCTCACAGGGGCGATCACAGGTACGCCCCAACACACCGGGGAACACATTGGATTCCCAGTTGATCATGTAGGCTTCTGTGTATCGCTGCTGTGCGATCAGGCGAATATATTCAGGAACAGGAGTATGTGCTGGGCAGGCATACTGACAATCGACGACCCGGTGGAAATACTCTTTGTTTTTTATTATATCGGTTGGCTTCAAGTGGATTCCTCACCTAATACCAAACACTTTGGGACAACAATACTCGCTGACTTGGTCCTCTGCAACAACTATGACGACCCGAATGAAGGCAGTGTACCTAATTGAATCCCCGGCCTTACCAAACAACTTATTGAGATATTCACTAGCACCTGCAGATCAACCGGGCTTGCCCAGTAAAGCCAGGAAAGTCATATGAATAACCAGCAGATGTTGCAACAAACCCTTTTCCTGCTGGTTGAAGCCCTAGTCATTTTGAACCCAAGTCAGACCGGAAGAGCTGATCCCTGAGCTGTGTATTTCAATCACCACATCATCCCTGTATCGGCGGGAAGACACCTCCTACTACATTGGACTAAAGCACCGTGGCACTTTGCCAGGCAGACTGCTTCAATGCTCTATAGTGAATCTATTGTCAGCCCGAGCAATTGCCATGTTTACCAAGACGTTTGCCAAGATCCGAATAACGCTGGCCGCACTGCTGGTATCACTTTGCGCCCAGGCGGAAGTGGAACTGCCCGAAGAATTCCATGCCGCAGAACCGAAAATGCAGCTTTATCTGGCCTACGCAGAATTCAAAATGGCCCACTACGAGGTAGCCCGAGAAATGTGGCTGCACATTACCGGCAAGGGCAGTGGCGAGGCAGCCTTTAACCTGGGCATCTTGTATGAACAGGGAATGGGCGTTGAAAAAGACCTGATGGTAGCGCGGGACTACTATCTGCATGCCGCAGAAAAGGGCAGCCGAGCAGGGGCCTACCAAGTGGGGCTGATGCACATGAACCATCCCGAACTGGTGAATGCTGAAACAGCGACCCACTGGCTGACCATCGCTGCGCTGGACGGCGACGAGGACGCGGCGGATATGCTGAAATCCATCAATATGGGTGGTGCTGCCGAGGATTCCCCCATGCTCAAGGTCCGGCAGTTGATCGCCAAGGGTGAAGTGGACCAGCCACGGGAGTTATTGATCGAAATGGCAGAGGCCACTCCACCCCACTACGAAGCTGTCACACGGCTGGCCTGGCTGTATGAAACCGGGCTCGGCGTTGAGCAGGATATTGACCGCGCCGGGGAGTTGTTTAAAGTGGCCGCCGAGGGTGGCAATGCTGAGGCCCAATACGCGCTATCGGTGATGTACGAAACCGGCGTTGGACAGCCCATGGACAAAGCACAATCCCGTCACTGGCTGCAGCTATCGGCAGATCAGAACTACCAGCCGGCGCTGGAAAAAAGAGGTGACAATCCGGCCGAAAGCCCCTGATCTTTTGACAGCCCTGGTAATGAAACCCTTCTTCCGGTCACTACCTGCCGGGCAAGCCCTACGGTAAGGCACAACATGCACGACCCACAACATCATCCAGGATTCCCGCCCAAGGAGTTTTATATCCTGCTGGCGGGCGCAGCTCTGTTGCTGGTGGTGCACACGCTGGGACGGTTTATCTATACCCCCCTGCTGCCCTACTTTATCGGCGACGGTATGCTGACGCCGCAACAGGGTGCAGCCGTGGCCACATGGAACTACCTTGGCTATCTGCTGGGGGCTCTACTGGCCATTCGCTGGCATAGCATTCCCCATATTCGTGTGCTGTTACCGCTCGCTCTCTGGACCCACGTGCTGACAACTCTGGCGCAAACACAACTGGTGGACCCTTCAGCATTGAGTATTACCCGCTGCCTCAACGGTATTGCCAACGGCGTGGTGTTTGTTCAGGTGCCAGCGCTGATTCTGGAATGGCTGGTAACACGCAATCGTGCTTCACTCAGTGGTCTTGTGTATCTCGGAGTTGGCGTGGGTCTGCTGTTATCCAGTGCGCTTGTCAGTGTCAGCCGGGACTGGCTGCACGGACCGGGACGCTGGTGGCCGGCGGCACTGTTCTCGCTGCCGCTGGTGTGGTGGGGAATCCGCCAGTTACTGGGACTGGAAATTCCCGTCACCAGTGAAGATGCAAACCACACCGAACGACCCACAAAAGGGCTGGTTAATCGTGCCAGCCTGCCACTGTTCCTTTCTTACGCTGGGGCCGGGTTGGGTTACATTCTGCCGATGACCTTTCTGCCACTGCTGGCCAGCCTGACCCTCACAGCAGAGCACTGGCTCACCAATGGTTCCTGGCTGCTGGTCGCGTTGGCCACCATTCCCTCCCCATGGGTCTGGAATACACTGGGGTCCCTCATGGGAGACCTGCCAGCATTGCGATTGAATTTTGTGGTGCAGTTGTGCGGCGTGTTGGCGGCAGTGCTGATTGGCGGCACTTTCGGGATTATCTGCTGCGGATTGCTGGTGGGCGGCACGTTTCTCGGTACCGTATTGCTAACCCAGCGCATCGGGCGGGCACTGCAACCCCATCAGGGCCCCAAACTTTCAGCGGCCTTGGTGGCCCTTTACGGGCTGGCTCAGGTGGCTGGCCCTTGGCTGACCAAAATGTGGCTATCCTACGGCGGCACCCTCGGTGAGGCATTCGGTATCGGTGCCGCTGCCTTGGTGTTCGGTCTGCTGTTCAGCCTGCTCACGCGTCTGCCGACAACCCAATAACCTTTAGCGGAACAACACCAGCCGCGGAGTCAGATATCTGTTACGGGTGGAGTAAAGGTCGCCGACTCCTGCCGGGTGTTGAGCGCACGGATGGGGTAGGGAATCACAATGCCCTCCTCGGCATAACGCTTGTGCAATGCCTTGATAAAGGCCGACTTTACCCAGAAGCGATTGAAGTACTCCTTGGCGCGTAGCATCACGGTAAAGTTGATGCTGGAATCTGCAAACGCCGTATACACCACAAAGGTCTCGTAATCATCCACGCCCCATTCATGGCTGACCAGAATCTCGCGCGCTACCTCCAGGGTCACACGCTCCACATGTTCCAGGTCTGAACTGTAGTGAACTCCCACTTCCACCGGCACCGACAGCTCTTTTTCCGGGTAGAAGTAATTGATGATCTTGGAATTTGACAGCTCACTGTTGGGCATAATGATGGTGTTGTTGGGCAGCATCCTGATCCAGGTGGAACGCCAGCCAATTTTATCCACAAACCCCTGCTCCCCGGATTCGATTTCAATAAAGTCTCCCACACGAATGGGCTTGTCGATCACCATTTGCACGCCGGAAAAAAAGTTTTCCAGCGTGGGTTGAAGTGCCAGCGCTACCGCCAGAGACGTAATCCCCAGAGACGCCACAATGGGCGTGACGGAGATGCCCAGTGTGCCCAGTAACACGAGGGCACCGATACAGATAATAATGCCCCGACTGATGCCCTTGAGAATGGTTTTACTGTTTTTGAAATTCTCATGCCGCTCAGCCTGTTCGCCGATAAACCCCATGGTGATACGGTCGACGAACAGGATAACGGCCATAATCAGCAGTATTTTGATCAGTGTATCGCCGTATGCCTGACCCGTATTTGCCAGTAATCCCGTGTAGTTGAGCAGCGCCTCGACAACCATTAACAGGCAGGCGACGGCAAACACAGTCAACGGCAGGGACAATGCATAAACCATTAGTGAGTCCAGCATATACCGTGTTTCACTGGTCAGTTTGCGCAGGCGGTGCATGATCAGCTTTTTCAGGATATAAAGGACCACAGCACTGATCACAACGCCAACTATCACGATGACCCAGGGTGTCAAAGCATCGTTCAGGTAATCGATTGAAAACATAGTCTTTCTCCCGCTGACAGATACCATCAGTGATGCAACATTCATACCTTCAGATGCAGAAGCCAACTCAACGGGATGGCAGGACTGCTCTCTGCTGCTCCGGACTTGCTATTTATACCCATGGGTATGATCATGCTGACCCATTCAGGTCACCCCGATTGTTGAGTACCCAGGACGTTGTATGCTAATTCCATTACTGGCCGTTATCGCAGGGCTGATTGTGCTGGTCTGGAGTGCCGACCAGTTTGTCGATGGCGCCGCTGGCACGGCGGGCCACTTCGGCATGCCACCACTGCTGATCGGTATGGTGATTGTTGGTTTTGGTACGTCCGCACCGGAGATGGTGGTCTCGGCCCTCGCCGCCTCCCAGGGTAACCCGGGCATTGCACTGGGGAATGCCTACGGCTCTAACATCACTAATATTGCACTGATTCTTGGCCTGACGGCACTGATAAGCCCCATTGCGGTTCACTCTCAGGTGTTGCGCAAGGAACTGCCGATCCTTATTGCCCTTGCCGGACTGGCGGCCTACCAACTCTGGGATGGTCATGTTTCCAGAACCGACGCATGGATATTATTAGGACTGTTTGCCTGCCTCATGGGTTGGACTATTCGCCAGGGGCTTCGCAATAAAACCGATGTACTGGGCAGTGAAGTGGCTGAAGAGCTGGCCGCACACCCGGTTGCGTTGTCAAAGTCGGTGTGGCAGTTGATTCTGGGGCTGGTATTACTGGTTGCCAGCTCAAGATTGCTGGTCTGGGGTGCAGTGGAAATTGCCCAGGGCCTGGGTGTCAGTGATATTGTCATCGGCCTGACCATCATTGCCATTGGCACATCTCTGCCGGAACTGGCCTCATCGCTGGCAGCCACCCGCAAGGGTGAGCACGATATTGCTCTGGGTAATGTGCTGGGCTCGAATATCTTTAATACTCTGGCGGTGGTGGGTATCGCTGGCGCCATTCATCCCATGTCAGTGGGGCCGGAAGTCCTCAGCCGAGACCTGCTGGTGATGACAGCCCTGACACTGCTGTTGTTTGTATTCTGCTATGGTTTCCGGGGACCGGGGCGAATCAACCGCCTTGAGGGGTTGGTGCTGTTGTCCTGTTATATCGGTTATATGGTCTACCTGGGCACCACCGTATTCGGCTAGTGCCTCACTGGCAAAAATGATCAATATCTTTACCGGAAAATGACTGTGCACAGACATGGCTTGGATGGTCTAAATGACAATGTCCAAGCCTTTGTCTCCACCGGGTACCAGCTCCGACGTTCGCCCAAGCTTATTCACACCTAACCGAGAAGAAGTACTGCTTTTTAAGGAAGGCCTCTATCCTGAAACGCAAGGCGGAGATTGTCGCACAACGCTTCCATGCATAAATCCATTGCTTATCGGACATAAAAAAGGCCGCCTAATTAGGCAGCCTTTTTAAATTTGGTGGGTCGTGCTGGATTCGAACCAGCGACCAATTGGTTAAAAGCCAACTGCTCTACCAACTGAGCTAACGACCCTTGGAAGAGGCGCATATCTTACTTATGGGCAATCAAAAATCAAGTATTTATTTCGAGAGAATATAACGGGTTGGATCTCCAACCCCAGCCTGTTCAAAACCAATTTTGCGCAGCCGGCAACTATCGCATTTTCCGCAGGCCAGTCCCGCTTCCGTGGCCTGGTAACAGGACACGGTTTGTGAGTAGTCCACACCGGCTTGCATACCCAGTTGAATAATTTCTGCCTTGGTCAGATCAATCAGCGGTTTGTTTATACGCAAGTAGCGACCTTCAACGCCCGCCTTGGTAGCGAGATTGGCCATATTCTCAAAAGCCTGGATGTATTCTGGCCGACAGTCCGGGTAGCCGGAGTAATCCACAGCATTCACACCAATAAAAATATCACTGGCCTCCAGCACCTCAGCCCAACCGAGAGCGATGGAAAGGAACACTGTGTTGCGGGCGGGCACATAGGTGACCGGGATACCACTAGTTTCTTCTTCTGGCACCAGAATGCTGTCATCGGTCAGCGCAGAGCCGCCAATGGTTCGCAGATCCAGCTTAACCACCTTGTGCTGTTCTGCACCCAACTGCTCTGAACAGCGCTGGGCAGCCGCCAATTCAGCATGGGCACGTTGGCCGTAATCAAAACTGAGGGTAAAACAACGGAATCCCTGCTGACGGGCCATGGCAAGCACGGTGGTGGAATCTAACCCCCCCGACACCAATACAACGGCTTTTCTATTTGTTTCATTCATTAATCAATGCCCCGGGGTATCGTTCCAGAGTAGTTTATGCAGTTGTAACTGAAATCTTACCGGCAGCCTGTCCTCCAGAATCCACTCCGCCAACTCTTTTGCCTGCAGTGAACCATGGCTCGGGGAGAACAGGATTTCCCCTACCCGCTCGGGCAGGGACAGCTCGTCCAGCTTTAATCTCGCCCACTCGTAATCCTGACGATCACAGATCACAAATTTAATCTGGTCGGTAGTTTGTAATAACGAAAGGTTGTCGTACAGATTGCGATGGGCTTCCCCGGAAGCGGGGGTTTTCAGGTCCATAACCTTGACGACGCGAGGGTCAACGTCTGCGACAGACAACGCGCCAGCCGTTTCCAGTGACACGGCATAGCCGCGATCACAAAGTGCCGTCAAAAGTTCGAGACAGGATTTCTGCGCCAACGGTTCACCCCCGGTGACACAAACCCGGGGCGTGGCAAAGACTGCCACCTCATCGAGTATTTGCGTCAGGGTTTTGCGCTCACCACCGTAAAAGGCGTATTCCGTATCGCAGTAATGACAGCGCAATGGACAGCCGGTCAGACGCACAAATACGGTTGGCAGGCCAACGGTAGAGGATTCACCCTGCAGGGAGTGAAATATCTCGGTAATTTTTAGGGATGTCTGTTCCATGAAAGCTCGACTACGCGGCAGAAACCGCGCAGTTTAACGGAAAAAGCAGCAACAGGTTACAGCTAGAAATTTTCTCTGAGATAGCTCTGCGCCAACTTGGCAGCGTTATCAGTGCCCGCAGCGGCTTTCTCAAGCAGGGACTTCGCTTTCGTGTTATCACCCATCAGGTGGTAAACCAACCCCAGCTTAAACGTGGCATCCGACGCTTTACGGTGTGCCGGGTAACTGGAAGTAACGGTATTGAACGATTGCCTGGCCTGTTCCAGGTTGTTCTGCAACAGGTAAATTTCACCAAGCCAATAGTGTGCATTGGCCGTGTAAGTGCCACTGGGATACTTCTCAACATGCTGTTTGAACAGTGCCGTGGCCTCTGCAGTCTTACCCGCTTTTAACGCATTGTAGGCGGCTGTGTAATCAGCCGCTTCGTTCCCAGATGCCGGAGTCGGCTTTACAACGGGCGAAGTGGCTGTCGACGTGGTGGTAGAAGCTGAATGGGCCGTGGGCGTGTTTTGGGTTTCTGTTCCACCGGCACTCATTCCGCTGAGACGGCGATCCAGGTCCATATAATCATCAAGCTGACGGGCTTTAAGCTGTTTAATATCATTGCTCAGCTCTTCGACCATACCCCGTAGAGTACGCACCTCATCCTGAAGCATCTGCAGCTGGTAATGGGGGTCACCCACCGCCGCTGGGGCAACCGGCTGTGGTGTCGGAGTCACAGGTACCGGAACGGGTATGGGGGGCGGGTTATAGGTGGACTCACTGCCAATTTCGGACACCGGAGCCGCAGCTTGGAGCGTAAGAGGAATGCAGGCAAATAGGAGAGTGCTGGCAATTAAAGCGCGCATGAGTCATACCCCGATGAGTTAAGCAGACCCTGATATGGACAAGCAGAATGTGCAGAAGTTGTTATGGGCTGAAACTTTCAGGAAAAATCCTGACAACTTAAAGCGTCCGGCGTGACAAGCACACCGGACGCCCTTCACAAAGCTGATAGCTTATTACTTCATTTCAACACGACGGTTCAGCGCCCATGAAGCTTCGTTGCTGCCCATAGCAGCCGGGCTTTCTTCACCGTAGCTGATCACTTCCATCACTGCTGCGTTCACACCTTCCTGGATCAGGAAATCACGAACAGAGTTAGCACGACGTTCACCCAGTGCCATGTTGTACTCGCGGGTTCCGCGCTCGTCCGCATGGCCTTCCAGACGAATATTGACCGCTGGGTGGGCTTTCAGCCACTCGGCGTGCAGACGCAATGCAGCGCGCGATTCGGCATTTAATACTGCCTTATCGAACTCGAAGTAGAATACACGAGCTACTGCACTGTCTGTGCCCAAGGTAGTGCCACTTACGTCCTGTGTGCTAACTGTACCAGTGGTAACGGATTGGCTCGGCATGGTGGTAGATGCAGAAGCGTCTTCATCGCTACCAGTGGTAGAACAGCCCGACAACAGCGCTGCCATAAAAGAGATGATCGCGCCATATTTGAGCAGTTGTGTCTTCATTGTAATCTCCTGTAACTAAAAACAAGCTTGTTTATTTGGGTGACCAGGCAGGTTCTCGGACATCTCCGAACCTCGCTGGCAATAAAAATTTCACACCCGCATCCAGTGAAACAGCCGCCAGTACTCCCTTGTCGCCTTGTTTGGTGGCATACAAAAGCATAGCACCATTAGGGGCAACGGTTGGGGACTCATCCAGATACGTTTGTGTTAAAACTCGCAGGTCGCCCGTAACCAGATCCTGTGTTGCGATATGAAAGTTACCATTATCGCGGTGTACCATGACCAAAGTACGCCCATCAGGAGCAAGTCTTGGTCTGGCGTTGTACGACCCCGCAAAGGTTAAGCGTTCTACCCGTCCACTTGCAATGGCCAGTTTGTAAATTTGTGGTGTGCCCCCCCTATCCGACGTAAAAATCAGCGATTTTCCGTCCGGCGTCCAGTTTGGTTCGGTATCAATGGCGAAGTGACTGGTTACTCTGCTGAACTGGCGAGTAGTCAAATCAAAAGTGTAAATTTCCGGATTTCCGTCTTTGGAAAGGACCAGAGCCAGCTTGCGGCCATCCGGGGACCATGAAGGTGCTCCATTCAGCCCTTTGAAGTTAGTGAGCTGTTCGCGGGCGCCGGTGGCCAGGCGCTGCCTGAAAATGGCCGGTCTGCCGGTTTCAAATGACACATAAACCAGTTCACTGGCATCCGGGGACCAGGCAGGAGACATGATCGGCTGGCGGGATTCCAGCAACATACGCTCCCTGTGGCCGTCTGCATCTGACACCATCAGGCGGAAATTCATGCTGCCGTTCTTGGGATAGGCCGTGACATAAGCGACCCGGGTCGAAAAAGCGCCGGGTATTCCGGTGATGGCCTCATACACCTGATCGCTGATGTAGTGGGCCATGTCCCTGAACTGCGTCGATCCTCCATCCACCACTTTGGTAAAGACCGTGCGCCCGCCAGTGATTTCAACCAGGCTAAAGGTAATCCTGTAGCGACCAGCGTTTTCAACCACCTGTCCCACCACCAGATACTCGCTCCCGAGTATGCGCCAATCCCGGTAATACACCTCTTTAATAGTGGCGGGAAATGACAGCATATTCTGGCGCGGAATCGGGCTGAAGAGACCGCTGCGCTGCAGGTCATTGGAGACAATGTTGCTGACATCCTCCGGCAATGCACGCCCAGACTGGGTGATCGGAGGAATAGCAATACGCGTGGGGTTATCCACCCCCTGGGTGATCTCAATGGTGAACTCAGCCGCAGCCGGTGTCAGCCAAAACAGCGTGGTCAATGTAAGGGAAAGAACCAACCCTAATTTTTTGCTCACAGGTTATAACCTCAAATCATCTGGTCTGAATACCAGCGTCAACCGACGAAAATACTTGTCGAACACCCTGGGATTCTCTATTTCTTTCAACTTCTCAAAACGGCCCACTTTATGTACCGCCTGCTCGGCAGAGCGGTCAAACGCGGAATTGCCACTGGAACGTACCACACTGACGCTGATGACCTGGCCGGTGGGCACCAGTTGTACCAGCAACTCAACCTCCATCTCTCGACGGGCGCTCGGTGGTCGGCTCCAGTTTGCCGCAATACGTTCAAAAATATAGTCATGGTAACTGGCCGCAATCTCTTCTTCATTCGATGCGGCCAGAAACTCTTCTTCCTCTGCCAGCGCGCTGGCCAGTTGCTGTTGCAACTGCTTTTTATCCGGCTCCGGTTTTGGTGCCGGCTTGGGTTCCGGTTTCGGCACTGGCTTGGGCTTCGGCGCTGGTTTCGGTGCCGGTTTTGGTGCCGGCTTGGGTTTCGGTTTTGGCGCAGGTTTCGCTACCGGCTTGGGCTTCGGTTTGGGCTTGGCGACAGGCTTAGGCTGCGGCTTGGCCTTTTGCTGCAACGTCATCAACTTAGCCTGCACATACTTGGGCGGCGCCACTTTGCGCTGTATATGTTCCGACTCCCAATGCCAGACCATGAGCATCACCACGCCAGCATGCAACAGCAGGCTGACCAGAATGGCGACTGTATATGTGGAGACTTTGCCCGAAAACACAGTGGTCAGTTTCTTCCAGGCGGCTCTGTCACCAACCCGACCGAAGGTGCCCCGGCTCCCTGCAGCTGGCTCATGAGTTGCACCACCGTGCCGTAATCCACGGCTTTATCCCCCCAGACCAGTACCGGTGTCTTGGGCTGCACACCCATCACCTTTTTGACCTTGTCGACAATCACATCCAGGGATTGTTGCTCATTCTGGCCATTGCCCAGATCCAGGTAATAAGTGCCGTCTGCTTTGACGGAGACGATCAGCGGCTCCAGGTCTTTATCTTCCAGAGGGGCGGAGGGCGCTTGGGGCAACTCCACCTTAACTCCCTGCATCAGCAGCGGTGCGGTGACCATGAAGACAATCAGCAGTACCAGCATCACATCGATGTAAGGCACCACATTAATTTCTGCAACCAGGCGGCGTTTTTGCCGGGGACTTTTCATATTCAATCACCGTGAATGCGGCGGTGGAGAATACTGGAAAATTCTTCGGCAAAGGTTTCGTAGCTGCTGTAAATACTGTCTGCCGACGCCGAGTAACGGTTATAGGCCAACACCGCGGGAATCGCGGCAAACAGCCCCATCGCCGTAGCAATCAACGCTTCGGAAATACCCGGAGCAACAGTTGCCAGGGTTGCCTGCTGCACCGTGGCCAAGCCACGAAACGCATTCATGATGCCCCAGACTGTACCAAACAGGCCGATGTAGGGGCTCACGGAAGCCACGCTGGCCAGAAAGGGCAAATTGCGATTGAGGCGCTCTTCTTCCCGTGACAGGGCCACGCGCATGGAACGCTCGGTGCCCTCCATGACGGTATCGGGATCGACGTGGCTCTTCTGTTGTGCCAGCCGGTTAAATTCACGGAAGCCTGCGCGGAACACACTGGACAGCCCTTCCACCGAGCCCTGCGCGCCGCAGTCATGGTAGAGCTGGTTAAGGTCGATACCGGACCAGAAGTTATCCTCGAACTTGCGCAGAGTGTGGGCGGCATTTCTCAAATACAGGCCGCGCTGGACAATCATGACCCACGAGACGATTGAAGCGAAGAACAACAGCAACATGACAAACTGCACCAGCAGAGTGGCATTGGCTATCAGACTCCAAAGGGATAAATGATCGTTCACCGGTTACTCCCGTCAGGTTATCAGAGTGCAGATTTGAGGGTCTGCATCATGTCTTCAGGAATGGCTACCGGGCGTTTGCTGTCGTGATCAATACAGGCTGCCCGCACGGTCCCTTCCACTAAAATTTGCTCGTCACGCTTTACCGTCTGGGCGATGGTAAAGGATGTTCTTGTCACGCCCACCAGCCGCGCAGTGGCAATGATTTGGTCGTCTAGCACCGCCGGAACACGATATTTCAATTCCACGGAATGCACCACGAACTGCATTCCATCGAACAAAGCCGGCTTGTCATACCCGAGGGTCCGCATCAGTTCGGTACGGGCACGTTCCAGGTATTTCAGGTAGTTGGCGTAGTAGACAATGCCACCCGCGTCGGTATCTTCCACGTAGACGCGAATGGGTAGACAATATTCTTTGGTCATTTATCCGTTAAATCCAATTGCCGGGGCAAATTATCCGGGCTCTGAAGTCCAAAATGTTCGTAAGCAAGAGCCGTCACCATGCGGCCACGGGGCGTTCTGGTGATGTAACCCTGCTGTATCAAATAGGGTTCCAGAACATCCTCGATGGTATCCCGCTCTTCACTGATTGCCGCTGCGATGCTATCGACACCCACCGGCCCACCGGCGAACTTTTCCATGATGGCCAACAACAGGCGGCGGTCCATATGATCAAACCCTTTGCCATCGACATTCAGCATGTTCAGAGCCTGGTCTGCCACATCAGCAGTGATGTTGCCGTCCGCTTTCATTTCTGCAAAATCCCTGACCCGCCGCAACAGGCGATTCGCAATACGCGGCGTACCCCGTGAACGGCGCGCAATTTCAGCGGCACCCGGCTTGTCCAGGCTGACACCGAGAATTCCCGCCGAGCGGTAAACAATCTGGCTCAACTCCTCCACCGAATAGAACTCGAGCCGCTGCACAATGCCAAAACGATCCCGCAGTGGAGAGGTCAACAGACCCGCCCGGGTGGTCGCTCCGACCAGGGTAAAGGGTGGCAGGTCGAGCTTGATAGAACGGGCCGCCGGACCTTCACCAATCATGATATCCAGCTGGTAATCTTCCATGGCAGGGTAGATCACTTCTTCCACCACCGGGCTGAGGCGGTGAATTTCATCAATAAACAGCACATCCCCCGGTTCCAGATTGGTCATCAACGCCACCAGGTCTCCGGCACGTTCCAGCACCGGCCCCGATGTGGTTTTCAGGGCAACACCGAGTTCATTGGCAATGATATGTGCCAGGGTTGTTTTGCCCAGCCCTGGAGGACCAAACACCAGGGTATGATCCAGAG
This sequence comes from Porticoccus litoralis, assembly GCF_030676955.1. NCBI lineage: Bacteria > Pseudomonadati > Pseudomonadota > Gammaproteobacteria > Cellvibrionales > Porticoccaceae > Porticoccus > Porticoccus litoralis. The sequence goes on along the minus strand of NZ_JAUUUU010000002.1, from coordinate 387,090 downwards.
GTTCGCCGCGATTACGGGCAGCACCGATGAAGATTTCGAGCTGGTCGCGCACAGCCTGCTGGCCGACATAATCGGCAAGGCTCAAGGGACGAATAGCGCGGTCGAAACGATCTTCCTGAACGGAAGCTTCGGGGGAAATCAGACGGTCTGTTTCGATCATAGCGGCCAGTATATCTTGCTGGGCTTAGCTTTTAACCATGCTTTTTAGTGCCAGACGAATCAATTCCTGACTACTTTGCCCTTCCGTGGCTACAGCAGCGACCATGCGCGATGCTTCCTGCGGTTTATAGCCAAGGGAAGTCAGGGCACTCTCCGCTTCAAGAACCGCGTCGGGCGGCTGTGCAAGTGTTGCGGTAGAGGCAACCGGCATATCTTTCGTGGCAAAACTTTGCAGGCGATCACGCATTTCAACAATCAATCGCTCAGCGGTTTTCTTGCCGACGCCAGGCAATCTAACCAGACCCGCCACATCGTTATTCTGAACGCCTTTTACAAACTCGCTGGCAGTCATGCCGGAAAGAATGGCCAGTGCCAGCTTTGGCCCCACACCGCTGACCTTGATCAGGTGTCGAAACAATTCTCGCTCACTCTGCTCACCAAACCCGAAGAGCTGATGGGCATCTTCGCGCACTACCAGGTGCGTATGCAGCACCACGGTTTCACCCTGTGGGGGCAAGTCAAAAAACGTCGTCAGGGAAACCTGAACCTCATAGCCGACACCCTGCACATCAATGAGCAACTCCTGTGCCTGACGCTCCAGCAACACACCGCTGATACGGCCGATCATTTGACCGGACTCCCCTGCTCACCGCCTACTCCAGGCATGGACTTGATACGACCCCGGGAATACTGAATCCCTCTGGATAACCCGGAGGCTGTGCCCAGCGTTCTGGCATGACAGAGGGCAACCGCCAGGGCATCGGCAGCATCCTCGGCTGGCGCGGCAGACAGTTTGAGCAGACGTGTCACCATAAACTGCACCTGCGACTTGTTGGCCGCTCCTGTGCCCACAACCGACTTCTTGACCAGACGAGCAGCATACTCGGCCACACTCAAGCCAGCATTGGTGCCAGCGGCTATGGCGGCACCCCGTGCCTGACCCAGTTTTAACGCAGCTCTGGGATCTCGGGCCAGAAAAATATCTTCCACGGCCATGGTGATAGGGCGATATTCGGAAATCAGGGTACTCAGACTGTCAAAGATAATTTTCAGCCGCTCGGGAAGGGCGCCTTCGGGCAAACGGATAATACCGCTGGTGATGTATTCAGCTTTTGCACCAACGGCGTTAATGATGCCAAAACCGGTCTTTCGGGAACCGGGGTCAATGCCGAGTATCAGGGTCATGCCACTCCACCAACATACTGTATATTGCTACAGTATCCTACTGATGCAAAATTACAAGCCCTGATCAGCCACTTGCCCCGCCAAAAATAAAAAAGGCGGCCACTGGGGCCGCCCGATCAAACCGCAAAACGTTACTCAGCTTTGGGTTCTTCATCTTCTGCGGCAGGTGCTTCTCCGGCAGGTGCTTCTCCGGCAGGTGCTTCTTCGGCAGGTGCTTCTTCGGCAGGTGCTTCTTCGGCAGGTGCTTCTTCGGCAGGTGCTTCTTCTACCTTCGGCGCAGCCTGTGTAACGAAGCCTTCGGCAATCAGTATGGCAACTTTTTCATCGCCATTGACAGTGTTTTTATCAGCATCCACCACGGCATAACGGCCTGAACGCTTTTGATATACGGTGTACTCCGCAGTTTTCTTCAGCACTTTCATCGTTTTTCTCCTCTGATTACTCGCTCTGTGATCAATCAGGTGGCATTGAAACCACCCACATTTACCGGCCGTTCAGCCGAGTTCTGCCATCACCTCATCGGGAATATCCGCGTTGGTATAGACATTCTGCACATCATCCAAGTCTTCCAGGTGGTCCACCAATGCCAGCAGCTTTTCTGCCGCTTCTTTATCCAGCGCAACGGTGGTTGTCGCCAACATGGTGACCTCGGCCTGCTCCGGCTCCAGACCGGCAGCCGTCAATGATTCTTTAACCGTGGAAAAGTCTTCCCAGGCGGTCAACACATCCACTGAGCCGTCTTCATTGGTGACCACATCTTCGGCACCGGCTTCCAGTGCCGCCTCCATAATCTGATCTTCGTCAGACCCCGGGGGATAGCTGATCTGGCCTGTGCGATTAAACAGGTAGGCGACCGAACCATCGGTGCCCAGATTGCCCCCGCGTTTTGAAAACGCATGACGCACATCAGACACGGTCCGGTTGCGATTGTCAGTCATGCATTCGACCAACACGGCAATACCACCCACGCCATAACCTTCGTAGGTGACCTCTTCATAATTATCGGCGTCGTCAGCACCGGCACCTCTGGCAATGGCCTTATCGATAGTGTCGCGCTTCATATTGTTGCCAAGCGCCTTATCAATGGCCGCTCGCAGGCGCGGATTATCTTCCGGGCTACCGCCACCACTTTTGGCCGCCACCACAAGCTCGCGGATCAGCTTGGTGAAAATCTTGCCCCGCTTGGCATCCTGGGCTGCCTTGCGGTGTTTTATGTTGGCCCATTTACTGTGACCGGCCATAAAAATACCTCCACTTCATACTGCATCGGGTGTCCTGTCACCCGTTGTCATTATTTTTTAAGACAAGGGCCGGTGTTAGCCCTCTTCCTGAGGTTTTTTCTCACGCAATCGTATGTTCAGTTCCCGCAACTGCTTGGTATCGACATTGCCGGGAGCGTCGGTCAGCAGACAAGCCGCGGTTTGGGTTTTCGGGAAAGCGATCACGTCGCGAATCGACTGACTGCCGGTCATCAACATGATCAGGCGATCCAGTCCGAAGGCCAAGCCACCGTGGGGCGGACAACCAAATCGCAATGCATCGATCAGGAACCCGAACTTCTCATCCGCTTCCTCATCGCTGATTCCCAGCACCTCAAACACGGCACGCTGCATATCGGGATTGTGAATACGAATGGAACCGCCACCCAGTTCGGTGCCGTTCAACACCATATCGTAGGCAATGGACAACGCTCCTTCAGGATTGGATTTCAACTCATCCGGCGTACAGGCAGGACGGGTAAACGGGTGGTGCAGAGAAGTCCAGCCACCTTCGCCATCCTCTTCAAACATGGGAAAATCCACTACCCAGAGCGGGGCCCAATCACAGGTGTACAGGTTGAGGTCGGCACCCAGCTTGCAACGCAATGCGCCCAGGGCCTCACTGACCACCCGGCGGTTATCGGCACCAAAGAAGATCAGGTCACCATTTTCTGCGCCGGTGCGTTCCAGAATCGCCGCACGAACCTCATTGGGCAGGAATTTAACAATCGGAGACTGCAGACCTTCTTCAAGGTCATCTTTGTCATTGACCTTGATGTAAGCCAGGCCACGTGCTCCGTAAATGCTCACATACTTGGTGTAATCATCAATCTGCTTGCGGCTGATCTCACTACCACCCGGTACTCTCAACGCCGTTACGCGGCCTTTCGGATCGTTGGCGGGACCGGAGAACACCTTGAACTCCACCGCAGCCATCAGATCTTTGATTTCCACCAGTTCCAGCGGGATACGCAGGTCGGGTTTGTCACTGCCGTAACGCAGCATCGCCTCACTGTGGGTCATGCGCGGAAATTGGCCCAGATCCACATCCAGCACCTGTTTAAACAGGGTGTGAACCATCTCTTCATTGATGGCCATGATCTCTTCTTCTGTGGTGAAGGAGAGCTCCACATCCACCTGGGTAAATTCCGGTTGGCGATCGGCACGCAAATCTTCATCGCGAAAACATTTGGCAATCTGGTAGTAACGGTCGATTCCGGACACCATCAACAGCTGCTTGAACAACTGTGGCGATTGCGGCAGCGCAAAAAACTTGCCGTCATGGGTGCGGCTGGGCACCAGGTAATCGCGGGCGCCCTCGGGTGTAGCACGGGTCAGAATCGGGGTTTCAATATCCAGAAAACCGCGCTCATCGAGGAAATTGCGAATCACGTTGGTAACCCGCGAACGGAAGCGCATATTGTTGAGCATTTCCGGACGACGCAGGTCGAGATAGCGATAGCGCAAGCGAACGTCTTCACCGACCCTGTTGTGTTCATCGAGGGGAAACGGCGGTGTGTCGGAACTGTTGAGAATCTCCAGCTCCAGTCCGTAGACTTCAATCTGGCCGGTGGCCATTTCTGGATTAACTGTTTCGGGCGTACGCGCGCGAACCTTGCCGCGCACCTTCAAGACATATTCGCTGCGCACCCGGTCGGCTTGTGCAAAGTGTTCACCGCAGTCGGGATCAAATACCACCTGCACAATGCCTTCGCGATCGCGCATGTCGACAAATATCACACCCCCGTGATCCCGTCGGCGGTCAACCCAACCACAGAGTGTCACTTCCTGATCGATGTGCTCTGAACCAAGCACACCGCAATAACTTGTACGCATTCTCTTATCCCGTATTCAACAATGAGACCGGGGATGGACACCCGGCATGACCGCCATTGACGTCAAAATTAATTCGCGGAGCAGGTACCCGAACTTTTGGCAGGCTTCTCAGCCTTGCCTTCACCGGATTTTTCGCCGGCGATATTTTTTCGGTTGCCCTTTTTAAAGTCGGTTTCGTACCAGCCGCTCCCACTGAGCCGAAAGCCGGCAGCGGAAAGCTGTTTTTTCAGAGCCTGCTCATGACAGGCCGGACATTCCGTTAAGGGACTGTCACTGATTTTCTGCAGAACTTCCAGTTCATGACCACAGGAGTGACACAAATAACCGTAAATCGGCATAACAAACACCTACCAATCTATAACAGGCAAAACGCCCCTGATAAAAGCGGCGCATTATACCCCAGTAAAACCGGGGCTAGAAGATTGAATCCGATCAGAATTGGGGGGGTCGACTATTTATGGAAGCCGGTTGCTAGCACTCTGCACTAGCCGTCGAGCGCAACAAATCCTTCGCCTTCCAGCACATTGGAAATAGACTCAAGTCGCTGACACCGCTGCGCATCTGTATAGGTTGCTGGCGCCTGTGCACCCCAGATGGGATTTGGCCAGGCACCGTCGGTTTTGTAACGCACCACATGGTGCATGTGAAGCTGCGGAACCATATTCCCCAAAGTGGCAATGTTGATTTTATCTGGGGAGAACACGTCCACCAGCGCCTCTGCCAACTGGCAGGACTCGCGCATCAACTGCTGTCTATCCTCCTCTGAGAGGTGATAGATTTCCGTTACCGCCTCAAGGCGCGGCACCAGAATAAACCACGGATAGTTGGCATCACGGTGCATCAACAGACGACACAACGGAAAGTCACCCACAACCACGGTGTCTGAGACCAACCGGGAATCAAGTTCAAACATTTGACATCCTCTAATCCTGTACCCGAAGCGGGCTGCACCGTAAAATAGCGCCTTTTCCAGCAACCTCCAAGATAAAGAATAGAACATGCGAGCCAGCCAGTATCTAATTGCCACACAGAAAGAAACGCCCTCCGACGCCGAGGTCATCAGCCACCAGTTGATGATTCGAGCAGGGATGATCCGAAAACTGGCTGCTGGCCTCTACAGCTGGCTGCCGCTAGGCCTAAAAGTCCTGCGCAAGGTAGAAGCCATTGTCCGGGAGGAAATGAACCGTGCCGGCGCTCAGGAAGTACTGATGCCGGTCACCCAACCGGCGGAACTCTGGCAGGAGTCCGGACGCTGGGAGCAATACGGCCCGGAACTGCTGAGAATGCAGGACCGTCACAGCCGCCCTTTCTGCCTGGGCCCCACCCATGAGGAAGTGATTACCGACCTGGTGCGCAACCAGATCCGTAGCTACAAGCAGCTGCCGGCCAACTTCTACCAGATTCAAACGAAATTTCGGGATGAAATCCGCCCCCGCTTCGGCATTATGCGCGCCCGCGAGTTTCTGATGAAAGATGCCTATTCTTTCCACACCGACCAGGCCAGCCTTCAGGAAACTTATGACATTATGCACAAGGCCTACAGTGCGATCTTTACCCGCCTGGGCCTGGACTTCCGCCCCGTGCTTGCCGATACAGGCAGCATCGGTGGCAGTCACTCCCACGAGTTCCACGTGCTGGCCGCTTCTGGGGAAGATGACATCGCCTTCTCCACCGAAAGCGACTACGCCGCCAACGTGGAAATGGCTGAAGCCATTGCGCCAGAGGGCAGCCGTCCCTCCCCGTCAGAAACCATGCAGGAAGTGGCCACACCCGGCCAACACAGCATTGAGCAGGTCAGTACATTCCTCGATGTACCCGCTGCCAGCGTGGTTAAAACTCTGATTGTGCAAGGCGATGACGAAGAAGCACCACTGGTTGCCCTGGTGGTGCGCGGCGATCACGAGCTCAACGACATCAAAGCGGAAAAGTTACACGGTATTGCTGCACCGCTGACCTTTGCCAGCGAGGAACAGATTCGCGCAAACCTGGGTTGCTCAGTCGGATCTATCGGTCCTGTCGGCCTGAAAATTCCAGTCATTGTTGATCATAGTGCCGCTCACCTGGCTGACTTTGTCTGTGGCGCCAACCGGGACGGCGTTCACCTGACAGGAGTCAACTGGGAGAGGGACTGCCCGATTGACGATGTCGCCGACATTCGCAATGTGGTACCCGGAGATCCTAGCCCCGATGGCAAGGGTCTGCTGGAAATCAAACGCGGTATCGAAGTGGGCCACATTTTCCAGCTGGGCACTAAATACAGCGAGGCGATGAACGCCAAGGTACTGAACGAGGAAGGCCGGGAACAGGTCATGATCATGGGCTGTTACGGCATCGGTGTGAGCCGCGTTGTTGCCTCAGCTATTGAACAGAATCACGACGAAAATGGCATCATCTGGCCGGATGCCCTGGCTCCGTTCCAGGTGGCACTAATCCCCATCAACATCCAGAAATCTGAACAGGTTCGCGAAACTTGCGAAAAACTCTACACCCAACTGCAGGAACGCGGTCTGGATGTGCTATTTATGGATGAAGAAAAAGCCCGCTTGGGTGCCATGTTGGCGGACGTTGAACTGGTGGGTATCCCTCACCGGGTAGTGATTGGTGATCGCGGTCTCGAAAATGGTGAAGTCGAGTACCGTCACCGCCGCGAAACCGAAAACCGCACGATTGGCCTGAACGATATTATCGAGTTCCTGACAAAGACCATCGAATGAGAAAAAAATTGTGCAAAGGGTTGATCATCGGGTGGCTGACAGCCATCTTGTTCACCCCTTTTGCCACGCTGGCCGAGCAGGAAGTCGACCAGCAGCTGGTGGCCTTGCTCAAGGCAACAATCGCTCAAGCTGACAGTTTTGAAGACCGCTTTGATGCCGAGGTCTGGTTGATGGCGAAATCGAGTCAGCTGGAAAAATTTATCCCCGACAGCCGCGAGCGGCTTGAACTGCTTCGCAAAATCCACCTGGCAGCAACTCGAGCCGGGCTTTCACCGGAAATTGTTCTTGCCGTTATCCAGATAGAAAGCCGTTTTGATCCCTACGCCGTATCGCGCGCAGGGGCGCAAGGCCTGATGCAAGTAATGCCGTTCTGGAAACGGGAAATAGGCCGCGAAGAAGACAACCTCATCCACGTAGACACCAATCTGCGCTACGGCTGCACGATTCTGAAATATTATCTGGATATGGAAGATGGCGACCTCACCCCGGCGCTCGCCCGCTACAACGGCAGCTATGGAAAAACCTGGTACTCTGAACTGGTACTGGTAGCTTGGGATAACTGGCGCTAGGCCAAAAGATGACCTCACCTTTCCCCGCAATGCCTTCTCAGCACGTCAGCAGAAAAGTGAACGTCATGTCGACCAATAGGTCGGGCGTTATTTCACGCAATAGAAAACAAAAAATGCCAGCATTTGCTGGCATTTTTTGGGTGTAACACGACTGTTAAAGCCTTACGCAATAACGGTTACGTTCTGAGCCTGAGGGCCTTTCTGGCCTTGGGTCACTTCAAAAGAAACCTGTTGGCCTTCAAACAGTGTGCGACGGCCAGTACCGTTGATAGCACTGAAATGCACGAATACATCCTTTCCACCTTCCTGGGCCAGGAAGCCATATCCTTTTTCTTCATTGAACCACTTAACGGTACCGGTAACTAAATCTGACATATGATCCTCGTAAACACTTGATTGCCAACTTGTTGTATTGGCAGTAATAAATACGGACGCATCAGACGCCCGCAATGGCCACTTTAACAGCGGCTGTCCGAAACAAGCAAGAAAAAATTTAGCTGCCAGAATCAAGCAACTGCGGCCCGGACAGCCCTAAAGTCGCCTTTCTCAAGGCAATTCGTCGAATTCCGCACCCTCTCTTTCCGGGGGTAGCAGATCCTCACGTTTCATACCCAGAAGCAACAACATGTTGGCTGCCACATAAATAGACGAGTAAGTACCAATGACAACACCCACAATCAGGGCGATTGAAAAGTTGTGGATCAACTCACCACCGAAGACAAACAGTGCCACCAGTACAAAGATGGTGGTCAACGAGGTAATCAAGGTACGCCCCAGGGTCTGGGTTAGAGATTCATTGATCACACTGATCAGATCCTCTTCCCTCAACAGGCGGATGTTCTCCCGGATTCTGTCGGCAACCACAATGGTGTCATTCAGGGAATAACCGATCACCGCCAGCACCGCTGCAAGCACGGTCAGATCCACTTCCAGACCGGTGATAGAGAAGAATCCCAGGGTGATAATCACATCATGAATCAACGCAGCCACTGCACCCAGCGCAAACTTGTATTGGAAGCGAATCGCGACATACAGCATGACCACGGCCAGCGCAGCCAGCATTCCTAGGCCACCGTCTTCCCGCAACTCTTCACCAACCTGCGGACCAACGTAATCCACACGACGCAGCTCAAGCTCGCCGGAATTATTCGGATCAAGCGACTTCATTACCGATTCCGCAAGGCCCTCGTCGGGCTTTCCCTGCATGCGAATCAGCACATCGCTTTCCGAACCAAAAAACACAACCACCGGGTTTTCAAACCCGCTATCAGTGAGCTGTTGACGAACCAGGCTCAGGTCTGCTGCTCGGGGGAAACCAACTTCTACCTGAGAGCCCCCTGTGAAATCCAATCCCAGCACCAACCCTTTGACTGACAGGGAGACTATGGCGCAGAGCAACAGGGCAATGGAAAAAGCGGCAGCCAACTTGCGGCCACCCATAAAATTGAAAATGCGTTGGGTTGTCATGGCCAGCTCCTAAATCCAGACTCGTTTGATGGTGCGATCACCATAGAACAGGTTCACCAGCGCGCGGGTACCCAGAATAGCCGTAAACATGGAAGACAGAATACCGATGGACAGCGTCACCGCGAAACCCTGAACCGGACCTGAGCCGATGGCATATAGAATCACCGCCACGATCAGCGTTGTCAGGTTAGCATCAAGGATCGAAACAAAGGCCCGGTCATAACCGGCATTAATGGCCGACTGCGGCGGCATCCCGTTGGCCAGCTCCTCCTTGATTCGCGAAAAGATCAGCACGTTGGCATCCACCGCCATACCGACGGTCAGCACAATACCGGCAATACCCGGCAGTGTTAAGGTCGCCCCCAGAATAGACATGGCAGCCACCAAAATGATCAGGTTGAATCCCAGTGCCAGGTTGGCAAAGAGACCAAACATCTTGTAGTAGACCAGCATAAACCCGAGAACCACCAGCATACCGATGGTGACCGACTTGATACCCAGCGCAATATTTTCGGCACCCAGCGACGGACCGATGGTGCGCTCCTCCACAAAGTACATGGGCGCAGCCAGTGCACCCGCTCGGAGCAACAGCGCCAATTCCGAAGCTTCACGGGGGTTATCAAGACCGGTAATGCGGAAAGTCACGCCCAGCGCACTGCGAATGGTGGCAAGACTGATAATCTTCTTCTCGACATAACGTTCCGGAATGGCAATCTGCTCACCATTCTCATCGGTGATGTAGTCCATCCGGGTTTTGTACTCGATAAACAACACCCCGAGACGCTTGCCGATGTTCTTGCGAGAGGCCCGATGCATGCGCGCACCGCCCTCACTGTCCAGGTTGATGTTGACCTGGGGCATACCATTTTCATCAAACGAGGATGTGGCATTGGAAACATGATCACCAGTAATGACCACGGTACGTTCCAGGAACGCATCCTTTGGTCGTGCGTTGGGATCGCGGAATTCAAATTTTTCCCGGTTGGTGATTTTTCCCGGTTCCGCTTCCAGTCGAAATTCCAGATTAGCTGTTTTACCAATGATCCGTTTTGCTTCTGCCGTATCCTGCACACCGGGCAGCTCCACCACGACGCGATTGCGGCCCTGGCGCTGAACAATGGGTTCCGATACGCCTAGCTCATTCACCCGATTACGCAACGTGGTCAGGTTCTGGTTGAGTGCATAATCCTCAATTTCCCTGACGGCCGCTTCGGACATGCTTGAGCGAATCACAAAGAGGCCATCCTCCTCACTCAACTGTCTGCCCAAATCCCGAAAGTTTTTACGCAGGATTTCACTGCCCTGATCACGCTCTGCCTCAGTATCGAATTTACTGACAATGGTTGCTCCATCTTCCAGCTTGACACTTGCATAGCGCAGCTTTTCTTCACGCATAGCCGCCCGCACCTCACGGACGGCCGTATCCATTCGTTTGCCGATTGCTTCGTCTGTATTCACTTCCAGCAGGAAATGAACACCACCACTGAGATCGAGGCCAAGCTTCATGGGGCTGGCTCCCAGCGAGGACAGCCAGTCTGGCGTGGTGGCAGCAAGATTTAACGCAACAATGTAATCGGAACCCAAGGCACGCTGAATAACACGCTTGGCCAGCAATTGTTGCTCTCCATCCCGAAGGCGAATAAGACCATTTTCACCGCTCACTTCACCACCGAAGTACTCGATACCCTCCTGTTTGAGCGCCGCTTCAACACGCTCGAGCACAGGAGCATCGATTACCGTGCCACTGCTCTGGCCGGAGATCTGCACTGCAGGATCGGGGACGTAAAGATTGGGGAGTGCATAAACAACCCCCAGCGTAATCACAAAGACTATCAGCAGGTATTTCCAAATTGGGTAACGGTTCATATCACGGTTCTTGTGTTGTGTCCCGGTTGATAAAGCGGGCCATTATAGGCTGAATTGAACGGGCTTGCCGAACCCGTCAGAAATAAAAGTTACCCGATGGTATATGGGGACGAAGCAACGTAACTCAAGTTGCCGGGGTGAGGCCCTGCTCCCGGTAAAACTGTTCGGCAAACCCATCGAGGCGCTGTTCCTCAATTGCACGGCGGATATCCGACATCAGGTTCTGGTAATAACGCAGGTTATGAATGGTGTTGAGTTGTGCGCCGAGAATCTCTCCACACTTTTCCAGATGATGCAGGTAGGCCCGGCTGAAGTTCTGGCAGGTATAGCAGTCACAGTTGACGTCGAGCGGGGCCGTATCATGGCGGTGAACCGCGTTGCGAATTTTCACCACCCCGCCACTGGTGAACAAATGACCATTACGGGCATTGCGGGTGGGCATCACGCAATCAAACATATCAATGCCGCGACGCACTGCCTCGAGAATATCCTGGGGCTTGCCCACCCCCATCAGGTAGCGGGGTTTGTCGGCGGGCATTTTTGGTGGAAGGTGATCGAGGACACGAATCATATCTTCCTTGGGCTCTCCTACCGACAAACCACCGATGGCATAGCCGTCAAAACCGATGTCTTCCAGACCTCTAAGGGACTCCTCACGCAGAGCTTCGTACATGCCACCCTGAACAATCCCGAACAGCGCCGAGGGATTATCGCCATGGGTATCCTTACTGCGTTTTGCCCAGCGCAGGGATAGCTCCATAGAGGACTTGGCCTGTTCTAGCGTCGCTGGATAGGGCGTGCACTCATCAAAAATCATCACCACATCGGCGCCAAGTTCATGTTGGACGCGGATCGATGACTCCGGATCGAGAAACACCGGGCTACCGTCGATAGGTGAGCGAAAGGAAACTCCTTCCTCGGAAATCTTGCGGATATCGCCGAGGCTGAAAACCTGAAAACCACCGGAGTCGGTAAGAATGGGGCCAGGCCACTGCATAAAGTCATGCAGATCTCCGTGCTCCATCACCACCTGGGTACCGGGTCGCAGCATCAAGTGAAAGGTGTTGCCGAGAATGATCTGTGCACCGATTTCCCCGATATCCCGGGGTAGCATACCTTTCACCGTGCCACAGGTACCGACTGGCATAAAAGCCGGTGTTTCCACCACACCCCGGGGAAATTGCATCCGGCCACGTCGTGCCTTGCCATCACTGATATCCAGCTCAAACGACATGAAACAATCACGACTCATTACGGCATATCCTCTCTGGCATTAGGGTTACACGTCAGGAACATGGCGTCCCCATAACTGAAAAAACGATAACGCTCAGCAACGGCTTCTTTATAAGCCCTCATGATGCGGGAAAACCCTGAAAAGGCACTGACCAACATCAGCAATGTAGATTCTGGCAGGTGAAAATTGGTGATCAGCGCATCCACGACCCGGAATTGATATCCCGGGTAAATGAAAATATCAGTTTCGCTATTCATGGGCACAATCTGCCCTGCTGCCGCAGCACTTTCCAGGCAGCGCACACTGGTAGTGCCCACTGCAATCACCCGACCACCCCGGGCTTGGGTTTCCACCACCTGCCGACAGACCTCTTCAGACACATCAATGACTTCCGCGTGCATCTGGTGGTCGAGGATATTATCCACCCTCACCGGCTGAAATGTGCCGGCCCCCACATGCAGAGTGACATGGGCGATTTCCACACCCAGGGCTCGCAACTGAGCAAGCAGGTCTTCATCAAAGTGCAAACCCGCTGTCGGCGCCGCTACCGCACCGGGTTTTTCTGCATAAACTGTCTGGTAGCGTTCACGGTCCAGTTTGCCATCTGCGCGATCAATGTAAGGCGGCAATGGCATATGACCATGGGTTTCCAGGATATCCAGCGCTGACCGGTCGCCCTGAAAATACAGACAGAAAAGCTCCCCTTCCCGACCTGTGACTTCGGCAACAACATCACCCTCGAAATGAATTGTTGTCCCTGGCTTCGGGGACTTGCTGGCACGCAGATGTGCCAGCACATTGCGTTCATCCACCAGGCGCTCCACCAGCATTTCAACTTTGCCACCACTGGCTTTATGGCCATAGAGACGCGCCGGAATCACCCGGGTGTTGTTAAACACCATCAAGTCACCAGGCCTGACCAGTTCTGCGAGGTCGGGGAACTGTCGATGAGAAAGCTCACCACTTTCCCCGTCCAGCACCAGCAAGCGGCTGCCGCGACGTTGCGCTGCAGGCTGACGCGCTATCAGCTCATCGGGCAAATGGTAGTGAAAATGGTCGCGGCGCATAATCTCTGATCGTGGTGCGGTGAAAGGCCGCAAGGGTAAAGGAAATCACCTGACAGGGCCAGCAAACCCATGCTTCCAAAAGGGTACATCTATTGATTCTGCAAGGGCCGCTGCTATAATCGCGCCCCTGTGCCAGAGTGGTGAAATTGGTAGACACAGGGGATTCAAAATCCCCCGCCCTTAAAAGCGTGCCGGTTCGAGTCCGGCCTCTGGTACCATCCCCCCCTTACATAAACGCAACGGATTATTTTATACCCCACAACCTAGATAGAAATTCTGGGATACAACTGGGATACAAATCTGAGTAATGTGAAGAAATCTAAAGCATGCCTTCTAATAAACATTTCAAGCTACACCACACCTATTACCAAAGCTAAAGACTATAGCTTTCTACCCTCTCGAAATATCTCAGTATGTCCATGAGCAATTGACCAGCTTCTTTAGGTTCTACTAACCTTACATCCGTGACCCCGCTCAACAGGGTCAGAACCTGCCAAACTGGGGAAAAACCAACAACCCTTTAGGGACACCCTCCCCTCTACTAGCCGGCAAAAAGGTGAAATGCTGGCACTGGCCATTTTACCGTATCTCTCCCGACACCGCCTAAAGAGATTTCAGTCCTTTCGATGAGTCTGCCGAAACCCTTAGGGCGTGTCCCGGGAGCTCATTGCGCACCAATGATACTATCGTGCCCTCGAAAAACAGCAGGAACAGCTTTAAATGCGCGAACAACTGGAGCGATATCAGGTCTGGATTTATCTGGTTGCCATCCTGGTCGGCATGGCCATCGGCTGGATGTCACCAGAGCAGACCCGTCATTGGGAAGTGTTGCTTTGGCCGGCCCTAGGTGTTCTTCTGTATACCACTTTCACTCAGGTACCACTGATACATCTCAGGTCGGCATTTCGTGATCGCCGCTTTCTGGCCGCTTTGCTGACGGGCAATTTTATCCTGATACCGGTGGTCGTTGGTCTTCTGTTGTGGCTGTTACCGGATGATCCCGCTATTCGTCTCGGCGTGCTGCTGGTACTGCTGGTGCCCTGTACGGACTGGTTTATCAGTTATACCCATCTCGGTGGTGGGGACGGTGCCCGGGCCATCGCGGCCGCGCCGATCCTGCTGATTGTGCAGCTCATTTTGCTACCCGTTTATATCTGGCTTTTCATGGGCAATATCGCCATTGAGCTGGCGGTCGGCAGCCACTTGCTGCCAGCCTTCTTCGGATTGATTGTCACCCCACTGATCCTGGCCTGGTTAACCGAACAGTTGACGGAAAAGCACCCGCGCGCGCAAACACTGGTGGACTGGCTTGGGTGGCTGCCCGTGCCGTTGCTGGCACTGGTGGTGTTTCTGGTTGCCGGCTCCCAGGTCAGCCTGGTGATCGACAGTGGCGCCCTGCTGTGGTCGGCGCTTGTGGTTTTTGTGCTTTACCTGATTGCCGCCGCCATTATCGGCAAGGGGCTCAGTGAGCTATTCGGGTTCACGCCCACTATCGGCCGTACCCTCACCTTCAGCTTTGGTACCCGCAACTCCTTCGTCATGCTGCCGCTGGCGCTGTCACTGCCGGAGCCCTGGCGTGCCGCCATCGTTGTCATCGTCTTCCAATCCCTGGTCGAGTTGTTCGGCATGGTCGCATATCTGCGCTGGCTGCCGCGCCTGATCAGGAATGCCGACTGAGCCGGGAACGCAGCCTTACCCGGCGCAACAGGACAATTGAGTCACATCCGTGGTAAAAGTCTGGGCGCAGAGCTTGAGCCCTTCCACCATGGTCAGGTAGGGAAACAGCTCTTCAGCCATTTCCTGCACGGTCATATTGGCCCGCATCACCATTACTGCCGTCTGGATCAGTTCTCCAGCCTCGGCGGCAACTGCCTGCACTCCCAGCAAGCGGCCTGAATCCTGTTCGGCCACCATTTTGATAAAGCCTTGGGTGTCGAAATTCACCAAGGCGCGCGGCACGCTGTCCAAACTGAGCACGCGAGTATCGACCTGCAACCCCTGCGTGGTCGCCTGTTCTTCCGTCAAGCCAACGGTCGCCACCTGCGGATCGGTAAAAATCACCGCCGGCATGGCGCTGAGGTCAAGCAGAGCGTCGCCGCCGCTCATGTTGACCCCGGCCCGGCTGCCCCCGGCGGCGGCCACATAGACGAACTGGGGGTGATCGGTGCAATCGCCCGCCGCATAGATGCCTGGCACGTTGGTTTGCATTCGCCCATCCACCTGAATCGCGCCACGCACTGTCTTCACGCCAATCTGTTCCAGACCCAACCGTTCGGTATTGGGTGTGCGTCCGGTGGCGATCAACAACTGCTCTGCTCGCAATTCCCCGGCATTGGTATCCAGTATGAACTCTCCATCGGCGTAATCGACCCGGCTGGCCTGGGTCCGCAGCAATACCCGAATGCCTTCCTGCTCAAAGGCCTTCCGAATAACATCGCCTACAGCCGGATCGTCACGGGATAGCAACCGGCTACGCGCCAGGATGGTTACATGACTGCCCAGCCGCGCAAAGGCCTGGGCAAGCTCCAATGCCACCGCTGATCCCCCGATCACCAGCAGGCGCTCTGGGATGATGGATAGCGACAAGGCGGAGGTGGAAGTCAGGTACGGCGTATCGGCCAACCCCGCAATGGGTGGGATCGCCGGCCGCGCACCCGTGCCGATAAATGCCCGATCAAATTTGATCCGCCGCACTTCGCCCTCCGTGGTGGTGACGTCGAGCGCATTGGCCGTCACGAATTGCGCTGTTCCCTGGATCAGGGTAATGGCCGGGTTGTCACGTAGAATACTGGCATACTTGGCCTCGCGCAGTGCTTCCACCAATCCCTGCTGTTGTTCCAGCAATTTGCCACGATCCACAGTTGGCGCCCAGACATCAATGCCCTCGTCAAAGGGACTTTGGCGTCGCAAGTGCGCGATCTTCGCCGCTCGGATCATCGTCTTGGATGGCACGCAACCGGTATTCACGCAGGTGCCACCAAGGGTGGCTCGCTCGATCACGGTTACCCGGGCGCCGCGTTCCGTCGCTTTCAGTGCCGCGGCCATGGCGGCACCGCCGGTACCGATGACAGCAATGTGAATCGCTTGCGCTTCACTCATGACGGTTTCCTATCCGAAAATTACCCTACAATCTCATTACTTCTGATCTGCCGAGCTTTGTTTGAGGGTAGATGGATAACCGGCATTGGCCGTGGCCTCCGTCAACTCTGTAACGGAGGTTTGCGTGTCCTCGAAGGTGACCCTGGCTTCGCGCTGCTCGAAGCTGACATCGACCTGCCTGACACCGTCAACCCGCTTGAGCGCAGTCATTACGGTGATCGGGCAGGCGGCGCAGGTCATACCGGGCACATCCAGCGTGACGGTCTGCTCCGCGCCCCAGAGGGGTAGACTGAACAGGGCAAACAGTGAACTTACAAGTAAGGACTTTTTCATGTTGCGGACCTCTCAGTAAAACAGGGGTAGGACATAGGGGAACACCGCAGCGATGGCGATCAGTAACGCTACGAACCAGAAGGCGGCTTTGTAAACGCCATGCACCCTGGGTGCAGCGCACACATCGCCGGGTTCACAAGCCCTGGTGGGCCGGTATATCTGGCGCCAGGCCAACACCATGGCCACCAGGGCAGCGCCCAGAAACCAGGGACGATAGGGTTCCAATGCGGTTAAATTACCGATCCAGGCGCCGGAAAACCCCAGCACCACCAACACCAACGGTACCAGGCAACAGGCAGAGGCCAGCAAGGCTGCGACACCCCCGGCAAGCAACGAACCGCGTCCCGGTTTGGATTCAGGCATGGGCAAACCTCCTGTTGTTTTATTCACCACTGTGGCAAGCTTATCTCCGTAGTCGACTACGGAGTCAAGCAACGTGTCCGGTTCTCAAAACACATCCATGACCATCGGCAGTCTGGCCAAGGCCGCAGAGATAAACGTCGAAACTATTCGCTACTACCAGCGGCTGGGGCTGATGACAGAGCCTGAGAAGCCCTTAGGCGGGATTCGCCGCTACGACGAGGACGCGCTGGCACGGCTTCGATTCATCCGCAGGGCGCGATGGCTGGGATTCAGTCTGGAGGAAATCGGAGAACTGCTGAAACTCGAAGACGGCACCCATTGCGACGAGGCCAAAGCACTGGGCGAGCGCAAGCTGGGCAACGTGCGAGACAAGATCCGCAGTCTTCAGCAAATTGAAGGCGTGCTCGACCAACTCGTCGAGGAGTGCTGCACCCAGAAGGACAATGTCACCTGCCCACTGATCGCATCCCTCCACGAGGGGTTTGAGGCAGTTACTCCATGATGGCAGCAGCAGATCCGCATCTCGAAAAGGCCCATGCATCCCTATCTACTCACGATGCAATCATCGAAGATTTGGCAGCGCATCAAAGATCAGGATGATTCCGGCTGGCTACCCTCTGACTTGATTCAACTCCACGGTCACATGAGCAAGCTCTTTGTGTACGCCTAAATACCGTTTGATATCGTCAGGCGCTACGGTTTCATCCACCACGAGCGACAAGATGCACGCGTAGCTCCCCTTCCCTACTCGCCAGACATGCAAATCCGATATTGCCGCCTCTACCGGCGCCGACTTGATGGCATCGTGTATCTCCGCCACCACAGGCGCATCCATTTCTGCATCCAGAAGCACGCGACCGGTATCCCGCAAAAGCCCGTAGGCCCAGGCGGACACCAGGCCTGCACCCACAATACCCATTACCGGGTCCAGCCAACTGGCCCCCCACCACTTGCCCCCAAACAAGGCGACAATGGCCAATAGAGAGGTTGCCGCATCGGTCATGACATGTAGATAGGCAGAACGCAGGTTGAGGTCGTGATGATGGTGATGGCTATCGTGGCTATCCGTGCCATGATGATGAGCATGACCATCTTTCAATAACCAGGCACAGGTGAGATTGACCAACAAACCTACCATGGCAATCAGGATCGCCTGGTCATAGTGAATGGGGCTCGGTGCCAGCAAGCGTTCAACGGATTGAAACAACATCAACCCGGCGACTCCGACCAACAAAATCGCACTGGTATAGCCGCCCAGGATTTCAATTTTCCAGGTGCCGAAGGCGAAGCGTTTGCTATGGGCCAAACGCCGTGCTGCGCCGTAAGCCAGGACCGACAAACCCAACGCCATGGCATGGGAACTCATGTGCCAACCATCGGCCAATAGCGCCATGGAGTTGTAAATCCATCCCCCGGCGATTTCCACCACCATGGTAATTGCGGTGAGCCAAACGGCCCACCGGGTGTTTCGTTCCGCTAACGGATTGCCGTCATCAAAAATATGGGAGTGCTGCCAAGGAATGGTGTTGTCAAATTTTTCCACAGGACTGGTACCTTAATGCATCGCGACATATACTATACCCCAGTATATATTTACACACTAGAGAACAGTGCATATGGCACACACCAACAGGGATCAAAAAAAGCTCTTAACCCGGGTTCGACGCATTAAGGGGCAGGCAGAAGCCATTGAAAAAGCCCTGGATCAGGGCAAGGATTGCACAGCCATACTGCAACAGATAGCGGCCATACGCGGTGCTATCAATGGCCTGATGTCCGAAGTGCTCGAAGGTCATCTGCGTGAACATCTAGGTGCCGAGGACATTTCTCAGGCGCAGCGTCAGCAGGAACTCGATGATGTCATCGGCATACTGCGATCGTATTTGAAATAGGTCATTTAACGATTAATTCCGAAATACCGGTGAAGACATTGCGAACGCAGCTAAAAAGATGGGCCAGACATATCAGGCAGGACATGTATACGGTGTGGCCGGTTGCGCGGGACTCTCGCACCCCTCTGCACACCAAAATACTGGCCTTCGTCGTCGGTGCCTATGCTTTTTCACCTATCGACCTCATTCCAGACTTCATCCCGGTCATTGGTTACCTGGATGACTTATTGATCGTTCCGGCGGGCATCTGGCTGGTAGTAAAAATGACTCCAAAGATTGTCATTCATGAGAATCGCGAACGCGCTAGACTCCACCACCCAACGCCGATCAGCCGGGTCGCGGCAGGCGTCATTATCAGTCTGTGGCTATCTGCAATAGCGGTATCAATCTATCTATGGGGATATTGATGACGCAATTTAACTATCGCCTCCACTTGATTTGCTCAGGCCAGCGCACCAGTGCCTCACGTAACCCCATGGGGGTCCAGTCGTTTCAATGTGGTTGCCTTTCTGCTAGGCTCACGATCAAATTCCGGGACCACTTGCATGATTAAACGCTGTTTCATAGTCGCAATGACGCTGTTGATTGCCTTGCAGTCAGTGGCGTCTATTGCCTATGAAACACAACCGCACAACCCCGCAATGCCACATTATGATGCGCATTCACACGAATCAGCGGATTTTAAAAGCGAAAATCAGACAACCAAGTCGTCTCCCGACAGCCCCAGTCATTCAGCGGACCATTGCCATCACAGCCATAGCTGCTTTCACATGGTGTTGCTGGGAACCCTCACAGACATTTCCGGCGTGACGGCGGGAATAGTACTGTCCGACTACCAAGCCAACTTCACCACCGGGGTTCAATCCTCCCTTTTCCGCCCTCCCATTTCCTGACCCTGCGAATATCTTCCCCACCCGGGGAACAACTGTCATTTAGACTTTCGTAGGAGCAGCCTCATGCTTTTCAGAATGCCCATGCAAACTGGGCGGCGCGCAATGCCGTGCCACTTTATTATCCATGCCTTTTGCCTTCTAACGCTGGCATTCGGTTCCACCCTGGCACATGCCGGTGACAAACCACTCACTCTGTCCGAGGCCCTCTCGCGGGCCATGGCGCAAAACCCGGGCCTCCAGGTCTTCGATTTTCGCCTTCAGGGCCTTGAGGGTCGCCGCGTTACGGCAGATCAAAATCCTGCCCTGGAGGCCGGCCTGGAAGTGGAAAACTTCCTCGGCAGCGGCAATCTGGAAGGGGTCGACGGGGCGGAGTACACCCTGTCCTTGTCATCGGTCCTCGAACTTGGCGGCAAGCGTCAGGCCCGCGTCAGCGTGGTTGACTCACGATACGGGCGGGTCGAGGCCGAGCGCCGGGCCGAAACGCTGGATGTGCTCGGACAGGTGACCCAGCGCTTTGTCGCCACACTGGCCCTGCAGGAAAAACTCGAACTGGCCGCTGAAGCTGTGGCGCTGGCCGAGGCCACCCACGAGATCGTCGCCCGACGCGCCGACCAGGGTGCCGCGCCCCAGGCCGAGGTCATGCGCGCCAGGGCGGCGCTCACCCGGAGTCGTATTGAGCAGTCCCGTCTGCGAGCCACCTACGAGAGCCGGAAAATGGCTCTGGCTTCGCTGTGGGGTGATACCAGCCCGGACTTTCAGATTCTGGAAGGCGATCTGTTCCAGTTCGGTTCCTCCGACAACTTCGATGCCCTGTACCAGCGGGTCAGCGACAGCCCAGCCATTCAAATCTACGCCAGCGAACAGCGTATCCGCGAAGCGGAGATTCAGCTGGCGCGCAGCGAGTCCGAGAGCGACATCCGTTGGCAGGTCGGCATCCGGCGTTTCGAAGAGACGGATGACACCGCCTTGACCGCTGGTTTCTCCGTACCGCTCTTTTCCGGACGGCGCAATCGGGGCGAGGTGCAGGCCGCCCTGGCGGCGCGGGATGAGGTCCGATTCCGCCGGGAGGATACCCTGCTGCGCCTCCATTCGCGCCTGTTCGACGCCTACCATTTGCGGCAACAAAGTATCG
This sequence comes from Porticoccus litoralis, assembly GCF_030676955.1. Classification (NCBI taxonomy): domain Bacteria; kingdom Pseudomonadati; phylum Pseudomonadota; class Gammaproteobacteria; order Cellvibrionales; family Porticoccaceae; genus Porticoccus; species Porticoccus litoralis. Next base: position 366,022 of record NZ_JAUUUU010000002.1, on the reverse strand, counting down.
AGACTGTTGAGCAGATTCGCAGCCAAATGCTTCCCGACCTGACCGAGGCACTCACTCAGACCCGCGAAGCCTATGAAAACGGCCGCTACAGCTATGTGGAGTGGACCGCCGCACAGCGGGAGCTGCTCTCCGCACGGGAGGCACTGGTGGACGCCGCCACCACGGCGCTGCTCAACCAGGCGTTGATCGAACAACTTACGGCGCAGCCACTCGCCACTGTCCCGGGCGCCCCGGCGCGCTAACCCAAAAATTCAGGATTCACACCATGCAACTGATAAAACAACTCTGTCTGATTCTGGTGGCCAGCTGCCTTGCCATCAGTCCCTTACAAGCCGCCGAGGAACAACACGACGAATCGCAGGCCGAGGCTAAAGGGCCTCACGGCGGCATACTGCTGCAACAGAACGACGCCACCGTCGAACTGCAAATCTTTGAGCAGGGCGTTCCCCCGGAATACCGGGCCTGGGTCACCAGGGATGGCCGCGCCGTTACCGATGATATTGACCTCAATGTCCAGCTCACCCGCCTGGGCGGGCAAGTGGACACATTCGACTTCGCCTACCAGGGGGACTACTGGCTGGGGGATGGTGTGGTGACCGAACCACACTCCTTCGACGTAGAAGTGATCCTCGCCATGGACGGCAAGAACTACCGCTGGCACTGGGAATCCCACGAAGGTCGGACCCGGATCGCCCCGGCTATCGCCCAAAAAGCGGGTATCACAACGGCCGTAGCCGGGCCGGGTGCTATCGAGCGCAGCCTCACCACCTACGGCAGCCTGACCACGGCACCGCAGCAGATTGCCCGGATCCGCGCCCGTTTCCCGGGCGTGGTCAGCCAGGTGAAGGTCAATCTGGGCGATCGGGTCGAACGTGGTGACGTACTCGCTCAAGTAGAATCCAACGAAAGTCTGCAGACCTACGCACTGCGCGCGCCCATCGACGGGATCGTCATTGAGCGTCGGATCAGCAACGGGGAAATGGCCGGGGAGCAACCCCTATTCGCCATTGCCGATTTGACCACTCTGTGGGCCGAATTCAAGGTCTTCCCCGGCCAACGGGCCGAGGTTGCCATTGCCCAGAAAGTCCGACTGAAGGCTGACGGCATCGAGCGGGAAGGTACCATACGCCACCTGCTGCCGGCACCCAGTAACGCGCCCTACACCCTCGCCCGGGTTGAAGTTGACAATGCCGAGGGACTGCTGACCCCGGGTTTGCTGGTGGCCGGGGATATCGTGGTGGAAACGGTGGAGGCCCCCTTGGTGGTTGACAACCGCGCCCTGCAATCCTTCCGGGACTGGACCGTGGTGTTTATTCAGGTGGATGACACCTACGAGATCCGCCCACTGGAGCTGGGCCGCAGCGACGGCAACCTGACTGAGGTGCTGGGCGGCCTGCAAGCAGGCGATCGCTATGTGGTGGAAAACAGTTATTTGATCAAGGCCGATATCGAAAAATCCGGCGCATCTCACGACCACTAACCAGGAGGCTATGATGATCAATGCCATCTTACGCCTCTCGGTAGAGCGGCGGTTTTTAATGTTATCCCTTATTCTGGTGCTGGTCGGCGTGGGCGTGTGGAGCTTTCAACGCCTGCCCATCGACGCCGTGCCGGATATCACTAATGTCCAGGTACAGATCAACACCGAGGCACCGGGCTATTCGCCCCTGGAGGCAGAGCAACGCATCACCTTCCCGGTGGAAACGGCCTTGTACGGCCTGCCCAACCTGTCCTACACCCGCTCCCTGTCCCGCTACGGCCTGTCCCAGGTGACGGTGGTGTTCGAGGAAGGCACGGACATCTATTTCGCCCGCAATCTGATCAATGAGCGATTGGGCGCCATCAAGAGCGCACTGCCTCCCGGCCTGGAGCCGGAGATGGGTCCCATCGCCACCGGTCTTGGCGAGATCTTCATGTATACCGTAGAAGCCCTGCCCGGCGCCACTCAAGCGGATGGCAGTCCGCTGGACGCTACGGCACTGCGGGAGATCCAGGACTGGATTATCAAACCCCAGTTGGCCCAGGTGCCCGGCGTGATCGAGGTCAACACCATTGGCGGCTACGACAAGCAGTACCACGTTACGCCGTCGCCCCAACGGCTACTGGAGTTCGGCATCACGGTGGATGAACTGGTCAGCGCCCTTCGGGCCAATAACACCAATCGCGGCGCCGGCTATATCGAACGCAACGGTCAACAGCTATTGGTGCGCTCGCCCGGGCAGCTGGCCACCATTGGCGATATTGAAAAGGTGGTGATTGCCAACCGGAATGGTGCGCCAGTCCGGGTAGCCGATGTAGCTGATGTGGCCATTGGCAAGGAGCTGCGCACCGGAGCCGCCACACGCGACGGCAGGGAAACGGTGATGGGCACCGCCATGATGCTGGTGGGGGAAAACTCCCGGGCGGTAGCACAGGCGGTGGCCGAGAAACTGGACGCCATTCAGCCCTCGCTGCCCGACGGCGTCAAGGTGGAGGCGGTATACGACCGCACGGCGCTGGTGGACAAGGCCATCGCCACGGTGGAGAAAAACCTGCTTGAAGGGGCCCTGCTGGTCATCGTGGTGCTGTTTCTGTTGCTGGGCAACCTGCGCGCCGCCTTGATCACGGCAGCAGTCATTCCGCTTTCGATGCTGGCCACCATAACCGGCATGGTGCGGTCTGGCGTGTCCGCCAACTTGATGAGCCTGGGGGCGCTGGACTTCGGCCTGATCGTCGACGGCGCGGTCATCATCGTCGAGAACTGTATCCGGCGCCTGTCCCAGGCCCAGCACAATGGTCAACTAGCCCTCAAGGAGCGACTGCAACTGGTGTTCGAGGCCACCAACGAGGTCATTCGCCCCAGCCTGTTCGGTGTCGCCATTATTACCGTGGTGTACCTGCCGATCTTTGCCCTCACTGGGGTCGAGGGCAAGATGTTCCACCCCATGGCGGCCACCGTGGTGATGGCCCTGCTGTCGGCCATGGTGTTATCACTCACCGTGGTGCCCGCCGCTGTGGCGGTCTTCATGGGCGGCAAGATCAGCGAAAAGGAAAGCCCGGTAATCAGCGGCGCCAAATCGCTCTACAGGCCCGCGCTGCTGTTGGCTATGAGGTTCCGCTGGCTGGTGTTGGGCGGCGCGACCGCGCTGGTGGGGGTCTGCATCTGGCTAGCGACCACTTTGGGTTCGGAGTTTATTCCGCAACTGGATGAAGGGGATATTGCTCTCCATGCCCTGCGCATCCCGGGCACCGGGTTGGAGCAGTCCATCGAGATGCAATCGCAGCTGGAAGAACGGCTGAAGGCCTTTGGGGAGGTGGACAAGGTGTTCGCCAAGATCGGCACGCCGGAAGTGGCCACCGACCCCATGCCCCCCAGCGTGGCGGACAACTTCGTTATCTTGAAGCCCCGCAGCCAATGGCCAGATCCAGACAAAACCAAGGATGAACTGGTGGCGGAAATGGCAGAAGCGGTGGAAATGCTTCCCGGCAACAAGTATGAGTTCACCCAGCCCATTGAGATGCGCTTCAACGAATTGATCTCCGGCGTGCGCGCCGACCTCGGTATCAAAGTGTTCGGCGATGACCTGGATCAGTTGCTGACATCGGCCAACGACGTCCTTGAGGTTGTGGAATCCATGGAGGGCGCTGCCGATACCCGGGTCGAACAGGTGACCGGCCTGCCCATGCTGTCGGTACACCCCAAGCGCATGGCGCTATCCCGCTACGGGCTGACAGTGGATGATCTCCAGGATCTGGTGGCAGCCGGTGTCGGGGGCGAAAACGCCGGCCTGATTTACGAAGGCGACCGCCGCTTCCAGTTGGTGGTGCGTCTGCCCGAAGACATCCGCCGGGATGTGGACAGCCTCGCGGACCTGCCAGTCCCCCTGCCGGACGGCGGCTATGTGCCCCTGTCGGAAGTGGCCGAGCTGGAGCTGGCTCCGGCGCCCAACCAGATCAGCCGGGAAAACGGCAAGCGTCGGGTGGTGGTCACCGCCAACGTGCGGGACCGCGACCTGGGCGGATTTGTCGAGGAAGCACAGGCGCGCATTGCGGACGACGTGGACCTACCTCCCGGATACTGGCTGGATTACGGCGGGACCTTCGAGCAACTGCAGTCCGCCAGTCAGCGGCTTGCCATCGTGGTGCCCGTGACCCTCGCCATCATCCTCGCACTCTTGGTGATGGCCTTCGGCTCCCTCAAGGATGCCTTGATCATCTTCACCGGCGTGCCACTGGCCCTCACCGGCGGGGTTCTGTCCCTGTGGCTGCGAGACATGCCCCTGTCGATCTCGGCGGGTGTTGGCTTTATCGCCCTCTCCGGGGTGGCGGTGTTAAACGGCTTGGTGATGATCGCCTTTATCCGCGATCTGTGGCACGAGCAGGGTGACCTGATGAAGGCCATTGTCGAAGGCGCCCTGATCCGCTTACGGCCGGTATTGATGACCGCTTTGGTCGCTAGTCTCGGCTTTGTGCCCATGGCCCTCAATACCGGCACCGGCGCCGAAGTACAGCGTCCTCTGGCGACCGTAGTGATCGGCGGGATTATCTCGTCCACCCTGTTGACGTTGTTTGTACTCCCTGTGCTCTATGCGTTGTTGCATGGCAGAAGTGCCAGTAACTCCACGCCCACAGGTGACACTAAGCACGACACTGATAGTTAACCAACACTCCATCATGGGGGAGGGATCTCCCCATGATTTTTTCAACGTTCTTTTATTGCGGTTTATATCCTGGAAAGACTATGAACGATTCACCCAAGCAACGAAAAGATGACCCGAAGGAAGCTCCACACTTTCGAACCCATCGCATCCACGCCATTAACAGTGACTGGTATTTTTTAACCCGTGAAGGTCAAAATATCGGGCCATTCCCGAACAAAAAAACGACCGAAGACAGCCTCGCGGAATTCCTGAAAACTGTCAAAAAGGATGAGTAGCCAATGGCCCAAATTCCACAAAGTCACCAAGGCACAGGCGACCAGGCACAGAGTAAGCTGAATACAGCAGATGCCTCTTTATAAATAGCCCCTAACAAGGTTAAACCAATGAGCCACGACCATGTGCATATGCCCCCCGAGACCAAAGAAAAACGCGTTGCTATCGCCATCTGGGCGAACGGGATCCTGACCCTGGCTCAGATTGGGGGAGGTATCTTTGCCGGTAGTCTCGCCCTTATCGCGGACGCCTTGCATAATTTTTCAGACATGGCGTCACTCGTCATCGCGTTCGCGGCGCAAAAAATTGCGCGCCGCCCGGCTGACGCAAAGATGACCTTTGGTTACGGACGCATTGAAATCGTTGCAGCCCTCATCAACTACACTACCTTGATTATTATCGGGTTCTACCTGATTTACGAAGGTGGCATGCGGATAATCGATCCTCCAGAGGTAAAGGGCTGGTGGGTCGTCTGGCTTGGTGGTATCGCCTTGGCCGTGGACGCATTGACAGCGTTGCTCACCTATTCGATGCAAAAAGACAGCGTCAACATCCGCGCACTGTTTCTTCACAATCTGTCGGATGCGCTCGCGTCGGTCGCCGTGGTCATTGGCGGGACCCTTATTTTACTCTACGACATGCGCTGGGTTGATCCTGCCATCACCATCGGCATCGCGGGCTACATTCTCTACCTGGGTCTGACAGAAATCGGCGGTACTATCAGAACCCTCATGCTGGGCAGCCCGGTGGATATCGATACCGATGCCGTCATTGTTGCCCTGTCCAACATCGAAGGCGTTATCGATCTTCATCACGTGCATTTTTGGCAGATGGGCGAACACGATGCCTCGCTGGAGGCCCATGTGATTATCGAGGAAAGTGCATGGGATCAGCTTGAGAATATCAAATACAGGATAAAACAGGCTCTGGCGCAGGAATTCAACATTAGTCATTCAACACTGGAATTCGAGCACCCGGACCACATGCACAAGGATGCCCACACCTATGGGCACGGTTGACAGAAAATTCTCCATAAGCATCGGCGAGAGCGGCGACTATTTTAATAGGCCGCCCAGGCGCGGAATTTTGCCGGCATGAATCCGAGCAGCGAGAAAGGGCCAGGACTAATAGCGCAGTTGCAGAATACGCCGGGCGCCATTCAGCACAATCAGCCCGATGATCAGACCAATGACCAGGTCGGGATAACGGGAGCCCGTCCAGGCGACCAATACACCGGCGACGATAACCCCCACATTGGCGATGACATCATTAGCGGAAAAGATCCAACTTGCTTTCATGTGTGCACCGCCGTGCCGGTTTCTTGCGATAAGCACCAGACACCAGACGTTGGCCGCCAGGGCCACAAGACCAAAACCCATCATTAACGCGGATACAGGTTCGCTGCCGAAGACAAATCGCCGCCCGACTTCAGCCAGGACTCCCAGCGCCAGAATCAACTGCAGCCAACCGGAAAAATGCGCCGCGCGCAGCTTCATCCGCACACTGTGTCCAACGGCATACAGTGCCACGCCGTAGACGGCGGCATCAGCAAACATGTCCAAAGAATCCGCGATCAAGCCAGTGGATTGCGCCAGCCAGCCTACTGTCAGTTCAACCACGAACATAACGCCGTTGATGGCCAGCAACCACTTCAGTATACCGGCTTCGACCTGGGCGGTTGCCTCTTCCTTCTCCCTGGCCAGGACTAAATCCTCTTCCCCCACCGGGGTGGTTTTTTCGAGCGTGGCACCCAGCCCCAGGGAGCGCATCCTCTCCTCGATGGCAGCCCCATTGTCGCCATGGAATACCCGCACCTTCCGATTCGGTGTATCGAACTCCAGTAAAACCCGGGGCTCAATACTGTCCAAGGCCATGCGGATCATCCCCTCTTCCGACGGGCAGTCCATTTTTGGTACCCGGTAGTCACTGACATAGCCATGTTGAAAAGCCGTATCAGTATTCGCTATCCCAGAGGCGGGGACATTGGCAACCTTCGCGCTCTGGCAGCCGTCATTGCACGGGTCAGACATTGAAAAAGCCCTTGAGGATGTACAGACGGTCACTATAAACTCTATAACAACTATAGAGTCAATCGGAATATTGAGAGATGATAAAAATCGGCGAACTGTCGAAAGTGACTGGCTGCTCCGTGCAAACCATCCGGCATTATGAAAAGGAACAATTGATTGCCTCCGCAGAACGCAGTGAAGGTAATTTTCGCCTGTACGATGAAGCTGCCGTTGAGCAATTGCTGTTCATCAAACACTGTCGCAGCCTGGATCTCAGTTTGCCGGAGATCCGGCAGCTTTTGGCTTTAAACCGTTCTCCAGGTGCGCAATGTGATGATGTGAATCGGATGATGGATAGGCATATCGAGCAGGTGGAGGCGCGTATCCAGGAGCTCACCAAGCTAAACGAGCAACTGAGAAAGCTGCGCCGCAGTTGCTCAAACCGTCGGACAGTGAAGCAGTGCGGCATATTGCGGAATTTGTCGGCTACTCCGGTTTCGAGCGGGTGACACCCGGTTCCAAAAACTCTCCTGAACGTTCTGCAACAGGGGCATTTTTCCGCTGCCTTCTCGCCAACCCCAGAAAGACCAGGAAAACCACCAGTACCGACAATTGCGCCAGGATCCCCTGCCAGGTGGATTTGACGCCGGCCCAATCGAATTCAAAACTGACAGGCAATGGGGTAATACCGATAAGATCCGCTTCCTGAAGTGCCGACATCGCCTTACCCATGAGGATAAACGCCAGGGCCAGCAACAGGTAGGTGGTGACGGAAAAGAATCTGGCAATGGGTAATTTCACTGAATAACGCACCAGCAACCAGGCCAATACCGCCAGCAAAGCAGTGCCGGCTACAAAGCCGCTGAATACGGATGAATATTGAGCGGCTGCAGCCTGGGTCAGCAGCGCCTGATAAAACAAGACCGTTTCAAAGACTTCACGATAAACCGCAATAAATGCCAGCAGCGCAAGGCCCCACAGGGTACCCGCAGTCAGGTGGGAGTTGATGTGCTGCTGGATATAGGCCTGCCACTGGGTAGCATGGGTTTTACTGTGCATCCAGATGCCGACATAGAGCAACACGACCGCCGCCAATAGGGCCGCAACACCTTCCATGACTTCGCGACTGGCACCGCTGATACTGACCAGGGACTGCGCGGCAGCCCAGGTCGCAACTCCGGCCACCAATGCCGTTACCCAACCCAAATGTACATACCGAAGTCCGTCACGCCGACCGGTTCGCACCAGCACAGTAACCAGGGCAATGACCACGAGCAAGGCTTCAAGCCCCTCCCGCAACAGGATCACCAAGCTGGCACTGAACAGGGTCGCATTGGACAAGGTAGATTCCGAAAGCAATCGATCCGCATCATCCAACCTTGCCAGCGTCCGGCCCACAGCGCTTTCCACCTCGCCCGGGGGCTGTGCCTGCTTCAATAATTGTCTTATCGCCATCATATCGGCTTCGAGCGTCTGGCGGAGTGCTTTATCCTGCGCATCCAGGCTGTTTTCGACCAATTCAAAGCCATCCAGATAAGCGCTGACCGCCAGTGCTTGTGCTGTCTGATAATCGCCGCGCTGGTGTGCCTCTTGTGCTAGCAGCAGTTGGTCGCGGGTGATTTTCAGAGGATTGGTCGATTCCTGGAATAACAGTTCTGGCTTTGCGCGCAGCCGTTCGATCCCCTTCTGCGTCATATCCGGGTGTTCTGCAGCGAGTTGCGCCGGCGTGTGGTTAACCATCTGTGACAAGGTGACGCCAGGTGCCTCGCCTGTAACCTCAGCGCCGGATTGAAATGCCAATCCGCCGACGTGGAACGCCAGCGACCAGCGTTGCTCTTCCGTCAGTTGGGTAAATGCCGGCATTGCGGTATCGGCTATGCCATTGGATATGGCGTCGTACAGGCCCAGAAGTGACCGGTTCAAGGCTCGCTCTTTGCTGGTGAAATCGGTTGGAGCGGGCTCCAGCTGTTCGGCCATCACACCATCGCCCCCACCGGCTGCGCCATGGCAAGAAGCGCACTGGCTCTCATACAACCCTTTGACGGTCGCTTTCGACAACAGATGATCCGGCAGGGACGACTGCGGCATCAGTGCCAACAACGTACCCCGCAGGCTGCCGCTCATTTGCCGAATTGTTTCAATAGCCTGTTTGTTCTGGATGGCTTCCTGTAAAGCCTTGGCCTGATCTGTCAGGTCGCCAGCGTCGGCTGATTTATCCTGAATCTCAGAAATATTCGTCACAATGAGCTGGGAGAACTCCAGCATTTCCTGATATTCACCGTCATTGACCACATGGCCATCTTTGACGGCTTCCACGTAATCCACAGCAATGTATTCGGCCAGCTGTGCCAATTGACGCATCTGAGCCCAGCCGTCATCACTCATCTCGGCCTGACTAGTCGCTGGAAGCAAACACGATAAGCCCAGCAGCAGTACTGAGACATTCAAAACAAATTGCTTCGGGCTTATAAAACGGTATATCCAGTGCGCCTGCATTAACGAGATCTCTACTTGGCTTGTTGCTAATGATAATTAATCTCAATTCTAATGCCTATGGTAGCTATAGAGTCAAGTGTGTGACTGGTTTGTTGGCATTCCTGACAACACGGCTCCTGTCGGCACACGGGATATCCTTCTGCCTCCATTGAGCTGCTCTCATAACCAGTCGTACCCGCAGTCCGGGGCCGTGCAGAATGGCATTACGGTGCGTATCTTCTGTCGGAGCAACCTCACGCATCGCACTCCTCTTGCGTTTGTACATTGGACTGGTTGAGATACACCAGCATGATCATCCTGATCTTCACGGCGACCCCGGACAATGCGATTCTCTAGGCGCCAACAGATTATCGATTTCTTACAAAGTGGATCCTAGCTCTTGGGCTCATTTCATGAAGAAGACCCGCTTCAGAGTGGCTTTTGGGTTGGTGCGGTATCCTTAAGCTGGCTTTAGCGGCTGTTCGATAAGCCCGAGGCGTTCGTAATAACGAATAGTTTCGACACTGACCCGAGCTGCTTGTGCCAGTTTACCGATGGTCAATTGACTCATCACTTTCTCCCGTAGCACTCACCTCTACATCAGCCATGCTGGGTAAACTGATCGTGAAGCGCGTGACGCCGCGTTCGGAGATCACCGCGATGTTTCCTTCATGGGCCTCGACTATGGACTTGACGATAGCCAGCCCCAAGCCAGCACCTTCGCTTTGGCGTTGCCGGGAAGGATCGACCCGGTAAAACCGGTCGAAAATCCTGAGCAAATGCTCGGCTGAAATTTCTGGCCCCGGATTTTGTACGCTTAGTAACGCCCTACCCTCACCCGATGAATCCAGCCGGATCAGCACACTTGCCCCCGCGGGCGCATGACGTAGGGCATTGGACAGCAGATTAGATAACGCGCGCCTCAGCATGGCGCGGTCACCCTGTATGATCGGCGCCTTTCCCTCCAATACCAATTCGATGTGTTTTTCCTCCGCCAGCGCCTCGAAAAAATCGAACAGCTCGCGCACTTCACGAGCCAGATCCAGCGGTTCCCAGACAGGCTTGAGCAGGCCGTGTTCGCTCTGGGCCAGCCAGAGCATGTCATTAACCATCTTGGTCAGGCGCTCCTGTTCTTCCAGGTTTGAATATAGCAGTTCGCGATATTCTTCCAGGCTTCTGGACTTACCCAAACCCACCTGGGTCTGGGTGATCAGGTTGGTCAAAGGCGTGCGCAATTCATGGGCAATATCGGCGGAGAAATAGGATAGTCGAACGAAGCTGTCTTCCAAGCGGCCAATCATATGATTAAAGGAACAGACAAGGTTTTGCAGTTCCCGGGGAACGGTGCTAGGGTCTAGACGCACATGAAGGCGATCCGCCTGAATATCACTCATTGTCGCACTCAGCTCGCGCAAGGGCGCGTGCCCCTGGTGCACGCCATACCAGGCCGCCAAGAGAGTCACCGCGCCTGCCAGCACCATAATCATCCACAAACTGCGCCGAAAATTTTCCAGAAAGTGGATATGGAAATCCATATCGATAGCAGCAACGATGCGATAATTCTGGTCTTCAATGCGGGTATGCGTGATAGTGCCACGGTAGGTTTTGCCATCAGTTTGCCAGGTATAAAGATTGTCTACCTGAATACGGCTCACAGGAGAATAGGTGTTTTCTTGTGGCGAAGGTCCACCCTCCTCAGGACCATAGACCAAACGTCCCGCATCATCCCACACTTGAAAGTAGACACCATGGTGACCAGAAACAGCTCGCGCAAGGGCGCCCTCCGGTGCCGAGTCCTGATCTTTCGCCGATTGTAGAGCGTCTTCAACAGCACGAGTAATCACCACCAACTCGTCGGCATCCTGTTCAGCAAAATGGCGCTCTACTTCATTCAGCACGAGATAACCGATCATCAGTAAACTGAAACCGATAGCCATCGCGACAAACAGCATCACCCGGCTGTTGAGTGACAGTGGTCGTCTCCGGGCGAGACTAACTTTCGTCATGGTCGTCCTCGACCTCCAGCTTGTAACCCAAGCCGCGCACAGTGTGAATCAGCTTGGGTTCATAATCGTCATCGATTTTTGCCCTTAGGCGCCGTATGGCCACGTCAATGACATTGGTGTCGGAATCGAAGTTCATGTCCCACACCTGGGAGGCGATCAAGGAGCGCGGCAGTACTTCGCCCTGTCGCCGGACCAACAGCTCCAGCAAACAAAACTCCTTGTGGCTGAGATTGATCTTGCGGCCGGCGCGCGTGGCCCGGTGCCGCGGCAAATCCAGGGTGAGGTCGGCGACTCTGATCTGATCCGTCATCACCGGCACCGCACTGCGGCGCAACAGAGTGCGCACCCGGGCCAGCAGTTCCGCAAAAGCGAAGGGCTTGACCAGGTAATCATCAGCCCCCAATTCAAGGCCTTTAACGCGGTCATCCACGCTGTCGCGGGCGGTCAGGAACAGCACTGGTGTCTGACGGCCAGCCTCGCGCAACGACTGCACGATTCGCCAGCCGTCAACATCCGGCAGCATGACGTCCAGCACCAGCAAATCAAAGGTCTCGGTCATCGCCAAATGATGGCCGTCGAGGCCATTGCGCACCAGCGTGACCAGAAAGCCCGCCTCGGTCAGTCCCTGCTGTAAATAATCGCCGGTCTTGATTTCGTCTTCGACCACCAATAGCCGCATCGTTGCACTGCTCCGTATGTTCAGAATGGGTTTGGAAACAGCCTAAACCTGGCTAACCCACAAGAAGATGACGACTAGATTACAACTTTGTCATTTTGAAGTCATGCGGGTGACAGGCTCGGCTGGCTAGTATGCGGAGTCAGAACGTGGAACAACCATCACTTATTCGAAAAGAGATTGACTCATGACCCATGGTTTCCCCCGACCCAAGCAGCCCTGGCAGCTTAGTCGCCGCCGCTTCGTGCAGGGCCTGGCAGCCGGTGGCGTGCTGGCCGCCACACCGTCCTGGTTGCAGGCCGCCGCAAAAGGCGCGACCGCGCTGGGCTCGGCACCGGTACTCAGCGGCCGTGAAATCGACCTGGTAATCGCCGCAACACCTGTCAATTTTACCGGTGTCACACGTATGGCTACCACCATCAACGGCTCCATTCCGGCACCGACGCTACGGCTGCGCGAGGGCGATGACGTCACCATCCGCGTCACCAACCGATTACCTGTTTCTACCTCTATTCACTGGCACGGCATCTTGCTGCCCTATCAAATGGATGGTGTGCCGGGGATCAGCTACCCAGGCATCGCACCGGGAGAAACCTTTGTTTACCGCTTTACCCTCCGCCAGAGCGGCACCTATTGGTACCACAGTCACTCCGGCTTTCAGGAGATGACCGGGATGTACGGCGCCCTGATCATTGAGCCGCGGGCAGGCGAAAGACACCGTGCCGACCAGGATTATGTGGTGCAGCTGTCCGACTGGACCGACGAAGATCCAATGCATACCTTCAGCAAGCTGAAAGTACAAAGCGATGTCTACAACTTCAATCAGCCCACCTTTTTCGATTTCACAGCCGATGTTTCAAAGATGGGCTTACAGGCAGCCCTGGAAAAGCGCCAGATGTGGAACCAGATGCGGATGAACCCGACCGATCTGGCGGACCTGTCGGCGGCCACCCTCACCTTCCTAATGAATGGCACCACCCCGGCGGGCAATTGGAGCGGGTTGTTCCAGCGCGGTGATCGCGTACGGCTTCGTTTTATTAATGCCGCCAGCAACAGCTTTTACGATATCCGCATTCCCGGTTTGAAGTTAACGGTGATCCAGGCAGATGGCCAGGATGTCGAGCCGGTCACTGTGGATGAATTCCGCTTTGGCCCCGGCGAAACCTACGATGTCATGGTCGAGCCACAGGACGACGCTTATACGATCTTCGCCCAGAGCATGGAACGCAGCGGTTACGCCCGCGGCACCCTGAGTGTGCGGCAAGGTTTAACAGCGCCTGTGCCAGAACCCGATTCGCCCGAGTGGTTAACCATGAAGGATATGATGGGAGCAATGGGTGGTGGCGCCATGGGCCACGACATGATGAAAATGGACTCCATGGGCCAAACCAAGATGGATCATTCCCAAATGTCCGGCGGTATGGCCATGGACCACAGTATGCACGGCATGCAGCAGGGTTCTGAGAACCCGCTTGCCAAACCTTCATCTACCATACGCCACGCCCGAACCGAATACGGGGCTTCGGTTGACCAACGGGTGGATACGCCAAGTACCAATCTCGACGACCCCGGTATTGGCCTGCGTAACTTAAGCCAGCGTGGGCTGCGCCCACAGGGCCACCGCGTGCTGACGCTGGCCGACCTGAAATCCATCGATGGTGTGCTGGATGACCGCCGCCCGCCCGCAAGAGAGCTGGAACTACACCTTACCGGCAATATGGAACGCTATAGCTGGTCCTTCGACGGGCTTGAATTCGGCAAAAGCACACCAGTCTCCTTGCGTCATAACGAACGCGTTAGAATCATTTTGCAAAATGACACCATGATGACCCACCCCATGCACTTACATGGTATGTGGAGCGAACTGGAAACTGACCAGGGTGAATTGCGAGTGCGCCGCCATACCATTCCCGTGCAACCAGCGCAGCGCATCAGCTACCTGACCACACCCCATGATCTGGGCCGCTGGGCCTGGCATTGTCATTTGCTGTTCCATATGGATGCGGGCATGTTCCGCGAGGTGGTGGTGTCATGAGACTTAATACGGTGAAATATCTCACAACACTGGTTGTTATTGTCGGTGCCCTTCAAGTAAATACGGCCCTGGCGCAAATGGATCACGGCGATATGCAAATGCAGGGTGGTAGTGCGCCAGCCGATGCCCGCGATCCCCACGCTTATTCCGACGGTTACACCTTGACCGAAGGCCCCTATGCACAGCCGGGGCCACGGCAACTGAAACTGGCGGACGAGCACGCCTTCTGGTCCGTTCTGGGCGATCGCCTGGAGTATCAGGAAGACAGCGATAGCACGGTTTACGATATACAGGCCTGGTATGGCACCACCTACAACCGCTTTGTCATCAAAGCGGAGGGTGATATCGCAGACGGCACGCTGGAAGAAAGTTCTACCGAGCTGTTGTGGGGCCATGCGCTCAACGCCTATTTCGACACCCAATTCGGCGTTCGACTTGACCAATATGACGAAGGTAAGGATCGCCAGTGGCTGGCAATTGGTATGCAAGGCCTGGCGCCCTACTGGTTTGAGCTGGATGTGACTGCCTATGTTGGCGACGACGGTCGGACCGCACTCTCTGCCGAGGCCGAGTACGAGTTGCTGCTGACACAGCGGCTCATTTTACAGCCCCGCGCGGAACTGAATCTGTATGGCAAGGATGATCTTGATAATAGATTGGGGTCGGGCCTCTCGGATCTCGCCTTGGGCTTGCGCCTGCGTTACGAATTCAGCCGTCAATTTTCTCCCTACATCGGTGTGGAATGGACAGACACCTATGGCGACACAGCCGATTACCGCCGCGCGGCAGGCCAAGATACGTCAGGCACCCAATTCGTCGCGGGACTGCGATTCTGGTTTTAACAATCACCAAGTTGATATAGAAACTTTTTAAACACCTATGAGGAACACCTTTATGAATATGAAAACACTAGCCACTATCATCGTGTTCTCCACACTGGGCATCGCTTTCTCAGCACAGGCCCATGAACCTAAAGAACATATGAAAGACGCTGAAAAACCGGATTGCACCGCCATGAAAAATATGGATCACAGCAAGATGGACATGAATGATCCGGTGATGCAGGCCATGATGCAGCAGTGTATGAAAGACATGCACCAAGATAATCAAGCTTCAGAAAACGCAAACCAAGAAGACGGCGGACAGAAAGAACACACCGCGAATGATGAATCGATTGAACACAAACACTGACGACCCACGGTCTATCATTTCGAGCGATATTGCTAAGATTCAAACCGGATGGAGATGTCATGGCCGCTTTCAAATTTCTAACCTGTGGTAAATGTCTGCTTATCGCAGCAGCGATATCGATCATTGGCGGTCTGGCGTTTTTGTATTCCGGGCTCTATCCAATAGGCGCCGACGTTCCCCACAATCGGCTGACCTACTGGCTGCTGGAAACCTTGCGTGAACGTTCCGTCGCACGCGCCGCCAGTGGCATTAAGGTTCCTAGCGACCTAAACGCTCCGGAGCGGTTACTGGCGGGTGGTGCCGACTACGATGATATGTGTGCAGGGTGCCATCTGAAGCCGGGCAGGACCGAAAGTGATTTCACCCTGGGGCTGTACCCCGCACCACCCAATTTAACCCTAACGGGTGATGAACATGGACACGACCATGCGGGTAACACCGATAATGACGACGAAGCCATTAAGCGACAATTCTGGATTATTAAACACGGCATCAAGGCCTCGGGCATGCCAGCCTGGGGACCGGGGCATGACGACGAACGTATCTGGAACATGGTAGCGTTCCTGCAGCGATTGCCGGAATTATCTTCCGATCAATACCAGATACTTACCGCGCGCGGGCAAGACTCGGAAGGGCATGGTCACTGATATGGCACCTCATAATCCATCGGCTTACTGCAAGCGGTTGTAAATAGCCGCCAGCAACCACCCGGCGATACCCGCTGACACTGACCAAGCCACCAGTCCCACAACAACGCCAGTGAATGTCAAATGCCAACCCATCTCATTCAGTTGCATATGCACCATTTCCCCAGACATGGATAACATCATGGCGGGCATTAACATCACCAACAGGCTGCAAGCCAGCCACAGTATCGCCGCGGTAATCGCGCTGGCTATCCCGAATTTGAACGCATTAAGTGTCATGACTATTCCTCCGTTTATGGTGGTGTATCTGTAATAAATTAGTGTCTCTACATATCCCCGAACCGGTTGGCAGACTGCACCATACGCATCATTTCGTGTTCCTCCAGCGACCGGAGTGATTCCATCAACTCCTTGGCAGAGGGGATATCCGCCCTTGAGGCGAGATAGCGATACAGCTCAATCACCTGCTGATGCTGATCGACAATCACCTCCATGATTTGCGCGGCATCAAGCTCGGCAAAAGGCGCGTCGCAATGTGCATGTCGGACGATAGGATGCTTTGCCACATATTCCATACACCAGGTGTTCAGCGCATGTTCATCGCCCGAGGTTTCGAAGCCATTGACAACTTTTGTGAGACTTTTTTCGTGATCGGACAGGTAAGCAAGAATCATCCGGACCGACCCTGTAAATAATTCTGTGTAACTGCCGGTTTTAAATGTAATCGGTCAGTCGGGCCCGTTCATCCGTATTCTTGTCTGCGCAATGGGATAAGCACTGACTGAGATGTTGGTGAAATTCCCGGGTCCAGTGCAGCACATCTTTTAAGGTTTCAATTTGCATAATTTTTTCTCAGTTGTGGATTGACTCATCGATTAGAGTCTCAAAAAGTCACGATAGCTGCGCATACACACCACCAGTTCCTGGTGGGTGTCGATGCCCATATAGATCGCTTTAAGTGTGCTAACTTGATCCATTACCATTCTCCAAACAACAAAAGTTAACCACTAGAGTCCCGTTCTGTGCCTGGCAGGCTTCCTCCACATGATTTTTAATGATGATGTTCATGCGCCTGACTTTGGGACACAGCTTGCTTTCGTTTTTCAGATCCAAGGAATAGTTGCTCTCCGATCGCGATTAGCATCATTGTGACAACGGCCACACCCAACACAAATGGATCTGAATTCAACTTCACCCAAACGAACCCGCTTAGTGCAAGCGAATCTAATATAATCGCGGTAACGGGGACCCAGCTTTTGGCTTTAACATCGTCCAACAAGTAGCGCAGAACACCCCAGTGAATGGCGATATCCATCACCAGATAGAATATGATGCCAAGTGCTGCTATACGGGAAAGATCAAAGAACGCGGTGAGCACAAGTCCAAGAACCACGGTGTACACCAATGTATGTTTCTGAATGCTACCCGGCATACCGAAATGGCTATGGGGCACCAACTTCATTTCCGTTAGCATCGCCAGCATTCTGGAGACCGCAAAAATACTGGCAAGAATCCCTCCCGCCGTCGCCAGCATGGCAATCGCAACGGTGAACCACACGCCGTACTCACCGAGTGCAGGTCGAGCGGCCGCAGCCAGGGAATAATCTCGAGTTTGAATAATCTCCCTGAGTGAGAGGTTACTGGCCACCGCAAAACCAACCAATGTATAGATAACGACACAGGCAGCAATCGAAATAACAATGGCGCGACCAACATTGCGGTGTGGATCGATCACCTCGGAACCACTATTGGTAATAGTGGTAAAGCCTTTGAATGCCAGAATCCCCAGCGCTGTGGCGCCGAGGAAATTACTGGCTGAACCGGTCTCGCTTACATGGTCAAAGTCCACTGCCAGGCTATCAGCTAACCAGATGCCGACGAGACCAAAGATTAGAATTCCACCAATTTTCAGTAGGCCGATAAACCCTGCAACCCCTTGAATCAACCGATTACCCAACAGGTTCACAATGAACGCCGCCAGAATTAGGGAGACGCCGAGTATAGGAGTCATTTGCCCTGAAGGGTCACCGCCAAATAATTGCATGGTGTAAGAACCGAACGTACGCGCTAGAAAACTCTGCGCGATGACCATCGAAAAATACATAAGTAGTGCATTAAACGCAGTGGGCAACCGGTCGCCATAGGCCTTATGCAGATACATGCCGATCCCCCCTGCTGATGGGTAGGCATTGGATATTTTGATGTATGAGTAAGCACTGAAACCAACGATGATCGCGGCCGCGAGGAATGCCAATGGGAATAATGCACCAGTCATCTCTGCCATCTGCCCGGTTAGCGCAAATATTCCTGCGCCGATCATCACCCCAGTCCCGAGCATCACCGTACCTGACAGAGAGAGGCTACCCTCGTCATAATGTGTCGAACGATCGTCTTTTTCCTCCATTCATGCCCCCTTAATATAATGGTCAGCCCTCTTCCTGGGCATTCGTTGCAAGGTATACAGGATGCTTAAAACTGCATTTCTCAACAGACTGCTAGTCATATCGACAGGTTCCAACGTCAATTGGCCCCTCACCAGATTAATTTCCGAGACACCTAATCGATGTTCTTTGTTGCTCATTTTCTCTTTCATCTAATGAGGCGGCATCTTGTTGCAGCAGTGCGCCTCATGTTTAGCGTTATCCCTGATATTCTCATCGGTCTGCCGTTGCCAACTCAGCCTGGTTCGGGGCCACCAGCTGTCTTTTATTGCCGCACCATGCTTTTCGACAATGGCGATCATTTCATCGATATTGTGATGAGAAGCGTCGTAGGCGATTTTTAAGGTTTTTCTACGTGCATCGAACTGAACGCTGTCAACACAGGGAAGCTCATCAATTTCCTCAACAATCGCTTTGGTATTGTTTTCATTGATCCCGCACACGCTCAAGGTATGCTTGGTTAAAAAACCTGGATTGATACCCGATCGATGCTCATTCATAGTGTTTTTCCTCCAATCGACAGGTTGAGTAAGCAACCCATCTATTTTTTGTGTTTGTGGACAGGTGTTTTTTGGGATTCAGACTCATGATCCATCATTTGCCCCATCATCATCTGCATCATGCCCATTCGTTCTTCCATCATGTCCATGCGCTTTATCATATCCATGTCGTCCATTTTTGATGACTCATCTTTGTTCATGTCCATTCCCATGCCATCACCCATTAATCGCATGCCCTCCTGCATCACTCGCATATGTTCCTGCATCAGTTGCTGGCGTTTTTCCGGATCGGTTTCGGCTTTGATTTTTCCCATCATGTCGTGCATCTTTTGCATGTGCTCATGCATAGCCATCATTTGCTCATGGCCCATCATCATTCCGCCCATCGGCTGATCTTTACTGTCGCCATGTTCGTGCCCTTTTTCCGCAAAGACGGGCGAAGATATCGCGGCGGCTATTACCAAAGTGGAGATTAGTTTTTTCATCGGAGCACCCTCATCAGTTGGAAACAGTTTTATCGACGTTAAATTTCGGAATCCATGCCGGCGTGACTTCCATATAGCGGCGATAGTCATCACCGAATTCCTTCAATGCCATGCGCTCCTCACGCTTAGCGAGTCGCACGTAAACCACTACCAGAACCGGAAACATAATCACGGTAAGGATCGTCGGCCACTGCAACAGAAATCCAAACATGATCAGGATAAATGCGATGTACTGCGGGTGGCGGCAACGGGCATACCAGCCGGTAGTCGCTAGCGAACGGGTCTGCTGCGCCTTGTGCAGAACACTCCACGCCGAGGCCAGCAAAAAGAAACCCAAAATGATCAGGACATTACTGGCGATATGCAGCGGATCAAAATGAGGGTTGCCTTCAAAACCGAAAAGGGTATGCAGAAGATGGCCGTTTTCGTGGGACAGAAAATCAATACCAGGATATTTTTCCGCCAACCAGCCGGAGAGAAAATAAATGGTTAATGGAAAGCCATACATCTCGGTAAATAGGGCAATAATAAACGCCGAGAAAGCGCCAAAGCTTCGCCAGTCAGTTTTGGTTTGCGGCTTGGTAAAGCTGAAGGCAAAGAAAATAAATATCGCCGAATTAAGTATCACCAGCGTCCAGAGGCCGTAAGCGGATTCACCGTGCATGCTTCTTCTCCTGTAATATTGTTGGATTAATGGTGATGACGGTGTTCGTTTTCCCGACGGCCTTCCTCCAGCCCCCGCTGATAGGCATCCTGATCGGACTCGCCCTCATGCTGATCATGGCTACCATGACCACCGTGTCCGCCGTGCATAAACAGATGCATAAAGGGGCAGGCAAGGAAAATCAGGAACGGCAGAAACTGCCAGACGTGTTGCCGGTGCTCGACGAGCAGAAAATAGGTGACCGCGCCGATAAGTCCCAGTGCCGCCAGTCCTTTGGGTGTTAACCAGAATGATGTTTTTTGAGTCGCCATGTCACACCTCACCTGTGTAATTGAAAATCGTTGTCTATTGCGCCGCGTTTATCGTGTATCCATAGCAGATCGTTAACCGGCACAATGCAGACCAGCCCTTCGCTATCGGCATTGGCATGCGCCGCATCCACAATCAACCGTGCGATTTCCTTGGCCTGCTCCGCCTTGGCGTAAACTTCCATTTGAATATGCTTGATCAAATGGTTTTCGTTAAAACTGTCAAAGTAATGACCACGCCCACGAACTGGATGCAAGGTAAACCCCTTCACCCCATGTCGAATCAAAGTTTCTTCCACGTTTTTCAGGCGAAACTCGTCAAAAATGGCCATGACTTTGTTGATGTTCATTGGGCCTCCTGCTTATTTCACCGTGATTTGTCCACGGTACATCTGCATCTGACAATGAAACGCATACTCGCCGGATGACATTGCTGGCAGCTGAATGGTCTTCAGTTTATTCAACGGCAAAGTGTCGCTGATTTGCAGTTCGGGGATCAATAAAGTCTCAGAACAGGGTGATTGATCTTTGCGCATAAATTTAATTTCAAATGGTGCTCCAGCTGGCACCTTAATGCGCGAAGGCGAATAGGTACCGTTTTCCACAGTTATCACCAGATCGTTTTCACCCAGCTCGGCTTCTTTCGGCTTGTAGAGCCAGAACCACCACACAATCAGTGCAATCAGCGCTAAACCCGCAATATTAATAATCATCATCGCAACGCCCTCATCCCGACATTCTCATTAGTGCTCCTGCGCTTTAAAGAAGCGCAGCCTATTAGCATTGGTTACAACTGTCAGCGATGAAAACGCCATCGCCGCACCGGCAATCACCGGACTTAACAGCAAACCGAAAAATGGATACAACACGCCAGCCGCAAACGGTACACCGGCCACGTTGTAAATAAAGGCGCCAAATAAATTTTGTTTGATATTGCGCAACGTAGCCTTGCTGACGGCAATGGCATCCGCCAGGCCATGTAACGAACCCCGCATCAGTGTTATGTCGGCACTCTCAATGGCCACATCCGTACCGGTGCCGATAGCAAAACCGACATTGGCGATAGCCAGGGCCGGCGCATCGTTAATGCCGTCCCCGGTCATGCCCACCACTTCGCCTTCCATCTGCAGTTCCTGCACCTTTTTGGATTTTTCTTCCGGCAGCACTTCGGCGAAAAATTCCTTGATACCGGCTTTTTTCGCTACCGCTTTGGCCGTGGCACGGTTATCGCCGGTGAGCATCACCACCCGGATGCCGTTATGCTGCAGGCGCTTGATGGCAGCGATGGAGTCTTCCTTAATCGGATCGGCTACTGCGATAATCGCTGCGAGCTTATTATCAACGGCGAAATACATCGGCGTTTTAGCCTCGGCGGCCAGCGCCTGGGCCATTTCAACAAAATCACCGAGCTCAATGGTGCGCTCGCGCATGAGTTTTTCATTGCCAAACAACAGCGTTTTACCGTCTACTTCCGCCTGCACGCCGTGGCCAGCAATGGCGTTAAAGTTGGAGACTTTGCCGGTTTCGATCCCCCTTTCCTGAGCACTTTCAACAATAGCCATGGCCAACGGATGCTCAGAGCCGGATTCAAGCGTTGCTGCCAATCGCAACACCGCCTGCTCATCATACTCACCCGCCACCAGTACATCGGTGACCTTCGGTGCACCCAAGGTAATGGTGCCGGTTTTATCCAGAATCATCGCCGTTATCTTCGACGCGGTTTGCAGGGCTTCACCGTTGCGAATCAGCACGCCCGCCTCTGCGGCCTTACCCACACCCACCATCACCGACATCGGCGTGGCCAGCCCCAGCGCACAGGGACAGGCGATAATCAATACAGTCGTGGCCGATACTATGGCAAATGCCACCGCCGGTTCCGGTCCAAAATTAAGCCAGGTCAAGGCACTCACCACAGCAATAATCATCACCACCGGTACAAAATACGCCGAGATGACATCAGCCAAACGACCAATCGGCGGCTTGGAGTTTTGTGCGCGCTTGACCATATTGATGATTTGCGCCAGCGCCGTGTCTTTACCAACGCGGGTAGCTTTAAACAGAATTGAGCCGGATTTATTGATGGTGCCCGCCGCTACGGTATTCCCAGTGGCTTTTTCAACCGGCATCGGCTCGCCGGTGAGCATGGATTCGTCAATCGCCGTATGCCCTTCAACCACTTCACCATCGACGGGAATTTTTTCACCTGGGCGCACGCGGACCACATCGTTCAGTAGAACCTGTTCGATAGCGATATCCAGTTCTTTGTCATCGCGAATAACCCGCGCCGTTTTCGCCTGCAATCCAATCAGGCGCTTAATAGCCTCAGAGGTACGACCGCGGGCTTTCAATTCCAGGGCAAGACCGAGATCGATTAAACCAATAATCATCGCGGTCGCCTCGAAATAAACATGGCGCGCCATTTCCGGCACCAAGTGAGGAACAAACACCACCACCATCGAATACACCCACGCCGTACCTGTGCCTAAAGCAATCAAGGTATCCATATTGGCCGAGTGATTTTTAAAGGATTGCCAGGCACCGACATAAAAGTGTTTGCCGGAGAACACCATCACCCCAAGCGTCAGTAATCCAACAGCCAACCAGGCAATGCGCTCACCAGTGCTTGTTACCGTCATTTCGCCGACTACGATGCTGTAAATCATCAGCGGCACGCCCAGGCTGAGGGCGATGGTCATTTCCCGCATCAGTCGTTTGTAGTAAGCCCAATCAGCTTTTTCTTTTTCCGCCAATGCATCGTCTTCATTGTCAGCAAGGCTGATTTTGGCGTTATAACCAGCGCCCTCAACGGCTTTTATCAATTGCTCGGCAGGCGCCGAGCCCAACACGCTGACGGTTCGCTGAGCGAAATTCATTTCCGCGTTTTCCACACCCGGTATCGCTTTTAGGGCGGATTCGATTTTTCCCACACAGCTGGCACAACCAGCGCCTTCGATCATCAATTCCTGGCTTACTGCGCTGCCGCCATGAACATGATGGTGGTGATGCTGGCCAGTTTCCGTACCTTCATGACAGGATGGATTGCCAGATTCCGTGTTTGTTGAACTCATATCCATACTCCTGGTTTACTTGACAGCAACTAGCGAATGAGCGTTGCGGGAAAACCCACACGATCCAACGCATCGGTAAGGTTTTTTGGTTCAACCACACCAATGACTGAAGCGATGCCCGTTACCAGGTTCATCGACACTTCGCTAACCCCTGCAACGGATTTCAACGTCTGCTCGATACTTTTCACGCAACCACCGCAGCTGGCACCCTGAACCTGTAAACGATGAAGAGGAAGAGACGTATCGCTAACGCTGCGGATATCACGGGCTTCAGCAGAAACGGATGATTTGCCGGCGCAGCAACAACCACCTCGGTGTAGATTCGCACTTGGCGTTTTGTGTGTATTCATAACCTTTCCTCCGCAGTGAATTCTTCGATCAGATGGCAAAGCATATGGCCCGTTGGCGCCTTATCCGGCTTTTGACTCCACTCCAACACAGCCTGTTGCATGCGATCCCGCAATTTCAACGTTTCCCTAAGCTGTCGCTCGGTTTCATGCAGGCGCTGATCAATCAGGCGGCGCACCGTCGGGCAAGGCGATTTCTTCTTATCCGCGTGGTTCAAAATTTCCTGAATATCCTCAACGGAAAAGCCCAGTTGCCGTGCACTCAGCACGAATCGCAAGCGGTTGTAATCCTTTTCGCTGTATTCCCGATATCCATTGGCTTTGTTCTTACCCGGTTTCAGAATCTTGATCCGGGTATAAAACCGCACGGTATCGGCCGTAACCCCTAAACGCCTGGCCATTTCGATAACTTTCACACAGCCCTCCTCGCAGCTCAGTCTGACTATCGCAGGATTCAGATTAACCCCGAAGATCTGTTCCTTG
Organism: Porticoccus litoralis; assembly: GCF_030676955.1. Classification (NCBI taxonomy): domain Bacteria; kingdom Pseudomonadati; phylum Pseudomonadota; class Gammaproteobacteria; order Cellvibrionales; family Porticoccaceae; genus Porticoccus; species Porticoccus litoralis. The sequence continues at coordinate 341,774 of NZ_JAUUUU010000002.1, read as the reverse complement.
CCTTGATATGAGTCAATCATCAGTTCTAAACCCGAGAGAAAATCCAAAGAATTTGTCCGGCTTTTTGTCACCTTACACCTGTGTCCAAGACACAGGTCAAGCAATTTTCATTAACAGGTATCAGGCCTCTCGTACTCACTATTACACGCACCTCGATCTGTAGCCTGTACGCCGTCAACCGTTAATATTGGCCAGATATCCTGTCGCGGCGTTTCTGCATTGAATCGACCCGTACACAACTCCCAAGCTGCACCTGGACTTATCCATTGTCATAGTAGAGCGGCGTTTCTGACCTTAAGATGACCCGTGTATTACATTGCTGTAATGGATGTGTAATCCTGTTTACCCTGGCTAGTCGGAACATGCGTTGCTCCCAGCACAAAGCGGGAGAACCGCCAGCAGGGATTTCAAAGGTTCAGGAACCAGGATCCGCAAAGGCGGAACCATTCACGAAACAGGTATCGCAGTTGTTATACCAGCGGGATTACCGGCCTGATCAGGCCGTTTTGGGAGGATGAAAAATACGTGAGGGGAGCCGCGCCAACAGTGGTTCCGGCGGGGTATTGAACACATCGCAGGCGGCATGATTCATAGTATTTTTATAAAATGAACCGACAGCCCCAACTGTCCCCGAGGCTGAACAGGTTGGCGCACAATGACTGGCCGATAGACAGCCTGAGTCACAATGACCGGTTAAGCACTTACCGCAGGGTTTGGACAAATCACTACTGTCGGCAATTTGGTGACAGGGCATTGTCGAAGCAGTGAGGCTATGCCCTGCCGCCTGTTTACCATACTCATTCGGGTTGAGAGGATTGGAAGTGGCCGCTGGGACTGGGAGCGTATGGTCCAGATCCGATACTGAGGCGATCGCGCCAATATTGGGCGCACTTGCTGATACTGGAGAGTGAACCTGTATATCTCCGGGTAATGCAGCCATCAGTGGTTGCGCAAGCAACCCCCAAATGACCAGCACAATACCCAGATAATGAACCATATCGCCCCCCCCTTTATTGACCGTTTTAATCTAGCAGATCTGATATTGCCAGTTCTTGATCTGAATCAAATGTTTGACACCGATGTGTTTCTCATCGGTTCCACAACCAGAACCAACGGAGAGGCCAAGAATATAGGGTTAGAATTCAGAACGGCGCACCCGAACTTTATAATCGGGTACGCCAGGTTCATTGATTAAGTTCCGTCATTACCCTTGCTCTGCTTCCAAAGCAAATAAACCGCCGGCAATACCAACAATGTCAATACCAAAGCACTGAGCATGCCCCCCACCATAGGTGCAGCAATTCTGCTGACCACTTCCGCCCCTGTACCGGTACTGAACATGATCGGCAGTAAGCCGACAATAGTAGAGACTGTCGTCATCATCACCGGTCTAACACGTAAGCCTGCACCGTGAAGAACAGCTTCCCGTAATCCTTTCATACTCGGTGTGATGCCCCGCTCCTCACACTGAAGCAAGAAAAGCGTATGTGCCTGGTTGAGATAGACCAGCATAATGACGCCAATTTCTACCGCCACGCCCGCCAACGCGATAAAACCCACACCCACAGCAACGGAAAAGTTGTAACCAAGCAAATACATCAACCAGATGGACCCAATCATTGCCAGTGGTAAGGTGCCCATAATGATGGCGACCTCGGCAACACTGCGGAAATTTAAATAGAGCAGCACGATGATAATTGCCAGAGTCAGAGGCACCACGTAGGAGAGCTTCTCTTTGGCCCGCAACATGTATTCATACTGTCCCGACCAATTCAGGGAGTAGCTTGTTGGTAGTTCGACCTGATCGGCCACCACTTTCATAGCGTCTTCCACATAACTGCCGACATCCACTCCGTCGATATCGACAAAGGTCCAACCATTAAGACGGGCGTTTTCACTCTTGATGGCAGGCGGCCCGTCTTCAACATAAACACGAGCAACATCCCCCAATGCAATGCGCTGACCACTGGTCGTGACAATAGGCAGCAGAGCTAACTGCTCGGGAGAGTTGCGATAATCTTGTGGGTAACGCAGGTTGACGGGGTAACGTTCCAGCCCTTCGATAGTCTGCGCTACGTTCATACCGCCTATAGCGGTGGCAACCACTTGCTGCACATCGGCGATATTGAGGCCATAGCGTGCGGCTTTTTCTCGCTGAATATCCACCTTGATATAACGGCCACCCGCTACTCGCTCGGAATATACTGAGGCTGTGCCAGGTACATCTTTGAGCACCTGCTCCAAACGCTTGCCGATTTTTTCGATCTCCTTGAGGTCGGGGCCAGCCACCTTAATACCCACCGGGGTTTTTATACCGGTAGCCAGCATGTCGATGCGGGTTTTGATGGGCATCACCCAGGCATTGGTCAAGCCGGGAAACTTCACCAGCGCATCAAGCTCCTTCTTGAGTTTGTCGGTGGTCATGCCATCGCGCCACGCCTCTCTGGGTTTCAACTGAATAAAGGTTTCAGTCATGGTTAGCGGCGCCGGATCTGTAGCAGTTTCAGCCCGTCCAATTTTGCCAAATACGGTTTCTACTTCCGGAACTGTGGCAATCAGCTTGTCAGTCTGTTGCAGGATTTCCCGCGCCTTGCCGATGGACAGGCCCGGATAGGTAGTGGGCATGTACATCAGGTCGCCTTCATCCAGATCGGGTATGAATTCGCTGCCAATCTTGTTAAGCGGCCAGATCCCAACAAGAAACACAACGCCAGCCATGGCGAGTGTGATTTTTGGAAAGCGCAAAACACCCTTGAGCAGCGGCATATAGCCTGCAATCAGCAACCTGTTGATGGGGTTTTTTCTCTCGGCGACCACCTTGCCCCTGATAAAATACCCCATCAACACCGGCACCACTGTCACTGCCAACGCGGCGCTGGCGGCCATGGCATAGGTTTTAGTGAAGGCTAGGGGACTAAACATTCGGCCTTCCTGAGCCTCCAGGGTAAATACCGGCACAAAGCTGACGGTGATAATCAGCAGACTGAAAAACAATGCCGGGCCGACTTCGCTGGCAGACTCTGCCACCACTTTCCAACGGTTCTCTGGCGTCAACGGCGTACGTTCCATATGCTTATGCATATTTTCAATCATCACAATCGCACCATCTATCATGGCACCGATGGCAATCGCGATTCCTCCAAGGGACATAATGTTTGCATTAATGCCTTGCCAGTACATCACAATAAAGGCCGTCAGGATTCCCAGCGGCAGGCTAACGACTGCCACCAGTGATGACCTGACATGAAATAAGAAAATGACACAGATCAACGCGACGATAGCAAGCTCTTCAACCAGACTTTTCCATAAACTGTCAATGGCGCTAGAGATCAATCGAGATCGGTCGTAAACCGTGACAATTTCTACGCCTTCCGGCAAACCCACCTTGAGTTTTTCCAACTTTGCTTTGACGCCATCAATGGTTTTCTGGGCATTCTCGCCAAAGCGCATGACGACAATCCCACCTACCACTTCTCCCTCACCATTAAGTTCAGCAATACCACGGCGCATTTGCGGACCCAGTTCAATATCGGCCACATCCTTTAATAACAGCGGTGTGCCATTCATATCCAAACCCAGAGGAATGGTTCTCAGATCGTCAATACCCTGGATATAGCCACTGGCACGCACCATATATTCCGCTTCACTCATCTCCACAACAGAAGCACCAACTTCCTGATTACCACGTTGGATGGCCATCTGGATATGAGAGAGAGGAATATTAAAAGCACGAAGCTTGTCCGGATTTACTTTGACCTGATACTGTTTGACCATACCGCCAAGCGCAGAGACTTCTGACACCCCCGGCACCGTTTGCAGTTCGTATTTCAAAAACCAATCCTGCAGGCTGCGCAACTGACTGATGTCGTGCTGACCAGTTCTATCTACCAACGCGTAGAGATAAACCCATCCCACGCCAGTCGCATCCGGTCCCAATTGTGGTCTGGCACTGGGTGGCAGCGTCGGCGCCACCTGCGACAGGTATTCCAATACCCGCGAGCGGGCCCAGTAAGCATCGGTATCTTCATCAAAAATGACATAGACATAGGAGTCGCCAAAAAACGAGTAGCCGCGTACGGTGACCGCACCCGGTACTGACAACATGGCAGTAGTCAGCGGATAGGTGACCTGATCTTCCACCACCTGCGGCGCCTGCCCCGGATAACTGGTTTTGATAATCACCTGCACGTCCGACAAATCGGGAATGGCATCTACCGGCGTGTTTTTCAGGGACCAACCTCCGACCCCTACCAGAATCAGGGTGGCCAGCAGCACAAAAAAGCGGTTTTGGACAGACCAGCGGATAATACCTTCAATCATGGCTTGTCCTCCCCTTTGCGCTGGCCTTGCTCCATATCCATCGCATCATGGCTCATACCCTGATGCTGGCTGTTGTCCATGGATTGCCCGTCCCCCTCCCTGGGCGCATCTTCGGACACCTGATCCAGTCGATGGATCTGGCTGATCACGTAGTGCTTGTCCCCGTTCCGCTGAATCTCCACATGCAACTTCATGCCGGGTTTCAGCCCACCCAGATCCACCGCGGGGTCCACAGTAAAATCCATCGTCATGGCCGGCCATTGCCAGGCATCGATGGGGTCGTGGGCCAGCTTGAGCATTCGGTGTTCGACTATGACGCCTTCAATACGGGCGCCGACTGATACCGATGCCGGTGTTCCAGGCTGGGTATCGTCATCCGGGCTGTGGTTCATGCGACGAAAATCCGAGGTCTTGCTGGATTCGGAATCAATCAAAAATTGCGCGGAAGTCACAAGCTGGTCGCCATCGTTGAGCCCCGACAGAATCTCCACCCGGTTCTCGCCAATCCGCCCCACCTCGACGGCGATGGATTTAAAGCGCCCGTCACCTTTAGCCAACACGACCCGCGATTGACTACCCGTGCGAATCAGTGCTTCACGGGGAATGAGCAACGCCTCCCGAGCGGGTTGTGTCGCTATCGTCATTTGCGCAAACATACCCGGTCGCAGGTAGCCGTCTGGGTTGTCGAATCGTACGCGCACCCGAGCTGTTCTAGTCTGGGTATTCAGTGACGGGTAGATATAGTCAACCGTGCCAGACCACGTGCGTCCTGGCAGATAATCGAGGTACATGCTCACTGCATCACCCTCCCGTACGCTCATGACCTGACGCTCGAACACTTCTCCTATGACCCAGATATGTTCCAGCTGCCCGATGGCCATCATTTCCATACCGGGTTTCACAAACATGCCTTCACGGACCATAAGATTGTCCAATACGCCGGATTGCAGGGCCGCGATTGTGATGGTCTGACTGACCTTGCCAGATTTTTTCAGTCGGTGGATTTCCGATTCCGGCACCTGTAAAGCCGACAGCCGCTCCATTGCAGCAGTGATTAGTGTTGGGTTTTTTCGCTTTAATGCCAGCAACAGTTCTTCCTGAGCATTGACCAGGGTAGGCGAATATAAGGCATAGAGCGGCTCGCCCTGAGTGACCGGATCTCCGGCGGCTTTGACATGGAGTTTTTCAATCCAACCCTCCACCCGTGGATGAATGTGAACTAGACGGTCTTCATCATATTGCACATAGCCCACGGTATTGACAGAGACGTCCAGCTGCCCCCGAGTGGCAGGCGCTGTACGTACGCCGAGGTTGTTGACCACATCGGGAGAGATGGTGACTGTGCCAATCTCCTGATCGCCGCCCGCGTCTTCATACACTGGTATCAGATCCATCCCCATAGGGGATTTACCCGGATTATCGCGCTTATAATTGGGATCCATCGGCGCGACCCAGTAGAGTGGTTTTTTCTCGGTTGCAACGTCATCATCGCCCGTGGTCCCTTTCATACGCCATAGGGCCGAATAGTGAGCAAGGGTCGCTGTCGCAATCAACAAGGCAACTGTAATGAAAAAAGATTTATTCAATTGAATCTTCATGGGGTTAATCCTTCCGCGTGGTTACTGCTGGTGGCGGGAAACGGTTCTGAACCATTTTTGGACAAGAGGTAATTCAACTCGGCAATCATCTTCAGCCGATCAATCCTGATCGTTAAAAAGTCGATCTTGGCATTTAACTCAGCAATGCGGGCGCGCACCGCTTCGGCAAAGTCGCCGTCGTCGTTGTTGTAGGCGGCCAGGGCAGCTTCGGCCTGCTCTGACATTTGCGGCAATAACTGCTCGGCGTAGAGCGCGCGACGATCATTCAGACGCTGTAGCTGAACCAAGGCCGTATCCAGGTTCGCCATCAGCTTTCGCGCCATCAGTAACTTGTCAGTTTTCAAGGCCTCGGCCCGAGAAGTGGCCGCACTGACGTCTTTATCCTGTCGCTTGCCGGTGAAAAGCGGCAGATCAAAGGTCACACCGACAGAGAACAAATCAGCGCGGTCGCGACCCATGGGATCATCGTCCCTATAGCCGTATTGGGCGGAAAGACCCCACTCAGGTTTATATTTCTGGCGCGCTAATTCGACCCCGGTCTCCATTGCATCAATACGCTGATCAAGTGCCAGCAAGAGTGGGTGCCGATTGACCTGTTCATAGAGCCAACGATCACTATCCGGCTGACCTCCCACCGACGTCGGCTCATCACCGTACTGACTGGGCACAAGCTGCGCTAACGGCAGACGGGCGCGACCGCCGACCCACTCGGATAAACGCTGTTGGGCTGACTCCGACTGTTGCCGCAGCACCGTCAAACGATCGTCCAACCGAGTAAGCTCCAATTGGGCCCGGATAATATCCTGCTGGCGGGCACGTCCCAGTGCCGACGAATAGCTCGCTTTGGTTGCATCTACCAAATGTTCAAACAGCGAGCGATCCCGCTCAATCAATCGAATGCTCTCCTGGGCCCTGAATGCTTCCAGCCACAGCTGCGAGACAGTAGCCGCTACCTTGGCCTGGCGATTCTGCCTGAGCAATGGCTCCTGTTCCGCCAACTCCTGTTTCTGACGGCTGGACAGCGCCAGACTATCGCCGCGAGGAAACATCTGACTAACACCTACAGTGAGCTGCGTCATAGGCTCCTGGTTGATATCGAAGCTATCGGTAGGAAAGTTAGCCGCCATCAGGCTGACCTTGGGGTCTGGCAGCGTCGATGCTGAAATTGATTCGCTGGTCAAAGCGTCTTCGCGATGCCGGCTACCGTTCAGCCAGGGATCCGTGGCAATGGCATGGGCGATGGCCTCATCCAGACTCAACGTATTAGCCGGGCTCTGCGCAAATACAGGAAGCCCCACCAGCAAAAACAATAAAAATACCCATTGAATGTTCATCGTTATATGTCCTATTGCTGATCGCGACTATTCACAGATGCAAACACGTCAGCCGAACCGTCTTTTTTAAGCAGCCATACCTTGTAAGGCGTAAACCTGTCACCCATCTCCATACCCGGGCTGCCTGCCGGCATGCCGGGCACACTAAGGCCGATGGCGTCATCAGGAGGGTTTTCCAGAAACTGCTGAACAAAGCGCGCAGGGATATGGCCTTCGAACACATAACCGTTACTCGTCACTGCTGTATGGCAGGACTGGAACTCAGGTGCTATGCCATAGTCATTTTTAATGCGATTCAAGTCCGACGGGTGGTGGGTTTTTGTGTCAAAACCAACATCTTCCATATGGTGAACCCATTGCTGGCAGCATTGACAGGTGCGGCTTTTATAAACATCCAACGTGGCAATCGTTGCGCTTTTAGTTGCGTGATTTTCGCTTTCTGAACAAGCGGTAAGAAATAACAGGAATACAATCAGCGCCGGAAAGCGCAGATAGGTATGTAACGGCTTCATGATGACTCCCAATCAAGAGTTGCAGTGAACGCGCTCGTAGCGATGGCGCGTTTTAAACATACGTTATGGGAGTTTTTATCTCCCGCTTATCGAGTCGTCAGACGCCTGAATTTCAGGCGTACCAACCCTACTTCAGCGGGAAATGGGGGGGCGAAACAGCGAGGAAGCTGCCTGGGAGAGGAAGGAAACCGAATACGCTGTATTGAGGGTTTGAGAAAACTGAACGGAAAACGGCGACAGTGTACTCACCACCGCAACGCTTGCAGAGATGCAATCCAACTGAGAGCAGTGATCCTGGCTGCAACAATCAGCGGCATCAGCCGTAAGGGCATTATTGATCTGGATATTGTTTGCCTTGGTATGGCTTCCATGATCCATTGCCCCCGTCATTACTGGAACATCAGGTTCGTGACTCATCTTGTGGCAGGGCAATTTCGCAACAGCGAACGACTGGCTGGTAAAAGCCAGTAACGCGAAGATCGCCATGTAAAATCTGAATCTGCTAAGCCACATAATCTGCAAATGGTTATATTAACATTAGGAAAGATACCTTATTCTCTCGAAAGTTCAAACATAACGCCCTTGATGATTGACATAGATCAATCAACGGATACTTCCATTAAGCGCCAGAACTGCAAATATTGACTTGAGGCCCACCCCGTCAGGATTGAGTGGCTGAGCTAAGTTTTTTTGTCCAACGGCGCTATACTTAAATCTGAGCTGGAGTAACCCGCAGGTGGAGTCTGCCGATGAATACTGTCAACCGCATTGCCAATATCCTCAGAGCCAGTGCTGCTTTGCTCGTAACCGCTGTGGGCATTCTATTCAGCGCCGATGACGACGAAAGCGAAGACCGTCCCTTAGGAGATGGCTCAGACCGATTTGGGGAGCACAATTTTCGTACTGGACGTATGGACTCTGGAGCTGATCCAGATGGCTGGTATGAGGAGGACTTGTAACAGCTCCCTATTTCTTCTTCATCCCTTTTGAGACGGCCATTTTACCCAAACTGCCGCCCTGCCTTCCTGCATCATCAGCAGGCCTTGCGAGCGGGGAAGTAGCTGCAGTGATAGAGCGCCCTATATTCACCCCCGCCCACGCCATCATCCCACTCCACAGCAGCGGCAATCCCAGATAGAGACTGGTTGTGATCATATTCAACAGCATGCGCTTGGCGTCATGTTCGCCAGGGTTGGCGAAGATCTGCAGGAAGACATTGACGTCAGGGTACATGGACAGAATCAGGTTCTGATCCACCCACATGGCCAGATACCAGAGCACTGTCCAGAACTTGATGGTGAAGATGGCCATGCCACCGACCACCATCATGGCAATGGAGTAGCGGGACAAAACCACCACCAGTGGCAGCAGGGCATAGATGCCCAGCAGCATAATGGCCTGGACCATGGGCAATGACTGCAACACGGCGGTCATGGTGACGGAAAACAGGGCCGATGCGGTGACTACACCACCGGTCGCCAGGCCGCCTTTGACGATGGATCCAGCGGTGTTGACCAATCCTGCCCCAGATGCATTATTGGCGATCAGTTCATTGCTCGACCAGGAGGGGGGCGCATTGGTGAGAACCGTTTTGGCGACGGCGTCGTTTTGCTGCTCGCTGGCCAGTGCCGGCGCGATAGCGACCACCAGACCGGAGAAGCCGGCCGATGTGGCATCTGCCTCATTGATCAGTTTCTCCCGCAAGCCGATGGCCCCATCTTCCCACCACTGTTTGCAGTAGGGTTTGCCCCAGGCTGGCGGAGTCGTCGGATCGTATTCCGTATCCCTGGCCGCGTTGTAAGCCCAATCGGTGATTTGGTTGGCCGGGCGCAGAGTATCGTAATAGCCGGCGGTATCCCGATAGACGTGTGAGCCCATCCAGTCGGGGTCATCGGCGCCATAGGTGGTGATAATGCCATTGATGGCCGCTGTGTTTGGTCGTTCAGTCTGGTATTTGGAACGGGCCGGAATATAGCACTGGCTGAAGAAATCACTCACCTCCTGCCGGAGTCGCGGATCGGCAATGGTGGCCAGGTGTGCTTGTTGCTCGAAGGTGCGCATATCTGCCACGGTTGGCAGGCCTTCGACAATGGCATGATTCAGGCCGGAGCTGAGGGCGATCACGCCGTACCACCAGACGGGAACATTGACGGTTGCGGCAGAACCCGTGAAGCCGGTCGTGCCATAGGTGCTCTGTGGGGCCGCGACAGTCGCGGTTGTTGGCGTTGAATTCAGCAAGGTTGGCGGCGGCGAGTAGGACAAGGTACCGGCATTGAGTGGCGTGAGGGCAGCGGGTTGCCCGGCCAGCACGACTACCAACAGCGCAATGAACAGCTCGATCTCCATTCGCCGCAGAGAGAGGCCGCTGGCATGGCCAACCTCACCGCCCTGCGCCGGTTCGCGCCAGTTGTCGATCAGGATGCCCAGAAACGGGAGATAGACGATACCGGTACTGACCAGCACGTCCCACAGAATGCCGTAGAAGGTCCAGCCAAAAAGGGAAGTAAAGAGCTCCAGATAGCTATCGACACTCATTGCCCTGCTCCAACGATCAAGCTCTAACCATCAAGCCAATGGCATTGACCAATACACCCTGCCCTAACACCAATTCGAGCAAAACCAACCAGGTGACGGCGCGCCAGTGTACTCCTGTTAGTCTGGTTGCTTTGGCCCGGCTCAGGATTGTCGCATCAGCCAGCCAGGCAACCAGATGTTTCCAGCCAAGGGCAACGACGGCGATCACTGCCCAGCGTATTGCTGTCAACGTCGTCCGCCAGGCGTCGATGCTTTGTTGGACGGATTGCACGGAATTCGTTTGTAATCGATGCATCAGGAGATACCCCACCAGCGCTGTCAGCAACACGGCCATGGTGGTGAATAGCAGAAAGCTTTTTCGCCTTGATCGGATGTTATTGAACACGCCCACCTCGCAACGGATTGGGATCCAGGGTCTGCACTTCTGGCACGGTAAGTGAACTCTGCCGTTTGGCAGCCGCTCGCTCCAGTAATGTGGCAACGGTGTCGGAGACCACTTCCTTGCGTACACGGGTTTCAAACAGCAGGTTTTCGATTTCTTTATCGAGCTCGGCGATGGAGTTGTCCGCATGTTCGCGGGCGACTTCAGTGGCATAGACTTCGGGCACCTGTCGCCCCGATAGCAGCAGACGTCGGGCGTACAGTGCCTTCTCAACCGTGCGCGCGGTGCTGATCTCGGAGACCAGGCGGCCCATGATCAGGCTCTGCTCTGAGGCCGGCATCTCGCGGATCGCTTCGATCACCTGGCGGGTGATGGCCACGCCGGGTGCGGTGATCTGCTCCAGGTTAGTCAGAGTGAGTGGTGTCGCGCCACTGACCAGGTTCTGGATCTCGGTGGTGACGGTAGCGGACTCCTGATAGAGCTTCGGCAGCAGGCCCGTACCGGGAATGCTGTCCTTGCGGCAGGTATCGCAGGTAGTGACGATATTCTCGCCCACCACATCCACGGTCCAGTCCCGGGCTTCGCCGGGCGACCCCCAGATTTTCGACAGACGGGTGGCCGATGCGGCCGGTACCGGACTGGTGTCGGTCACGGCGCGATTCATATTGATGTTGTATCCGGCCTCGACGATATCGCCGGTGAACTCCAGCACTGGCTGGCCGGCTCCTCCGGCCTGCCCACCGATCCAGGGCACACCGTTATCGCCGTTAGAGGATTCCACCGTGCCTTTGGCGGTGACGGCATCATTGCCGCCAATACCCATTTGCACCTTCCAGTCGTTACCCTTGGATAGGGTGATCAGATCGGCGTAGGGGTTCTTGCCCTGGGCAATCTCCGCCTCCATCTGCTCGCAGGACTTGGTCGCCAGCTGCATGGTTTCTTCGGCCTTGATCAGGGCATTCTGGAAGAGATCGTACAGGCCGGGGTTGGCTCGTTGCAGAATGAGCGCCGGTAACGACGCTATGGCGCTGGTGGCCGCAGCCGTCATGGCGTTCATCATGTTGTCAACACCGGAACCGATGTCGTTCAAGGTATTGGTGACCGCCGCCACCGGATCGAACTTGCCGCAGCTGTAGCCGAGTCCCAGTTGCGCAGAGCCACCCAACGTCGTGGAGACCACGGCAGGATTGGCCGGTACCGAGACCGGTTCGGCGCCACCGATCTCGTAATACCACAGCCCATCTTCCGTGGGCGCCTGAGCGGCATAGCTGCCGGGGCCAATGGCGACCGCCAAAGCGATCACCAGACAGTGAATAGGGTTGTATTTGATCATGGCGGGTAATTGATCCAGTTGATGTCGAACAGAAAAAACTGACCTTCTTTTTCACAGCACTGATAAGGCCTCCACAGGTTCCAGGCGTAATCACCCTCCTCGTCCACGCGGCCACCACCCCAACCATTGGCGCTGGCGAGATCGTTGGTGCCAAAAACAGCGCAGCTTGATTCTGCTTTGGGGAACAACATCTGCCACTCACCGGTGGCGGGATCGTCTTCAACCAATGGACCCGGCGACCAAATCCGCTGGTCGGAGCTGGAAGACGGTTCGATCTGATCGTAAATGTGCGGCTGACCGTTCCGGGTCACGATATCTCCGGCTCGCTGAGCATTGATTGCTGCGGCCTTGGGCTCCTCTGCCTGTGTGGTCCAGCCTGTTCTGGGGTAGACACCACCCCAGGTTTGGAATGGCCAATTACCGATTTCCCGCATGCCGGGTATCAGACTCGCTGGATAGAACATCTCCGGGATTTCCATACGCCAGGAGAGCGCATCCAAACTCGACATGAAATAGGGATAAAAGGAGGTGGTTTCCGATTCACACAAATAGCCGGTACCCGCGAGGACTCCCGACAGCGAACCTAAAGGGTGGCCGATGACATCGGTCTCCCGAAAGATCAGATTGCGGTGATCCTTGTTGCCCTGCCCACCTTCCGTTCGATTCCCGGCGCTCTCGATGGGCACGGCCAACAAGCTGCCGAGCAGTCCTGTCGCGGCGGAACGTTGGGCAGCCCCAAGAATACTGCGGATCTCTGTCCAGGGATTGCTACCGAGTTCGTTGTAGCTGCTCACCACCGCATCCGGCTGGTAATGACCAACTTTGATTGAGGTCTCGACATCGCATTCGTAAATGGAACAGCGCAGCCAAAAGCACATCCCCACTGGCATCCAGCGCATACAGCTGAGTGCGGCACTCGTGGTTTGGGAAACGATTTCCGTGGTAGAGATGGTTCCAGCATGGCTCATGAGGGGCGCCCACATCAGCAGGATGAATCCACAGCGGCGGATAGCGCGCATCATGGTTGAGCCTCCCCGGCCTGCCACTGCCGATACCGTTGGGTTGCCGCTCGAACATCGGTGATACCGTAAACCACCGCATTGCCATCGAAGACAATAGCCGGGTAGCGATCAATGCCGTACTGCATCGCCTGCACCAAACCGTTAGCGGCGTTTTCCAGTTCATGGCTGAGTTTATTATCCATACCCTGAAATCGACGAATGGCAGCCTGTTTTGCGGCTTCGGGATTCGCTGGCAAGTCTTTGGAGAGTTCTTTCTGAAGTCGGTCAATACGGTCTATGTAGTACACCGTTATACCGTCCACATTATTCACAACAGGGTTCATTGAATCGGTAAATACCTCGATCGAACTTGATACTGCGTCAGCCAAAACCGGCTCACAGAGCATCCCTGTTAGACCGATCGAAAGAATGAGATGAGCTCTTGCACTATTCACTGGCGGCCATCCAGATCCACATACCTTTGACGAAGCATTCATGCTGAAGGATTGACTGTGGTGGATAAACGGAAAATCGAGACACGAAGGGTTGATGTTTCTGGCCGACCGGAAGCGACATTCCTATAATGGCGGGACACTCATAACGGAAGAAATACAGGAATGGATTTCAGCCCCATCATCCAACAGGTCTACGGCGCGCTGTGGTACCTCATACCTCTCGCTATTCTGGCAGGTGTTCTCAAATCCCCCTGGTTCAAAGGCATTACCGGTGAGTTTCTGGTGAACACGGCCGCACGACTGTTTCTCCCCAAGGACGAATACCACCTGATCAAGGATGTGACATTACAAACCGATGATGGCACCACACAGATCGACCACATCATTGTGTCGCGCTACTGCGTGTTCGTAATTGAAACCAAAAATATGAAGGGCTGGATATTCGGCTCGGCCAACCAGAAAACCTGGACGCAGAAGATCTATAAGCACACCAACAAGTTTCAAAATCCACTGCACCAGAACTATAAGCACGTCAAAGTGCTGGAAGCTTTGCTGGATATTCCCGCTTCCGCGATTCACTCGCTGGTGGTGTTTGTCGGTGATTCGACGTTCAAGACGGAGATACCGGCCAATGTGGTTTATGCCGGTGGGTATATACGGTATATCAAGGCGCGGCGGGAAGTGATGCTCAGTCAGGCCGACGTGGAGACCGTGACGGCACACATCGAACAGCTGAGATTACAGCGGGGGTTTACCACCAACCGACAGCACGTCAATCATCTGCGCCAGAAGAAGACTCCCTCACCGCCAGCCGCCCCCGCAGTCATGCCTCCAGTCACAGCGTCAACGACGCCCCAAAGTCGAAAACAGTGCCCAAAGTGTGGCGCTACGATGGTACTAAGAACGGCCAGAAAGGGACAAAACGCGGGCAATCAATTTTGGGGATGCGCAACCTATCCGGCCTGCCGTGGAGTCGTGAAACACCCCTGATATCAGTAAAACTGCTACGCACGAGACTGTTCGATACGCTTGGCGATCTCGTAAACCGCCTCCAGCTCCGAGCAGTTCTTCTCACGCATAATCGCTGCACGTTCAGCCTTCTCATGCTTTTCGGTCATGGCCAGGGCGAGCGATAAGGCTGGCGGCACGTTGCGGAACAGCGCTTCGACCTTGTCGGCCAGGACGACTCCTTCCACGTATTTTCCCGGCTCCTTGCGGGCAGACAACAGCAGGTTGCGCTGCTCGTCATTGAGATCCTTGAAGCGGGCGATCTGCTCCACCTCCTCTTTCGGCATGACCAGGCACAGCCACCACTCCATCATATTGAGCATTTTGCGGCTGGCGTCCGGAAAGTCTTCCAAATTCTGGGTGGCGATCCAGAACCAGGCACCGAGCTTGCGCCACATCTTGGTGATCTTGACCACGTAGCGCGCCAGCAAAGGATTGGTGGTAATGATATGGCCTTCGTCAGTCACCACCAGCGTGGGCCGATCATCGTGTTGATGGCGTTCCACCAGGTCGTTGATATGGCTCATCATGGACAGGTAGGCAACGGTGAGCTGATCCTCGTAGCCCTCTCTGGCCAACATGCCCATTTCGAGGATGGTGACATCAGCCTCCGGCCAGGACTGGCCCGGACGGTTGAAGAAGTGGCCCGCCAGGCCCGAACAGAACAGCGCCATACCATCCCCCATTTCCAGGGCTCGATTACGCCGGTGTTCGGGCAATTCCCTGTTGGTGGCGATGGTCTGGAAGGCGTTGACCACATCCTGGGTAATCACTTGGGTACGACGGGTCTCTTTCACCGTTTTTGCGGCAAGGAAGATGGCATTGCGGATCAGCAGTCGGTCGGCCCGGGTCAATCGCGCGTCTTCGCGCTCATCGCCGCCGGTGATCATAATCCGTGCAGCAATCTCCATTTCGCCGAGAATATCGCGCCCGCCCCCTTCCTCCTCGATCTCATCATCTTCGTCTAACGTCTCCTCCATTGTGGATACATCGACATCGAGTGGATTAAACGCGTGACGCCGATCCAGCAGTCGAAGCGCATCGGCAAAGGGCGGCAGGCTGACATCGACATTGGGGTTCAGGGTGATCTGGTTCACTGACAGACCGTGGTGTGCAAAATGCTGCCCCAGCAACGAAAACGAAGCCCCGGCCTCGATAATAAAAAACCGTGGCCGATGCCGTGCCATCATCTGCTGCAGCAGATACACCAACAGTGCCGACTTGCCAGCGCCCGTCGGCCCGAGGATCAGCATGTGGGCGTTCTTCTTACGGTCATCCCGGTGCAACGGGTCGAAAACCAGCGGTTCGGCACCCCGGTTGTAAAACACCAGGCCAGGATGACCGGTGCCACGGGAACGGCCGTAGAACGGCAGTAAATTGGCAATGTGGCGAGAGAAGATCAGCCGCGAGCGACGGCGGGATTTGTCCAGGTCGGCGTCGTAGGCCATGGGCAGGTTACGGATGTAACTGTCGAGCGACAGCAGGTCAGCTTCCTGGGCAATGGGCTGCAGACCATTGGGCAAAAGCAGCGCGTGGAGACGATTCAAATTGTTCCGTAGCGCCTTTTGATTATCTCCGCGCACATAGAAGGCCATGCTCACGGGATACAGCTTGTTGCCCTGCGCCATTTCCCGCTCCACTTGTTCCGCATCTTCCCGGGTGATGGATGCCTCTGCGGAATCACCCACCGCTGCGCGCTTGATCTGGGCAATGTGATTGCGGGTAGTGTCTTGCGGTTTGAGCGTGAGTGTTATCGCCATGATGGTGTGCTCAGGCAGGCGATCGAACAGGGAATACACCTGATCCCCCGCCTGACGCTCCGCCGTGAAGTGCCCGATGTCCGGGGCCCGCCGCAAGCTTTGTACGGTCACGACGGTATGCGGCAGTTTATCGAAAATCCAGCTCGAGGTTGCCTCGTCGGAGTGTGGCATCGACAGGGTCAGCTGCTCGGCAAAGTCATAGCCGAAGGGTAAGTGGTCATCACCCGGGTAGGGTGCCAACTGCATCAGTGCTTCCGGATTACCTTCTGCCAGCGGTGGATTGGGGTTGAACCAGCTCAGCAACCACTGATAAAACGCCTGACCATTGGCCCGTTGGGCGTTGATTCCGGCAGAGGCCAGTGAAGCGATCCATTTGGTGGCCACATCATTGAGCGCCTCCTCTACTTCAACAGCGGGTGGCGCTTTACCGTTGTTTTTCAAACGGCGGTAGAGCACGACGCGGATCCGCCGTTGCTGCCCCTGCCAACGCGAACCGGTGACGGTGGTATCGTCAAACAACCCACCCGGTCGGGAAATCGCTTGCAGGTGCTTCGACATCACCGACTGGTAATGTTGAGAGTAATCCGAAGCACGAACCGCCGGCGACGGATAACGGGCCAACGACTCATTGAATTGGGTTAGCCTGGGCTCGTCCTGCACATAGATCTGCAATACCCAAGGCGCATCGTCGCGCTCGGGAATGGCCTCGTTGATTGCCGTTTGAATGGCGTCACGCAGCTGCGTCATAAAGGCTGGCGTCCTTGCCTCACAACCGACCGGCTGCACCTCGAACAGCGCGCCGAGGCTGACCCCATCCTCTAACAGAAAAGCTCTACTCTCGGGAATGTATTCCATCCAGGGCAGCAAATCGGTAAACGACGGCGGGCGGGTATAGTGTTGTTTGACCGCGGCAGTGGTTAAGGGCGAACCCTCGGGAAGGTTAGGTTTATGTTTTGGCATCAAGCGTTCCTACTGATCCAACGTCGAGTGATTGGCCGTTGCGGACGATTCACCAGGCACTTCCCCCGGCACTTCTCCCGGCAAGGCGTACTCCACCTTTTCATAAAAGGGAAAGGTGGTGACATAACCTGGTACCGGGGTGCGCTCACTGCCCGACAGGTGGGGAAAGATATACATCACCAGCGTAGGATTCGGCAGACGAGGAAATACCGTGTCGATTTCATTAGCAGCCTCTCGCACAAAGCCCTGATAGTGGTCGATACCAGATTGCGGTAACTGCTGACCACCGATGACTCGCCGGTGGTCTGGCTTCTGAACATCCACCATGTGCTGATCGTAAATGGACTTCATGGTCGGGCCGTCCTGCGGTAGTACTGTCTCTTTAGTGCTGGCACAGCCGACCATCAGGGCGCTAGTCCAGACCAGAACCAGTGATAATCGTCGCTTGTTGGAAAGGATTGGTTTCATGATGAAGTTTCCTGCCGTTGGAATGGAAATCGATGGGGAGTTCATGATCAACGTGGATTGCCAGCTCGACACCGGCGGGCACGAAGACCGCATCGAAGCTCTGTGCCTGACGCTCCCGCAACCACTGGGCGACTTCGTCGCTACCGCCGCTCAGGGTTTTGCCCAGTACGTATTTACCGGTCTCACCGGAGACCACACTGGTGGCCGAGCCTGAATCATTGATCAGCGTTGTGGTTTCGGCCTGTGCTGCCGCTTCACCGGCGGCTTCGAGGGCCATCACACCAATGCGTTGTGTCAGGAATGCGGGAGCGTTGGTCTTGCGTTCGCCCGTGATACAGGGGATGCCCCGCGCATCGGAGATCCAGCCCAGCGGTCTATCGCTGCTTCCACTGGAACCACCCCGTTGGTTGCCGCCACTGGACTTTTCATCAGAGGAAATGGTCTGAATGGTGCCGTCCTCGAACACGAAGGTCACCGATTCCAATTTCCCGGTCACACAGGAGAGCGTCCAGTCGCCAACAGCCGTTCCACTCCAGATCATGCCCTCAATACCGGGTATGCGCAGTCCATTGGCGGCCAGGTTTTCTTTACCGGTAATCACCTTGAACGGCATGGGGTCGCGCACCTGCCCCTGAATCGGCACCCTGCCCACCAAGGCGGTCATGCCAGTGGAGCCAATCAGAGTGGCATTGCGCGGCACGGTGTAGACCGGCAGAGCGGTATTGAGGGCTTCGGATCCTTTCGCTACCAGCGATTTCACTTCCGGACCGGCGCTATCTAACGCATTGCGGCTGCCGCGAGTGAAGCGGTTAAGCAACGTCTCTTTATCAGCATCAGGCGATGGCGCAAGCTCCAGGGGGTTGACCCACACCAGTGATTCCGCTTCCGACGCCGATGTTCTGACACCATCCAGGCCGAGCCCGACCGGAATATCAGAACCCGTGGAAGTCCGCTGTGTCGATGACGTCCCAAAGCGGTTGGCCAGGGAATCCACCCTCGCCGTCAACGCGGCGATGGCCGACGTGGTTTCGCTTGGCGCGGCATCCATACGTTTTGCCTCCAAAGCTGTCTGCACTCTCGACAGCACGTTGTTTTCGATCTGCTTTCGGTCTTCGATCAAATCGCGGTTTTCCTGTTTGAGTGCGGTGTTATCACGGCGCAGGGCATTGAGCTCCGAGGTCATGGCGCTGACGTTGGCCGTCAGTGTCTTGATGGTATCCGCCGGTGTATCGGCATCCGGTTTCGGTGCCTGTGGCACGGCTTCCAACAGCTGGGGTTGCTCGTCGCTCGGGGAACAGGACTTCACCGCGACGAGCACCGCCATCAGCACAACGGAACCGGCAAGAAGTGGTAACAAACGATTACTGGTGACCATCGACATGGGGTAGATTCCTATCCTCTCTCAAAGCGCCACATCAAAAGGCCGCATCAAAGCGCCGATCCGACACCAGATAGACGGCTGTGGTATCGGCCTCACTGCCAGCGGGTAATAGGCGATTGTGCTGAAAGGTTGCCGCCAGCCATGACCCGCGCAGTTCGCGTGGATCCAGCACGACGGGGCTTTGGGTACGATTGATCAGCTTGACGGCAGTGACGTACCGCAAACCCGCCTTCCAGGCAGCAACCGGCACGGCTTCGATCTTGCCGCCCAATACCAGATCGACCGGTTCGGGGTTCACGGGTATGGCTACCACGCCCGGCTGCCGGGGGATCAGCCGTGTTGGCGCATAGAGTTGTTGCGCGGCATAACGGGTTAAAGCGGTATAACCCAAAGGCTGTGATCGCTTGTCCGATGTCGACTGATCGGCACCAGCATCTTGCGGTGACTCCAGCAGTATCTGCACATCCGACAATGATCGACTGTCTGCGCCGCCTGGCACCGCTGAAATATCGAGGACGTAGATCGGGCCGTCGGTTTCCGAGCGCACCATGACACGGGTGGGCTCAAAGGCTTGCCTAGCCAACAGGTATAGGGTGCCGTTGATGCTTTGGCTTCGCAGCAACGAGGTCAGTGACTGCGGCAAGCCGATGCTCACCGAATCCGGAAAATGCACCAGGCGCTCTTCACCAACGACCAATGGAATTGCGATGGGCGCTTTGTTCCAGACAACGCGTTCCGGAGTGCTCAATGCAGCGTCATCGACTTGTGCAAAGGACAGCAACGGGAAACAGAGACCGAGCAAAGCAATCAAACTCAATGACGCACAGAAATCACGAGGATTCATTGGGGGGATTCCTTATTGGTAATGGCGCCAGTCACGCTGGGTTCAGCCAGCTCGGCATCGGTTAATCGACGCGGGCCGTCACTGGCATAGCCATCAAGTGCCAGCCCCCAGGGATTGGCTTCCGGATCGATGGCCTGGCGCACTACGCGAATCGGGTAGCGAATCGTGGTTTGCTTGACGGTCATGCCTTTTACGGATTCCAGCAGATCCAGATCCAGCCAGACAATCCAGACATCGGGCGACAACACATCGACGCGGCGCTCCTCGTAGCCGTGCCCCGGAACCTCATGGACACCGCGCACCCGGTAGGCCAACTCGCCGCGGCGAGCTTTGAGTTCCATGTCAGCGATCAGGTCATTGCGGTAGCGCGGTGTCAGGTAGGGCGAGATCCGGAAAATTGCACTGCCGTAATCCGTTGCGCCGTTTTCGGGCCAGCGATTGAGCTGCTGAAAAATGTAGAACGCAAAGGCATAGACGTTCGCTGGAGGCACTTCCTCGGCTGCCAAAACAGCGCCCGAGCGCAGATCGGGTGGCACATAAACCCGCAACTGTTTGGGTGCCTGACTCCAGCCGAACCAGAGCGCCAGAATAATGAACCCTTGTAAACCGATGACGACCCACAGGGAGCGCAGATGGGAACGCACGTTATCGATTTCGAGACGGTAGCGGCGCATAGTGAGTTCTCCCAATATCCCAGGACCCGCTGCGCAGTACCCAAGGCGTGCGATACAGTCCCATCGTCTGCAGACGGATACGCAGCCATTGCTGGTAGTACCCTTCAGGTCGGCCGCGTTTGATACGCTGAAACAGCGTCGCCAGAATGACCACAGTGGCCACCACACCGACACCGGCGATACCAAAACCCATGGTGATGGCACCCAGCAACCAGGCCAGTAACAGACTGAGGGGCAGCCATATCACAATGGCCAACCCCACAATCATGCCCAGCTCAGAGGATGAGCAACCCTTAAAAATGGCGGGTTCGGCATTGAGCCGATCCGCCAGGACTTCATGGTAGTTAGACATAGGTTTTTCCTCTCCCGCGCTCGGTGTGTAGCACCTCAGATGACGCCTGCGGCTTCTGTAAGCAGGTAACTGGCAAAGATCAGCACAATCGCTCCGACAATGCCCAGCACACCCACTTCAGCCCATTCCGCCTTGCCTTGGCGGGCTTCGTTAAATTTGGCGAAGCCAAGGTAAGCAATCCAAAGAAAGCCCAGTACCGCAATTGCCAGCCCCAGTACGAGACCGCCATCTTTGATATAGCCCTGAATTAAGCCGATCCAGTCACCCGCCGGCGGCGCAGTACTCGGCGCGACGGGTGTCGGCAATGCCGCCCAGAGCGGCAGTGGGAAAAGCGCCACGGCGATTGCCAATAGCGGCCTGCGAATGGCAACGGGCGTTTTACTGAACCCGCTTTCTGTAATTGATGTACCCATAAGAAATATCCTCTTCTGTAACGCTGATAAAAATAGGGCCTATCCCCGCATCCCACTGCGATGCACCGCCGCTTGCCCTTGTGAGGGTTTCTCGATCGAATCACCGCAAATAGAAACCCAATACCATCAACACAATGCTTGCCCGCAGGGTGCTCCAGGTCAGGTCAAACACGGTGGCCTGACCTTCCTGCCAGGCCCGAAAGGTGCCGATGGCAACCCAGATCACCCAGACAAACGCCAGCACCAGGATCATCGACGCGATGGCCGTCAGCATGGTGGCTGGGGTAATACCGGAACCGGCTTGAAAAGCTGTTTGTTGTGCGGCGTTCATGACGAAACCTATCGACGGTAATCGCCGCGCAATGGCGGAAATGAACGAGGCTGAGCACGGGGGGAGTCGATGTGTGACTGGATGCCGTCCTTGATCTGCTTCAGATCCTGACGCAGCCAGTCATAACGAAAGCGAATTCGAGCGTCCGGATTGGCATTCGCCTCGGCCTGTTTTATAGCTGCCTCAAGGGCATTCAGGTCGTGGATAATTTCTGCCAGCGCTTCGCGCTCGGCGCCGGTATCCGCCAATGTGATCGGCGGGGTTAATAACCCGATAACCAGAAAAGAAGGTAGCCAGAGATGGCGTTTCATGGCACTGCTGCTCCCGTGAGTTGTTACGGGACATAGTGCGAGAATTAGGGACGATGGACGATGGGAAATCTATTCGGTGGGTGGTGTGGTTATTTAATCCTGGTCCTCATTCAAAGTTTGTTCACAACCAAGATCAGACTCTTATAGTATTTAGTCTTCCCCAAAGCCCCAAAAAATTATGTGTGAGAAAAATTTTACTGTTACCGCGCCGGATTTATTTAATCAAAAATTTCACTACTTACGCTTCCAGCCTTCTACTGATTCAGCAAATTTAATATGACCTATAATTCTGCGCCTATCTTCAGGTTTCACCTTGTCTGTCGCGATCAAATGCTTATATGCACGTATTCGATTCCGATAGCCTTTCGTAAGCCTCGGCACTTCACCATTTACAAGCAATCCATGAACTTTAAGTCTTTGGCCATTTTTAGCCTCGGCCAAATACTCCTTATTAGCAGACAATCTCCAACCAGTACCAGAAAATATTTTTTCGACTCTGAGACGTATCTCTTCTGGAAAGTCTTCCCGCCCAGAAAAAACAATATCATCAGCATAACGAGTTAAAGTTATACCCAACTCATCAGCAACACTCTTTAGCTGAACATCAATTGGAGTCATTACTAAATTTGAAAGCACTGGACTTGATGGCGCCCCCTGCCCAAGATAGCTACCGTAACAACACAAACAGGTAATCAACCTTGCCCCTTTTTCCGAATAACCTAAGCCCTTAAGCGCCTCTACGACGACATCATCCTCTGTTGAAGGAAAGAAGTTTTCTATGTCTACTGAATAAACCCAAGAAGCCCCGCAATGCCGAGAGGCCGCATCAACCGCCGAACGCCCAGATACAAAACCGTACACGCAATCTTCGACTGGCAGTGTATTTGCCAAATGATGGGCAAACCATTTCTGGATAACTTTAAGAGCCACACGGGGGGCCTGGATTTTTCGCCGCTTATTCCCCTTTCTTATCGTGAACTCACGATAATACTTGTAGTTTCTTAACGCCAACGCATTAACAAATTTGGTGGAATAACCAAATAATACAGACAAACAGCGAGATGAGACCACTGGCGGCAACTGATGATCAACGAGCGCACGAATTTTTTCTTCGTACATTTCTCGCATCTCAGGGGATAGCGCTGATAGGTAGTCTTCAAGTGAAGAATAAGAAACCAGGAGCGGCGGGGCTAACACGGCACAGTCTCAATAAGTTTCTTTAATCTCGGTGGAACAAAGTCCATCGATTCGAAGGAGCGATGGACTTTGTTCCACCGACCTTCTATGCCTAGCCTTCGCAAGCGGGCATGATACACACCCTCACGAGTTGGAACCGCCGCTCCTGACGAGCATTTCACCACTTACGCCTCCCTAATGCAAGCGCTCTATCTATGTCAGAGCTCGACCTGCGCGTACCTGCAGGCACAAAATTTAACGAATCTGCTGTCAATGTGTAGCTTCCTGGCTTTTGCCAATGCAGAACGCCCTTTCGCCTCAGATTGTCCAGAGTCTTCTTCAGCCATTTCTCGTCTACTGAGTCATAATTTTCTTTGAGCGATTTTGAGAGATAACCAAGCTCTACCGGCTGTAGTATTTTTATCAATCTCAAAAGTGCAGGAGTTGATGGCAGGTTAACTTTTGAACCAACCCACTGAATCTCTCCTAAAATCAGATCCGTACCAGCTAAAAGTTCAGAGAAGTGCTCCGAGATTTGGGCTTTCAATAAGTCATCCAACTCCTTCACCTCAATCCATGAATCAATCACCTTTTCTCCTGAAAATGAGATGTACATTGACTTTAATCGATCATTAAACCGCCTATTTAACAACTGAAAAAAACCTGCCTCTAAATCAGAATGGGATTCTGATTTCATAAATATGACATCAACGACAGTGGAAAAATATTCACCCAAGTGTTTTTGTAGATTTTTTATTTGTCGAAATGACGTAAAACCCTGTTTAACCTTAGGTGCCACTCTCTCTCGCGGAATATATAGGAGTATAGCCTCGTCGTATGCACGCACACGAACATCGATAACATAATCACGACCAGCAGCTTCAAGATGTGCTTTTATTTCGTCATCATCAAGCAAGACCAACCTCCTTCCATACTTTCCGGATTGCTTTACAGTACGATGCCGCCCGATCTGGCCAAGCCTTCGCGGAAGTCAGCTTATGTCTATCTAGAGAAATAACATTATGCTTCTGCTGAATAGCTATTTCAGGTTCATAATCGGCAATTTTTCTAACCTGATAAGCCTCTTCTAACAGGCTCGCCAGAGCGTTTAGAGAAATATTATGCTGATTTATAATTTGACTACTCTCACCCTGGGAAATCAAACCACTACGAATAGCCGACTTTAATGCTTTTTCAACTTCTTTCTTGACCGAAGTCCTCAGCAACTCTGGTATGCCCGCGTGCATTGTTCCTTTCCAGGTAGCCTTAAATTCACCAAGCATTTCTCGAGTCAACAGAAATACGGCATAGTAATAACGGTTAAAGGCACTCCTGCCAAAAAGGTCTTTCTCGTCAACTGCCTTTTGCTCCAAGGCCCAGCGCTCTAATTTCTCACCAACAATTTTCATGATAGATCCACGTAAATCTACATTGAATTCCAACGCAGTTGACTTAATCGATAGCAGCCTAATCTTGGCTAACAAATTAAGCTATTCCCATTCATCATGACTCAAGGTTTAAACTTAATCCATATTGCCATTGCGTCTCATTACCTCTGTAACTTGAGCCGTCTGCTGACTGTCTATTGCCGCTCCATGAGCTCCACCGATCTTTGCCCTGAGATCTTCGACTTCAAACGCTTTCGTTAACATATCTAACGATGGCCCCCTGTGGCTGCAAGACAAATTCATTGCCTGCGCCCAGGGAATTGCTGCTTTCTGACTGCAAAATACACCTTGAATTGGCGGCATTGATAAAGCGTATCGAGTGACGTGATCCAGCAGGATCGGCCAGTCAAAACTGGCATTGTGGATGACGATAAGCTGATCTTTCAGGTATTCGGCAATCTGGTTCCACCGGGAATCAAAGGAATCAAATCCTGTAGCTTGTTCGTTGGTAATGCCGTGTATCGACTGCGCTTCTTCTGAAATGCGTTTTTGTGGCCGTGTTTTAAACTCGACGGATTCTGCAATCGCTTGATGCCTCACTACGGTGATGCCAAGTGTGACGATATCCGGCAGGCCGTTTTCGTCAGGCAGTCCGGTGGTTTCTGTATCGAGGACGATGTAATCGTCTGGAAGTTGCGTGAAGATCCAAAGCAGTTCTCTGTACATGCCCCTCACCTTCTGCTGCTGCCGCCACTATTGCCATTGATGGATTCAACGTCAACGATCGTCCCTTGGTCATACTGGTAGCGCAGGTAACGCCAGTGGATCGCATCGGACAGCGCTCGGGCGCGCATCACGCCGTAGCACTCGCCTTTTGCCCTTACGCTTTGGTAGTGAACACCAAAGCTTTTCGCATCACGTAGCGCGTAACCGATATGCTGGGCTTCGCCGTAATCATCTGGATCATAGATGCCATCTCCCACCAGGTGACGGACATCATGCAACGTTGTCGGCCCCAACTGTGCGCGGATGACGCGCATTTCCTGAGTGGTCTTGTCGATCCGGGACTCCCGCAGAAAGCGCGCCCGGTGGTAGGACGATTCGGCGATGGCAATCGCTTCATCGGCAGCGCAGTAGTAGATACCAAAGTCCCGGT
The DNA here is from genome assembly GCF_030676955.1 of Porticoccus litoralis. Classification (NCBI taxonomy): domain Bacteria; kingdom Pseudomonadati; phylum Pseudomonadota; class Gammaproteobacteria; order Cellvibrionales; family Porticoccaceae; genus Porticoccus; species Porticoccus litoralis. Next base: position 316,082 of record NZ_JAUUUU010000002.1, on the reverse strand, counting down.
TGAAGCGACCACCCCGCCCATCAACCGGAGGATGGGTGAACGCCGCCATGATCCAGGACGCGCCATCGCCATAGACGCGATCTTCCGGGGGTACCAGGCGAATATCGCCAACTTCATCGCGCAACCTGGGATTGGTTAGCGACTCGACGGCGTAGAGCACGTCCCAATCCTGGGGATTGGAGACGCGCTCGAACAGGTGTATCTGTGGATAGCGCGACAGGATGACCCGGTAGACCGGTTCATTGACCTCGCTGCTGGGTAGCGTATCGATCGCAATCACCAACCACCCCGCTCCGTATCAAGAAAATCCCTGACCACGGCCAGGTCGACCACCTGACCAGCAAGTATCCGGTCCAGCGGCGCCGTGCCATTGAACAGCGGGTTGTCGTTCGGTGTGGCCAGCCACTGGTCTGCCAACACCTGATCGGGCAACAGGATTTGCAGGGACTTGTAGATCCCCAAAATGTAGCTGGCCCGTTCCAACAGGTCTCGCGTCAGCTTGGCCTTCTCGGGTTGGCTCTTCCAGTTATAGAGGGTCTTCTCATTGCTGAGGCCCAATAGCGTCATCTGCTGGGCACCGGTCAAGCGCCATTGGCTGAAGATAGTGAAAATCGCCGGCAGCAGTGAACTGGTGACACTGGAACCACGTTGCAGCAGTTGTTCGGCTTGAGCGATCATGATTACCTCCTAAACAGCATTCAGACTGTACCTTTACAGTGCTTAAATGCAGCCTAGCAGACTGTAACGGTACAGTCAACTGGTTCAATGACTTTGTATTAAAGGTACTTTTTAAAGGTACTGGCGGTGATGGTGACGGCGAAGGCAAAGGCCAGCGCGAATGGCAGGATGATCCAGGACGGGTGCAAACTGAACGGCAGCGCCAGGTAAAACACCCAGGCCATGATGATCAGCGGTATGGCGGCTTTCTTGGCGTAGTGGTACACGAAAGAACTTTCCCTGCCACCGCCCCAACGCCGCAGGTCGCGCCGCACCAGCCCATCCACTAGCGCCACCAGGGTGAACAGTCCAAATACCGGCGTGGCCAGCGTCAGGATGGCGAGTCGTACCGCAAAGACCTGGGTGATTTGCATACCCGCCAGTACATAGTCAGACACCGGTCGGTAAAACCGGTGCAGCACCGGTCTCAGACCGGTTTCCTCCGCGGACGGTACCGGTGTGATCCAATGAATCAGATCCACCAGGCCCGTCCACTCGAAGGCAAACTGGTAGATGCGATCCGAGAGGTTACTGGCAAACACCATCGGCTGGGCAGTTAACCAGCTGCGATGAAAGTCGGCGCCGAGGAACTGCAATTCGTTCACCAGCATCTGCCGACTGTGGCCAAGTCCTTGCTCTTCCCACCAGAACGCCATGCCGACCCACTCCACCAGGATGGAGAACATCAGGGAGAGAAACAGCCATTTAAGGCACTGGGCGATGCCCGTCAGCAGCCGGGATACGGTACCTGGCTGTGCAACCGGCCGTCGGGGATCACGGGGCTCCACCGTGCTCAAGCCTGCTCACCGGCGTCTGAGGGTCGGATCGCGGCCTCGGAGACGGCGTGCCACCAGTGGTCGGTGACCCGGTACCAGTGATCGTTGGTGATATAGCTGCGGCGCATGGCCTCGGCTATCGCCTCAAAGTCATCGGGCATGGCCGTATCCTCGCGGTCGTCGGGCAGCGGGATGCGGATTTTCCAGAGCTGACCGCCTTCCAGTAAAGCGAAAGCCTGCCCCTTGGGTAAGGTGACCATATCGGCGGCAGTTAGCATCGGCACTTCCGAGACACTGATCCGGTCTTCGTTGCGGGATTTGAAATCGACCCCGGAACCTGGATCCGACGAATCATCGACGCCGGAGACACTCATCAGGGTGAAGACCTCAACCCGCGGCAGCTGTTCGGTCAGCATGGCGGCGGTATCCAGCTCTTTCACCCGCAGCATCAGCAGGGTATTGAAGTTACCGGCCACCTGCCCCGCTTTCGCCCGACTGCCGATTCGCGCTTCCACGTCCGACCAGGTCTGGGTATAGGCCGTGACCTGAAAGCCTGCCCCGCCTGCCTTGTTCAGCAGTGGCACGAATTCATCACCGATCAGCTCGTTAAACTCATCCGCATGCAGTGAGATGGTGGGGGTCGAGCGTGATTTGGTTTCCGGGTCTGGCGCATCAGCATCCTTAGCCGCGACACCGTGCTTGTAGATATGCCCCGCGACGGACACCAGATCCGCAAACATCGAATTGCCCACGGCGCTGGCCACGGTGGTGTCCGTCAGCGCATCGAGTCCGACGTAGACAATGCCCTTGCGGCGCACCACATCCATCCATTCAAAGATCGGCCTCGCATCCTGCTCGTCCTGGTAATCCGGTGAGATCAACCCGGCGATGGTGCCGGTGGTCAGCTTTTCCATCAGCGGGCCGACGGAGCTGACGATCTTGTCGAAATAAGTCTTGTCGTATTTGAACGCGGAAATCAGCCCGTCCAGGACAGGGTCATAAATGGCCTTCTCCTGCAGCAAGCGCATACAGGCGATGGCTTCCATCGACCGGCCACGCAGGGCATTGGGTAGATTGCGCTCTTTGATATCCGCCGCGCGCTCTTCAACCAGAGACTTCCAGGCTTCGATGCCGGCAACGTCGGCGCAGTGCCCGGCGTATTCCACAAACAAGGGCTCGATGTCGTTGATGTAGCGACGGATCTGCTGGTAGTCCGGCCGGCGTTTCAGGGCCACCAGGGCGCGCGCAATGATATTCACGAAGCGCCAGGCGAACTCCTTGAAGGCAGCGGAGTTGCCCTCGTTGGGCAACTGATTGGCGATGCGGGTCGCGACCTCGGTGATGCGGGAGAAGTTACCGATGGCGTTGTAACGCGCCGACAGTTCCGGAAAGCCGAGATGGAACAGATAAAAATCGTCCAGCCGACCGGCGCGCTTCGCCTCGGCGTAGATGCGACGCAACAGATCGGCGTCCCCTTTCGGATCGAAGACGATGACGACATCGCCCCGGCGGATGTCCTGGGTAATCAGCAGTTCCGCCAGGCGTGTCTTACCGACGCGCGTGGTGCCCAACACCAGCGTGTGCCCGACCCGTTCACCCAGATCCATCCACACGGGCTGCTCTTGCGGTTCAACCGCGTGCAGGGCGGGCTTGCCGCCGACGGCCGGTAGTGGCGCCAACGGGTTCCAGCGGCTGCGACTGCGCAGGGCTTTGGCCAGCAAAGACAGGATTGGAATTGATTCCCAGGCCACTTCCTTTTGTCGCGCCCACTGGTAGAGCGTGCCCGGCTGAACGTAACGTTGAACCTCGGGCTTCAGGGTATCGCGCAGGCGCTGGGTGTGTTGCTGGGTCCAGCGGAAACCTTTGCCCAAAAACAGCTTATGGCGACTGACGGGGATCTGGTTTGCCCGCACTTGGTAATCCGGCAGCCGCTTCATGTGATGCTGGTAGCGCAACACACGCCATGCTTGACGGCCCCGCCACAAGCCAAAACCGAAAAAAGTCAGGCTGGTGGCTATTGCGATACCCGGTGGCATCATCAAGGCCCAGGGGGCGAGCCAGGCCAGCGTACCCGCCGCGAACGCTGTCGCGGTGGACCACAACTCGACGGGGGGCCGCAACAGCGCTTCCATCGGATGCGAGCTCATTGCCGGATGCCATCACGGGTAATCAATACCGGGTAATGATGAATACCCAGTGCGGCGGCCAGATTGCTCCCGGAGCCCAAGGTGATGGATAAGCCCAGCGCCGCCTCGGCAACCCGTCGCACATCCGCCTCGGTATCGGCCTGTACCAGCATGCCCACCGCACCCAGGGCTTTGAGAGTGCTGTGGTGAGTCGCCAGCCATTGCACTGACACCGCATCCGAGCCGATGAGAAAGAAGGGGCGTGGATTCCCTTGCGCCAAACGCGCCAGAACCTCGGGATTCAGTTGGCTATCGGCGGTATCGACGACGGCCAATCCGGGTGAACGTATGGGCAATAAATTGCTGAGGGTCGCCGGACCGAGTAAGGAGTTTGAAGATAGATTCTGGTTGTTCGATTCAGCCGGGGTGGTCGATTGAGGCTTCTTCGACCAAAGTGGGCTGAGTAACGGCGCTAAGGGCCGGGTCTGGCCACTGTCATAAATCACCGCCAGCTCAGCCAATGCGGAAGAGTTCATGACCAGCCCGAGCACGAAGGCTGGCAACAATCGTTGTTTACGGATTCTCAAGGCCTTCCTCCTGTGATGTATCGGTCAACCGCCTCCAGTGCGCCTTGACCCGGTGACCATAGCGATCAGCTCGGGCAGGATCGTTGGGTGCGTGATAGCAGCCAGCGCTTTGAATCCAGTGGCCGTGCTCGACGAAGCAGTCGCGCAGGATCGCGGCGGCCACACGCAGGTTGTGGTAGGGATCCAGCGCTTGCCAGGATGATCCCAGGACTGAACGGTGGTAACGCCAACTGATTTGCATCAGCCCGATATCCACCGAAGTTTTCGTTTGGGTCAACACCGCCTGCAGGGCCCGCCATGCCATCTGGCGCGACGGGAAATAGTGTCCTTCCCCATCAATATTGAGCGCCCACGGCCAGGGGCGGAACTGTCCACCGCTGAGCGAGCTTTGTCCGCTCTCGGTCAAGGCCACCGCGTAGAGCAGGCCCGGAGGCAGGCCGTATTCGCTCGCGACTTGCTGATACCCCACTGGCACGGATTGCGACTGCGCGGCCGTCGACCACCACAGCAAACCGATGACGCAAGGTATGATCGGCCAATTCGCAATGACCGGCGCCCGCTAAAATCGTGATACCGGCAAGGGCATCAAGCGATCATCCCGCCGCAGTATCAGTACGGGCAAATCTTGTCCTTGCAGCCCCGTATGTACGGAGACCTTACCTAGCGCACCGGCGTCGATGTTCAGGGTAATCTTGTGCTCGCTCACCCATTGGGGATTGATCTGTTTCGAGGCCGCCCATTCACGTATGCGGGATTCCTCACCGGCAAACACATCGATCAGGTACAGATCGATGCCGGAGAACTGTGTGATCTGGCTGACCAATCGCTCCAGCACCGCATCACAGGTGGGGCATTGGGTATCGGTAAAGAACAACACCCGGTCCGACGACTGCCACACGAATTTTCCAGCCAGACCTTGATCCGGCTTGGTGGACGCTGCAACACCCGGGTCGATCAATAAACCGTTGGGGAACAGACGCCGCTGGGCGTCGTCGTAAGCCCGCTGAAACGCCAGGATGCGCTCGGCATCGTCACGCATCATCACTGCCCACTGTTCAGCGTAGCGCCGACGCTCATCTGCACTGCGGGCGTGGATGCCCAGCACTTCAAGAGGTGACAAGGTCGCAGGACTCACGCTGCCCCGGATACCCTGCAACAAGGATTGGTAGCGCTGCCATTCCGATTCATCTAATCCCCACTGGTCAGCACGAAACGTCTGAGAGTCGATACGTTCTGTTGCAGATTGCTCGATCGCCAGTGTGTTCAAATGTGGTGATTCCGCTGCCTGTCGGGTATCCGCGTTAGCAGGCAACGTGATGCAAAGACAGAACCCGATTAATGCGATGGCAGGTTTTCTCATGCGATGCTCAATGGCCATCTTCATTGACCTGTTGATCAACGGGCACGGTCAGATCGCGATGAATGATCAGCTGATACTCCTGATCACAAACACGCACGGCGCGTTCTCGATCGTCTATCTGATCGCCGATCGAAACCGCCTCGCTTTCAGCACGCGGTTCCAGATCAACTTGCCTGGACTCAGCACCCATAACCCATGCAGTAACAAAAACGATGGCAATGACAAAGGCTTCCATTACTGTGCACCTCCCGTCGCATTGGGGACTGAAAACTCCGCGCAACGCTCGAACGCAATGAGGCGGTGAACGGGATCCTGGATGAGATGAAAAGCAGGTCCGATCATAAGTCCCATCACGGTTTGAAGTGGCATGGGCTCAAAGCGGCGATGCACCGCTGGCAGTGGCAGCGCCAGCATGGCTTTCGCCTCCTCCGACAGCACAGCATCGGCCGCCAGGCGATAGCCAGAATCTCGCAACATCCAGTGGAGGGCCTCCCCCACACTGTCGATGTCGCCTGGAATGGTGATCGCTCTCGTCACCGATAACAGATCCCGCTGCCCGGTGGTCGGCTGAGCGGCCATCACTGAATAGCGACCCGTTTGTATCAGCGTGGTCATTGTTGTGACGGGCTGGTCTGTCGCCACTACCGAATGGCTCCAGACGGCAGCACCAGAACAGCACACCAGTATCGTCAGAAGACGAGGGATTCCATGATGTTTAAACGAAGACATGTTTTGGCCTCGATCGTGATGAATGACATCATGATCGCCAAGCGATCTTCTGGCGTGAATGGTTAATCCACTCGGTGAGTGTCGTGCTTATCCATGAGACGCCTCGCCCCAAACTCATCGACCTAAATAAACCGCACTGATCTGCTCGCGGACGTGGCCCAGCTCGCGACTGATAGTGAGTCGCGCCTGGTAGTCTTGCTTGCGTTGTTCCGCGCTTAACTGGTTTGCTGCCGGCCCTCCCGCTGCCGGGCAAGCCCATCCCGTCAAATGCAGGTAGCGTGCCTGAGCGTAGGCGTGGCGAAGGCCGTGAAGTTTGGACAATCTCGCCTGAGTGGTATGGCGCTCATAGGTTCGCAGCTGCTGAATGTAGTTTTTGTGCGATGGAATCAGCGACTCGGTACCCGCCAAATGACGGGCGCGATTCAGCACATTGCGCTGTTCCTGGGTGAGTATCGGTATCACCCGCACCTTGCCCCCTTTGGTCCAGGAGGCTTTCAATCGAATATGATCGCCCTGATCCGCATAGACAGGCACAAATTTGATCGATTCTTCACGACGCAACCCGAAAGCCCGCTGCAATTCCAGGCTCATGCGCACATGCTCGTCTGCAATGGCAGACAGCGCCTGATCATCAACCGCTACCGCTTTTGACTCGTTGCTGACAAATTGGCGATCGGGTATGCCGTAAAAGTCATTGGATCGCGCCACCACGTTGCGGCGATCCACTTTGGCGGCCCACCACCGCAGACAGTTCATGCGGTTCTTGATGGTGCCGGCCGCCATCCCCTCACTCAGCCAGTGCTTGACCAGCGCATCCACATGTTTGGGCTTGAGCGAGTGTGTTGTCATGCGCCGATAGCCCATGTCCTGAAGCTGATTGGCGATCTGATTGAGCATCCGCGCCCGATTTGCCTGGGTACTGTAGCTCCCATCCCGGTTGCGCTGACACAGTTGTTTCAGTTGGTAGTTCAGGTCTCTCATCGTGTACTTTCCCGTCCGGTAAGTGTTTGTGACCAACCAGCAGGCACGTAGCCTGACCGGGTCCGCCGAGGCGGAAGGGTCAAGGGACACTACTCCCGTTCGACCTGATAAGCCTGGTCGCAGGCAACCTGGCTGCTCTTCTGTTGAAGATGGTGCCAAGTAAACCAGTGGCTCAAAGAGCCTTCGTTGATGGTGGGTACTGCTCCTCCTGTTTAATGTTTAGAACCATCGGTCCGAGGGTTGAAAGAAGCCGAGATAGTAACGGCACGTTAAAGGTCGGCTGCTTGCCAGCCGGATTAAAAGCGGCGAACGCCGCGATTGAGTCAGGGTGAACACCCCGCTTGATTGCTTGTTGATGGTGAGAACACGATCTCCTGTTGAACGAACGGAACCATCGATCCATGGGTTGAAGGAAACCGTCAGCTAGACGGCCGGTTGATGATTGGCTGCTTGCGAGCCAGGGTTGAAGAGGGCCTCAGCCCGCTTGGAGAGTGGACGAGCATCCAGGACTTGAAGATGAGCGGCAACGGATACCTGGCGCCTGGGTAGCTCTTCTGGCGCCATTGTCGTTTGTGCCATTTATGTTGGCGAGGGCGACCCCCTCATCCACGTTACCGCCGTGGCCGCGTATGAAGCTTTTGCGATTCGTAGCGGCAGTATAGCCAGACCAAACTCACGTGGAACGCATCAATTCGAGCGTCGTCCGCTGTCATTCGGGGCTCCGCCGCCCTCGTCACTACCCCGCTTCGCTCAGCAGTGACGAGGGCTTCGTGCGAGTCAACGCTCACGCCAGGTCTGCGACCTGTCATGAACGTTGAGCAGCCAGGGGTGTTCGCGGTGCGGTTACAGTGGAACCATGGCCAAAACGTCAGGTAGAGGCGGTGTGGCACTTTCGGGGGAAGTCGGGATTGCACGGGACGGCAGGCGGGAGCAGATGAGGTGCCACTTTATCCCAAGTGGCCAGGGCAAGGAGCCGATGCAATCGGCGACGTTAATCTTCGTTCGGCAGCATGATCGTGACGACCGGTTCACCGGCATCGCCAGGGCCAACCATCAGTTTCAAGCTCACCTCTTCAGCTTCCGTTGAACGCCCGTCTTTCGGCACGCGATACAACGAGAACGGCAGCCGATCACCAGGAGCTGTAGCCGTTCGAATGGCGTAGAACGCCATAAACAGCACATCCCACAAACGACCGGACTCGTCCTGCTGTACCTGGAAGCGGTTATCCCGCTCTGTCCAGTCTACGCAATCACACCAAGCGGTGTGGGTAAGTGCGACTGGCCATTTGAAGCCTGCCTCACGTGCCATAGCGGTGACATCGATCAGCACACCATCTTCGATAGCCTGTGCACGACTGTAACTTGCGACGACAGGACCGAAGACATCTTCCAACGACTTGTGCTCTGAATTTTTCATAAGGTTTCTCCCTGGAGAAATGAATTAATAAATTCAGGGAGCACCTCCTTCCCATTGGGGAAGAAGACTCCCCAATGGGTTAAGTAAATGGCGTTAAAGCAATCCGCGTTCGGCGAAGGAAACTGATTCCCCCACCGTGACTACAAAGTGATCCAGTACACGAATATCAACGAGTGCCAGCGCATCTTTTAGGCGCCGGGTAATCGCTTCGTCCGCGTGACTGGGTTCGGCGACACCACTCGGGTGATTGTGAAAAAACATCACCGCTGCCGCATTGAGCGTCAGCGCCTGTTGCACCACCACGCGGGGGTACACTGAAGCACCGTCAATGGTTCCCTGGAATAATTCTGTGGCTTCGATCACTCGATGCCGGTTATCCAGGTACACACAACCAAAGACCTCTGCTTTGCGTTCCGCCAACAACATCCGCAAGTAGTCACGGGTATGATTGGGGCTCGGCAATTCAAGGCCAGGCTGGTGCAGCTCCTGCAATATCGCAAAGGCCAACTGCAGCAGGGATTGCTTTTCAGGATCGTTCAACGACGCTATGCGAATGGCCGCGAAACGGTTTTTAGGAATCACCCGTGTGGGTGAGGATTTGGAAGCCATGAGCGGTCTCCTTGAAGCGTCGAGGAGACCTGCCCGGCAAGGGAGAATCTCCCTCGCTGGGTTGAAAGATTGATCGCATCAACAGATGCGATCAGTTTTGGTCATCAGGCTACGGCGTTGTGGCTCGCAGACGCAGGTGCTGGAAAAGGCTGACCTTCGACTTTGATCCACTGGAACCGCAGTAACCGGGACTTCAGGCTGATGCCCGTTGTACCGGCTCGATCACCGTTTTTGAAGATGAAGGTTTCGGCTTGCAAATCACTGAGGTGAAAACCCACCAGCACTTTAAAGTCAGCTTCCACCGCAGGCATTAGCTGACGCACCAGATCCTTCGCCTCTTCACCCACCACCACGCACTCGAAATGCGTGTGCTGAACGTTATCGGCTGGCCCTCGTAGCGCCGCGATGGTGACACTGAGAAAGGGGAACCCATTCTCGGGTGTCACTTCGCGAACCCGGTTGAGGTAACCGATGCCGTGGATATCAAGATCGAAATACTTCGGTTTTTCAGGGGTAGTTTGTCTACTGGTCATAACAGTTTCTCCTTGAACATAATGGAAAGCCGGAGAACACGATTCCCTGGCGGGAAGGTGTTTCCCGACAGGGTGAGTAAAATCAGGGCAAGCCCTGACACTGGATTGACGGTAAAACCGCGATGTCACTTGCACAATCCGCTGACATCTTCTTTGCCACTGAGACCGCAGTGGCCACGTACAAAGTCGTTACCCCCCCCTCACCGGGGCGTCGCAGACAAACTGCAGGTACTTGAGCATGCCCCTTGCGTTAGCAAAAGCGGCATGGTCGGCCATAATTTGATTGGGAAACCAGTTGGCAATATCAGCGGCTAACGCAGCACTGCCACCGCCGACGAACAGCACACGATCCAACTCCACACCGAGTCCAAGCTTGCGGCGGGTTTCGGTATAGAGTCGCTCCACCAACTCGCGTTTTGCTTCCGCCACCATGGCCGAGACATCGTGATCCTTGCCATGCAGGCGCAACCGATATGTATCGACGGCCCGACTGATACTCTGCTCGCCGAGCTCGTTGATATCGAACTGTTCCTGTATATGGTTCGCCACGCGAATCTTGACGTTCAGCATGCCGCGATTCAGAGAGCCGGAGGAACCGTGCACAATGCCCTGGTCCTGGACCACCACATAATCCGTGGTGCGGCCACCGATATCGACTATGGCGATGGGCGCGTTGACGCGATCCGCGTCCAACGTCACACCATCATCATCGGTCATAACAATCACATAGTCGTACCAGGCAGCCAGCGCCTCCGGAATAACTTCATGAAAGGCGATGCTCACCTTTAGGAGCCCCTGTTGCGCTGACCTTTGCGATGCTTTTCTGGCAACAACAGGCTCAACCGCCAATTTCAAACCATCCCTTTTGGCCTGGATCGCTTGTCGCCGTTGCTGACCATCGTTGCGGTAAAAGGCGGAGACCGGCAACCCCGTCACCACATGGACGGATCGGCCCGACAAACCCGCCTGTTGCAGTGCATGCTGGACGATCACCCGGTTCAGTGCCGAACCCGGGTATTCATCGAATTGGGTGGGCTCACCATCGACCGCACCGACGGAATACACACTGCCACCGGTTTCGTACTCATAAATTTTCTGTTCCTCATCCCGTATCCAGGTGACACCGGCCGATCCCATGCGTGCCCGCGAAGGCACCGCCAGGAGGCGACCATCCGGTAACGCCACTTTGGTATAGGCATAGCCGTCATCGAGGCCCACCTGCCCAACCGCCATGGGATTAGTGGTCACGGGAGGTTTGTCTTCGTCAGAAAATTTCTCATCGGTCAGTTCTGTCATGGTGCGATTCCTGATATCAGGGTTAGATGTCTTTACTCACCGATCACTCGTCTCAGGTGCGTAAAGGGTTTTCTGGTGTCTTTTTGAGGAGCAAGCCCGGCGCGTTCGCTGTCGTGTGAGCTGCCAGGTGACCGCACTGTGTGATCGACCATCGTCTCGGTTGTTCGCGGCTGGACGGGACCAGCTCCGAGACTTCCGTTTATCCCGGGGGATGTACACGGCTGGCTCATAGAAATTCCGTGTGCCGGCAGCGCTTGCTCAGATCTGATGGCCTGACACTCGCTTCGAAATCCCACCAGCAACAGTTGCCGCAACCACTCGTTTTGCCTGCTGTTAGGCAGGCGGCGTAAACGCTGAAGCACCATCGCTTCGAGTGGAATTCGCGTATCGAGCGAGATGACAAGCTGCTGAAGCGTGCTGGTGGCCACGGCGTTCAGCCCTCGTCAGAATCTGCGATGGCGTTGTTATTCAGCTGTTGAAATGCCAGGGGACGCAGAGACGGCAACCGCTCACCATTGAGGATGTCCTGGGGAATCTCGCCCATCCGTTCCCTCGCTTTGATGGCTGCCGGTGTTCCCTGCCGGATATCGGAGCGACGAACGTCCAGACTGTGATACCCCTGGGGCAACGCAAACACCCGGCGCACCCATCGCCCGCTAGCCGACACCTGCTCAATGAGGTCAGTGGGCATGTCGAGACCTAAGTGATGCAACGTCATGTCTGCGCACATCAACCGGTCGTACTCACCCAGCAACTGTGCAGCACGGAAGGCATAGGGATTGGCAAACTGTAACGATACGCGCTGTGGTCGACTCGATTGTGCGACGCTGAATTCGAAAGCACTGTGGGATTCAGTGATAAGGGCGTCCATCCTTTGCTGCAATCCCTGCAGCTGTGCTCGGATATCGGCAACGCCCTCTTCCACTTTGAGTAACCACCAGTCGGCATAAGGGTCGTCGAAGCGGACGGCCTGCCATAGCGACTTCAGCCGATCTGCAAAGCCGATCAATCCCATAATGGCAGGCTTGCCATCGGCTGCACGGCGGCCGCGGATCAGGCTCTGGGCCTGATAGGTCTGAATCGTCAACCAGACTTCACCTTGCAGGGCGCCTGGCACTGACTCGTTTTGATTTTCGGCTGTACTCTCGTGTGACTGCTCTGCGTCTGAATTCATTTTCGTCATTCCCTTCAAGATCAACTCTGACGTGCTATGAATCCACGAATGGGAAAATGACACCACGGAATATCCATCCGACTGGTGCAGTGTTTTGTGTTGTTGCGATCAGATGGTTCCAGTGGAAACAGTGCAGGGAAGTAACGACGGAGATATGTCACATCACGTGTGATAACGGGCGGTCGCGCTATTTGTCCATATTCAATGATGCTCGTAACTTGGCCAGCTGCTCCCGTCCATAGGCTTGGTTTCGTGCTCGCTCTTCAGCCACCTTGCTTTTCTGTTCTTCGTTTTCTGGCGGCGGGACGTGAAGTACCCGATCTTGTCTTGCCTCGGCCACCTTGATCCCGAGGTTTGGCACAAATTCGCCTTGTTGTGCCGCCTTGCACAACGAATGCAAGAATCGCAGCTCGTCATAAACCGGCTTCATGCCTTTTTGCTCAGACTCCAGACGACCCTGAAGTTCGTCGAGCACCAACTGCCGATCATCAGGATCGATCATAGCAAGATACCTGTCCGCCAGGTGTTTCTGGTTCTCCGACAAGCGCGGCGGATAGATCAGCGCTCGCTCTGTTGCCGACGGGACTGATGGATTGGATTCAGAAAATGTTTGCTCTGCATGGTTTGTATTTTGTGTAGTGGTTGTTGTAGTTGTTTTTTTATTATGACTACTACAACAACTACTGTAGTGTTCCTTTTCCTCCGTCTTTGAATTTTGGTCCTGGACGGATTGTGCTGATGCGCTGGCCTCGGATGAATTTTTCAGTTTCCCGATGGTCGCGGCGTGAAAAGTAAAATAACGACCGCTTTTGCTGTGGTTTCCGCTGGAATCTGACAATTGTTGGGCGGCCTGCAGTCGACGCTCAATAGTTGACTCCTTCCGTCCTAACGACTCGCCATCCTGAATATCCTTATCCAGACTCTCCAACACAGCTTGCGCCACGCGCCGGACGCGGGCGTGATGATGTTCCTGGGATTGGGTAACGAATACCATATAGGACTCATCCAGGTACAGGGCATCGACCAGAGGCAGGGGTTCATCATGAAGACTGTAGACATTGCCAGTGAAACGGCCGCTTTTTTGACGCACTCTGGCACACAGCGTTAGCCAACGCGTCAAGCGCAGAATGGCAATAGCACGAGAGACAGTGGAGGTTGAGGAAACGTTGGTTTTAGCCGCAATGGTATCGTAATCGGGGAACGCCGTTCGTCCTCCAGTCTCTCTGGCATGGAGCATGATAACCATCCATACCAGTTTATCGACGGGTTCCAACACCGGATCCTGGATGACCATGGCCGGCACGGCCTGATGCCAATTTCCCATGAACAACATAGCATCCGGTAACGATGGATCACTCTGGGCACGAACCTTGGCAACAGTTGCCTTGATTAAAGCGTCGAGAGCAACAGTTTCTGGTCGCAGCGCATCCGCTTCATGAGCCATTCTCGGCAACCCGCCCGGACGTCGCGGCACTGCTTCCCACGCCGTAGGTTTCCCAACGCTGCACCAGCGCCCAAATCGATCGCAATCCAATGCCTGTCTGTTGCTGTAGGTCGAGATAGTCCTCTGCAGTTAATGTGGATTTGTCATCCGCCCTTACCTTATCCTGCCAGGCGTACCAAAGCGCGTGGGTATCGGTTTCATTCAGTTCGGGAGGCCTGCCCACGGCCGGCGCCAACGTCAACAATCGGCGCCATCGCGTGTATTCCCGAGAACTCACACCAAATAACTGCTGCATCATCTCTAACGGCGCGTCCGCGACCAGCAATGTTCGCTGCAGATCCTCAGATTCCCGCTGATGACGCAGGTGATCGAGCATCGGCCAAAAAACATCACGATTGAGACCAATCTGCAGACAGTGCACACGCAGTGCATCGGCCCGATAGAGATCGGCCAGATTCATCTCTTTCAGGGCGTCCAGTTCCTTGGGGCCAAAGTTCATGGCACGCAATGCCTGCTGATCCCCTTCTGCCAAACATCGCATGGCGTACAACAGAACGGCGGTGGTGAGGTCGGCTTCCTTATTGGACGACATCGCTTTCACCTCCTTGTTGCGCCCAAAGCTCGACCCCGGTATCGAAGGCTAACCGTTTAATGCTCCGGTAGGACTCCATCATTTGCAGCAAACGCTGCCAGTCTGGCGGGTTCAATTGTTGCCAGAGCTGGCTGTTGAGATGGCCGGGATCAGGCGTCCAGACACTGCCAAAAAGCAAACCGGCATCATGGGATGCCAATGCCTGGTATAGGGTCGAGTCTTGATCCAGATAAGCCAGGACAATGTCCGTGGGAGCGACAGTCAACTCTGAGCTCGCAGCCAACTGCCACCAGAGTGCGGACACTAAATCCAGCATGTCCTGGTCAAGGGATTCCCGCAGTTCCAGTGAAGGCACATCAATCAACAGAAAGCCCAAGCCCTGATCCGGCAGACGAATGACTGTCTCGTGCAGACCGTGGGATGTCGCCAGGGTTACGGCGCAGTCCCACAACTGGCTCCGCAAAACTTCAAGATTTCTTTGTTGACCACCTTTTTGGGCATTCGGCGCAGAGGTCAACTCAGCCGGCATGTTCGGTTGGTCTTTGCTTTTGTCATGACCACTCGCCGGTGAATCGATGTCAGCGGGCTGCGTTTCCAATGTCGTCGTATTCGATGACGATCCACTATCAGAATGCTCCGGGTGTTCCGAGTCCCTGTCCGCCCCCGGCTCTGTATCCTCTTCGGTATGAGCGGGAAGGCTGAATGCGCGGCCCGATAGTTGTGCCTCCATCTCCAGATGAATCACTTGGCGATTCAGTTCGGACTCCACGGCGATCTCATTTTCCAATGC
Organism: Porticoccus litoralis; assembly: GCF_030676955.1. NCBI lineage: Bacteria > Pseudomonadati > Pseudomonadota > Gammaproteobacteria > Cellvibrionales > Porticoccaceae > Porticoccus > Porticoccus litoralis. Next base: position 300,951 of record NZ_JAUUUU010000002.1, on the reverse strand, counting down.
ATCTCGCAGTGGCTGAATGTCCCATTCGGCGCCATCATGACGGCGACACAACTCGGCAAAGATCGCATCGAAGACGGTGTTATCCCCCAATTGGCGACGATTCCAAATCGCTCTGGCAGCACGCTCAATGGCTCGGATCTTTTCCACCTGTGGTCGACCCAATCCGGCAGCTAAGGCTTTTGGCATCAATGGCCACAAGGTCTCAACGGCATATCCCATTTTGGAAATCATGCTGTGGCTGAGCCCGAAACCTCGCTCTCTGAACAACGCTTCCAGTTGGCGCTGAGACAGGCTCTCAACCTCCATCTCGCTTTCGAGGAGATTCTTTGCTTCGAATACTGCCAACGCTTTATCAATGAAAGGCAAACCGCCGCGCAATTCGTTTTCCCGGAGGTGGGCAAAAAGTACATTGGACTCCTGCGACCAGGGCTTGACGACGCAATCAATCCAGCGAAATCGCTCATCGCCGGTTTCGTCCAAAAGCTCCTTCAGTATCCTCAGCCGTGTATTGCCGCCACTGTGGAGCACATAATCGGCAGCCCCCGGATCCTGTGATAACACCAATGGTTGATCCAGGCCTTCAGCCTGGATCGACGCCTTTATTCGATCGTATTCCGGGTTCTGCTGCCGGCGGGGATTGCGGGAGTAATGGTGGATACGAGTGACGTCTACACGGGTAATCTCGTGGACGGATGGCGATCTCTCAGGCGTCATCGTTGCCACCTGCATCTTGTGCACCCGATTCAGGCACGACACCGTAGAAAATCTCTGGGTGTCGAACCATGCTCGCCCGAGGCACAGGCTCCAGTCGACCATCCGAAAGGTCCGCCACAGTACGGGTGTAATGCTCGATTTGCGTCGCCATCAATGGACTGGCATATCGATGCTGGCCGGCAATCTGATACAAGTAGGAGACTGAGTCGCCACATGCCTCTGCGACGTCGGCCCGTTCCCGCTTGGTTGCCAATTTGAGGAAATCCTTTAGCTCCATGCGCAGAAACATTAGCACCGTGCGAATGATCGGACAACGCGCAATCACCGCTTTTTGTTTATCACTCTGCTAAAAATCATGCTAAAGTGTTTCGCATGACGCTAAAACTTAACCAGATCCGGCTCCACAATCTTGAGGTTCTGATTGCCGAAGCGGGCTCAGCTGCCAAGTTGGCGCGTGCGGCTGGGACCAATAGCTCCTACCTCAGTCAGGTGCGCAACCAGCTCCCCACCAAAAAAGGAACGCCCCGCTCTATTGGAGATGAGCTGGCGGAGAAACTGGAAAAGGCCATGAATAAAGACCAAGGATGGATGGATACCCCCCATGCGGACGGGGCAAGACAAGAGGAACACAACGCCCACGACGGCCCGGATTTGCGCAGTCTCCACCCGCTGATATCCTGGGTCCAAGCGGGAAACTGGTATGAGATTTCTGAAAGTTTCGTGCCGGCCTACGGTTCAGAACTTTTACCCTGCCCGGTGTGCTGTAGTCCTGAATCCTTTGTACTTAGGGTCCGCGGCAGCAGTATGGAACCCAAATTTCATGAGGGCGACCTGATTTTTGTTGACCCCAATGTTTCACCTGACCACGGCAAGTACGTGGTTGTTCGACTCGATGAATCCAATGAAGCCACGTTCAAGCAGTTAATTATTGAAGAGGGCAAGCAGTACCTGAAGGCGCTCAACCCTGACTGGCCGAATCGCATTATCGAAGTGGATGAAGAAGCGACAATCTGTGGAGTCATTGTCTTCAAGGGGGAGGTAGTCTGAATACTGATCGTAGACTTAACCGCCTACACCAAAAGATGACAAGAGAATGATTTGTATAGACAGCACGCAAAAGATAACAACCTTGATTAACCGAAAAACATTGTTGGCAATGATACCGCTTTCAGACCGCGCCATTTACAACATGGAAAAACGTGGAGAATTTCCCCGCCGTATCGTTTTAACAAGCCGCAAGGTGGTCTGGGATTTAGCTGATGTAGAGCAATGGATCGAGGAACGAAAGCAGTCCAGCGATAAAGCCACCAGACCGGCCTCTACTGCCACATCAGAAATCCCATGCTTAACAAAGTGACGGCTTTCACAAAGGCCATGTTTAGCTCCCTGATAAAAAGATAGCTTGGATTCTAGCTTGTAATAACAATTAGCTTAATGCTAATGTTTTTACAGACTAACATGAGCTTCTGACTCTTTCGGGAACTAAAATATGAACGACAGCGCAGCGGTTATTTACGACCGCGAACTTACAACTAAAGAGGCGGCTTCGCTACTAGGCTTATCACCCAGCACACTGCGAAAATGGCGCTGTACAGGAGAGCGTCCAGAATTGCCGTGGTGTAAGCGGTTTCGAAAGGTTTTCTACCTGGAATCCGAAGTTATCCTTTTCAAGAAACAAAATACAACATCCAATTGTGAAGAAACTTACGTCTAGCCGTTATTTCAACTATCCAGCTTCATATCTGTTAGCGTTTATCGGGCTTGTCTAGATTCGCTAGTCACTCATTCCCAATTTAGAACGCCCTAGATTTTTGGTTTAGCAACTTACCAAGCAGCTGTTAGCTCTTTCATTAGATCCAAACAGGATTTTCCAATCATATAATCAGCGACCTTCTGACTAGCCTCTCGTAGTTTTGTCATGGATGGATGAATATAGTGTGCATCCACACCTTCCCGGGCATGACTCAACAGCTCATCAATAAGGATTGGACTGATCTCCAATTCGGCCCCGATAGATTTGTAGGTTCGGCGCAAATCATGATTAGTGACAGATACCCCAGATACCTCCTTGACGATCTTTCTGACATCTTTTGTATCCCTGTAATGCCCGCTGCCAGTAATTCCCGGAAATAAATACTCCGTCTGTTCAGGCAAATTTGCCAATCGATTACGAACAATCGCTTCCGTGGCGGAGTTCAGGGGTAATTCCGCCTGCTTTCCGCCTTTCTTGATAATTTTGAAAGTATGCCTGTTAAGATCAATATCAGCGATTCGGATAGTCATAGTACCCATCAGCCTTACACCAGAGAACAACATAAATAGCAAAGCGTCCCGTCCATTGCGAAAGGCCGAAGTGTGATCATGCTCCCGGAGCCCTAGCACCGCTCTGAGATAGGGTTTGAAGTCGCTGTCATCCAGGCGTTCTGTGCGACGGTTAGAGCGGTTAATGTTAACGCCTAGCTGTTTCATCGCTCGACTAACCGGGTTTCGGATAAAAAGGTCAGACTCATCATATTTCGCCTGAGCCCAATTCCATACCGACCTCAAAATACGCATTGCATTATGTAGCTGGGTTTCGCCCTTACCTACTTGCTGGAGATATACGGCCTTTACCTGCTCTGCCGATATGCGGTAAAGATGCTCATCTAGTAAGTCCGCCAACAAAACCTCACATTTGTTTTTGATATCGATCAGGTAACGGTCACCGGGGCGCCTCTCCGCGACAAAACCATCAGGCAAAAACTCCCCGTCCTTACCTGTCGGCGACCCAAAGATCATATCTCTGAACGTTCGCTTAGCCTCGGATAGTTGTTGCTCATTTGCTTGCTCAGCAGCCAGCTGTTGAGCAAGCAAATGAGGATCGCGTCCCTCTTGTATTTCCAGGAACAGGCTATCTGCTTTCTGTCTCAGTTCTGAAATCGGAACTTGTGCATTTCTCGCTTCACCAACCTTCATGATTTGCCGCTTATACAACTTACTTTTTTGCTGTCCGCGAATACGAATCCTTTCGTATAGACAGAACGCACTGTCTGAATACGATTGACTGGGTCTGATTCTTATCGCCAGATGGCTGGCATTGTCGTAAAGGTAGGATTCTTTTGTAAATTCACCGTTATTAATTCGGCGCTCAATAACGGTTAAGGTCGGCTTGCTAAACTTGACCCTGTTCTCTGATGATCTTCCCATGAACAAGAACTCCTTTTCAGGCGATGGTAAGGTTAAATCTGGGATACACCTGGGATACAAAACAGCGTAATTTTTGTATCCCAGAGGAAATATCAAGTAACAGTGAAAATTGAAGAACCAAGAAAGAATAAAGGATTAAATACTAATATATCAACAACATGGGTATCATAAATCAACTTTTAGGAGCATCAATTAACACTGAGAAATGATTATACGAGAAGGATTCAAAATCCCCCGCCCTTAAAAGCGTGCCGGTTCGAGTCCGGCCTCTGGTACCAATACAAAACTCCGCCTCACTTAGGCGGATTTTTTTTTGGCTGCTTGAAGTCGGTGAGAAATGGCACTCCGGTTCGACCGAATGGGACGCCATCAGGGCGCCGAAGCAAAACGTCGGCGGGGTAAAACCCCGAAAAGCATCGCCAAGATGCTTTGAGTCAGTCCGGCCTCTGGTACCCCTTCATTATCATGTAGCCAACAGGCTGCAAATCTCTCCCCATCAAACTGCAAATCTGCCAGCTGTAATACCGGCAGGTTTTTATGCTATGGGCAGCATCAAAAAAATAAGGAAAGAGTTGCGGGCTCAAAAGAAACTTGTGTGGGCAACGCAAGTGGTTTTGATTGTAATCAGCTCACATGCTCGTCAAGGTATTTGTTTACCTCGGCTTCAATCATGCCTTTGAGGGCTGACATCAGCAGACCCAGTTTGACGTTCACTTCCAGGTGGGATTCGTCGAAACTCACTTTGGCATCGACGCCGCTGTACTTGTAGTGAACCATATCTCCCTCCCACCGGTAATCGCCACCGAACTTGCTCTTCAGTTTTTCACCCAGTTCCTGGGTCATACTGCGAACATGTTCCCTATCCATGGTGTGGTGACGTGAAATACAAATATGGCTCATTAACTTCTGCCCTTTTATTTATTCATTTATTTTTTGTCAGCGTACCGCCAACACGTGCAAACGGATGCTAGCCCTGTTTCTCCCGCTGGTAAAGTTCTAGGCAGGCTTCCATAAACTGCAGTTGTAGATTTCCCATGTACGGTGCCAATAGCGTCATGATTTGTAAAATAGCGCTTTGAATAAAGTCGTGTTGCTCCAGCTTTCTATTGCGCAGTTCCTGAAACTGAAACCAGTGGGTAAAAAGCAGCATGATGTTGTCTGTCAGATGCTTGACCCGTTCAGCCGCCAGGTTGGGGTCAGCAATAACACCCTCCTCCAACAAGCCTGTCAACAACTGCTCTACCCACCGTGACTGCTGTTCCATCAGACGTCGGAAACGTGGCTCAATACTTTGATACTTCTGCAGCAGGTCAGAAATATTGCGGAAGAAGAAACGGTAATTGTAGATATGTTCCAATAATACGTAGAGGTGTAGCCAGTATTCTTCCAGTGTGGATTTTGCCTCCAAGCCTTCGTGCAGCAGTAATTCCACACCCGCTTCGAAACGTTGATAGAGCTCTGTCACCAGCTCGTCCTTGCCCTTGAAATGGTAGTAAAGATTACCAGGGCTGATATCCAGCTCGTTGGCAATATCCACAGCAGACAAATTCGACTCGCCTTCGTTGTTAAACAACTCCAGGCTCACCAGCAAAATATGCTCACGTCTTTTCATCCACGATTTCCATCAAATGAAAAAAATTGCATTTTTTATAGAAAGTTCTGTTTTTAGTATGCGTTTTCTAAAAATTTTCAATATTGTGGCTGTAAGTTACAGAGCAAACTGCTCATTACCAACTGCTACCGGAGATACTACTATGGCAGAGATTAAGAATGCTATTGACAAGACCGAAGAGCTCGCTCGCAAGATTTGGCTCGCTGGACTTGGCGCCTATGGTCATGGCCTTAGCAACATTCAGGAAGGCTACGAAAAAATGAACGGCTCAACACGTCGTTACTTCGATGACCTGGTAGAGCGCGGCACCAAAATCGAAGCCGAAGCTAAAACCAAACTGGATCAAACCGGTGACAAGCTGAAAGAAGCCGGTGACAAGCTGAAAAGCCAGAGTGAAAAACTGAAAGCTCAAGGCGAAAAACTGAAAATTCAGGGCAAAAACCTGAAAAAAGATGCAGTGAAAGAAAGCATCACTGCCAAGGTTGATGAAATTCGTGGCAAGGTTTCCTCCAAGATCACCATGCCCACTATGCCGTCAATGCCCACCATGCCGTCTTTTGGCAAGGAAGAGAAACTGACTGAACTGAGCGCCAAGCTGGATGAGTTGATCGGCGCGGTAACTGCACTCGTCGCCAAAGAGGCTGAAGAGAAGCCAGCTCCCGCTGCGAAAACTCCTACCCCAAGAAAGCCCGCTGCCAAAAAACCTGCAGCGAGCAAAACAGCGGCTGCCAAGTCAGAGTAAGTTAACGAATAGTCTTACCCCCCTTGCTCGCAAGAGCAACTAGTGCCACAGGCCACTTCCCATAGGCCTGATTTTATAGGCCGCCTGCCAAGGCGGCCTTTTTTTATCTGCGTTCTGCATAACCCATAGTACGAATTCTGAAACGCCGAAGAGTTTGCTAGACTCCCCCAGCCCAGAACTAACCGGAATAAAACCTTGAACCTAGAAACAAACACTGCCCTGCCTCCGGCCTCCCTCATCAGGCGACTGATGGCAATGATCTACGATGCATTCCTGCTGCTGGGTATCACCTTTGCGTACGGCGTGGTCGTGTTCCTGTTACGCAAGTTATTTGGCGACGATACTCTGCAAGCACCCCACGGTGCATTGCAGGCTTTCATTCTGCTTGGACTCCTACTTTGCTGGGCGTTTTTCTATGTCTGGTGCTGGCAGCGCAGCGGGCAAACCCTGGGCATGAAATCATGGCGTATACAGTTGCAGGCTGAAGATGGCAGTCTGCCCGACTGGAAAATCTGCTGGATTCGCTGCCTGCTTGCGCCCATCTCACTGGCAGCATTGGGTATTGGATACTTCTGGTGTCTCTTCGATAAAAATGGCGACTGTCTGCACGATAAGTGGAGCCATTCCCGTACTCTGCTGTTACCGAAGCCAGCGAAAAAGAAGAAAGCGTAAAAATAAACCGATTGTCAGGATGCCCGACGTAATAGCCAGAGGCCAATCAGCGCGCAGATGAGTGCCGGAAAAGCCACAGCAAGAAACGGGTAAAAACCAAACACAACGCTGGCGGGCCCCAGCAGGTCCTGAGCGGTGCGGAAAACCAGTCCTACGACCACACCGGCAAAAATTCGATAGCCCATGGTGACCTGCCGCAAGGGGCCGAAGACAAAAGAAATCGCTATCAATACCAGGCTCACGATAGTGAATGGCTGCAGCGATTTTTTCCAGAAGGCCAGCTGGTACTTGGACGATTCCTGGCCCTGCTCTTCCAGATAATTGCTGTAGTTGTAGAGACTGTGGATGGCCAGGGACTCCGGCGGGAACACGATCAGGTTCAGTAATTCCGGCGACAAATTAGTTTCCCATTTGCGGGTCACAAACTCCTCGACATCAGTGCGATCATCTAGAAAATTAGTCACCACACCACGCTCTTCCACCCAATGCTCACCCTGGAAGGTGGCGCGCTCGGAGAAGCTCGCCTGCAACAGGCGGTGATCCTCGTTGAAGCGGTAACGGGTGACACCGAACAACACTCCGCCCGGGTAGACTGCATTGAAATGCATGAAGTCGTGGCCTTCCTTGTTCCAGAAGCCGCTATCAGTTTCCTGGGCGCTCTCACCCCCCTTTAACAACATGCGACGACTCTCTGCATATTGGTCTGAGAAAGGAACGAGATATTCACCCATCAGGGCACCCGCCAGTATCAGCCAGAGAATGGGGCGGATGACGAGCCAGACGATGCGCATCACCGAGACCCCAGCAGCACGCATGACCACCAGCTCGGAATTATTGGCAAGCATACCGAGACCGATAAGGCAGCCGATCAAGGAGGCAATGGGAATATTTTCGTAGATGCGCGATGGCAGAGTCATCGCCACATAAATCATCACCTGATTAAAGGTGTAGTTGTTGGAGATATCCCCCACGCCATCAATCACCGCGCCGATCGCATCCAGCGCCACGATCACCAACAGCACTAGGGAAATGGCCCCCAACACCGATGCCGTCACATAGCGAGACAGTCGCGGCATGGGCTGGTTATCACGAAGCAGTTTCTTCATGACCGGCCTCCTTCTTCATCTGCCTGACTCTGACGATCAAACCTTTTATTTGGTCACCCAGCTCCCTGCAGAAGTAAATCACTGCAGCAATGGCCACAAACAATAAATGTACGCTCCACAAACCGACGATGGCCGATACTTTGCCATCCTCTGCCATGCCCCTGGCACCGTTCAACATCACCAGGTACACCACATACAACAGCACGGCCGGCACGATCCGGGCAAAGCGACCCTGTCGTGGGTCTGTCTTGCTCAACGGAATGGCGATCAGACTGACCACCAGCACCAGAATGGGAACCGACAACCGCCATTGCACGGCGGCCTTATGAGCGGGTTGATCGGAGTCCAGCAACTCGACGGTGTACATAGTGTCCACCTTGTCACGACGCCGCGGCTGCGGGGGTTTGCCCAGTCGCTGGCCGTATTCCTCAAACCGTGTAATCTGGTAATCCGCCTGCCCGGGGTTTCCCTGGATGCGGAAGCCTTCGCGCAACACCAGGAAACTCGCGCCCTGCTCCGTGCGGCGATGATGGCCACTCTCGGCAATCACCAGCACCAGCTGGCGGCCGTCCTCGGCATCGGGGTTGTTTTCGGCAAGAAATACATCGGTCATTTCCCCATCCTTGGTGACTTCCTCGGTATAAGTCACCGAGCGACCGCCCGAGAGAGGGTGAAAATGCCTTGCCATCAGACCATCCAGCTCGCCCCGCTCTTTCTGTGCATTCAACAACGCTTCCGCTTTGCGCAAACCGGTAGGGCTAACATCAACACTCAGCCAGCCAACCACCATGGCAATAATGACACCGGGAATCATCGTATAAACGATCAGCCTTTTCGGGCTCATACCACAGGCGACCATGACCGTCATTTCGCTCTGCACGTAGAGGCGTCCGTAGGACAGTAATATCCCAAGGAAAAATGCCAGGGGAAGAATCAGCTCAATGAACCCCGGCAGGCGATAACCGATAATAGCGAGCAAAATGCCGGCATCCAGTTCACCGGCGGCCGCTTGCGCCAGGTACTTCACAAACCGGCCACTGACGATCACCAATAGCAAAACAGCGCAGACACCCAGGGTGGTGGAAAGCAGGTCTCTTGCCAGGTAGCGAAATATCAGCAACGAATTATTCCTGTTATGCTTGGCCGATGTTAATGGGAGTTGTTGACACAATTATCCAGAATTAGACTCCCGATGTCTCGTACTCTCTGCCACTCTGGAGAACCCATGGAACTGAATGCCCTTACCGGGTCCCTGTCTACCCGCAAAACTGAATGCCTGGCCGTCGCCTTTGGCAAAGATGGTCTCGACAATGCCGAACTGAATTCGCTGGACAAAGCCAGTGGCGGACTGATTGCCCGACTGGGGAAAAAGGGAGACATCAAGCCGACACACAACAATTTCCTCATGATCAGCGAGCCGCCCGGACTGGCCGCCCAACGCCTGCTCATATACAGCACAGGTAAAGACACACTCAACGAACAATCGTTCCTCGAACTGCTTTCGGGTCTCGCTGGCCAGCTAACCAAGTTGCCAATCAAATCCGCTGCTGTTTCCCTGGAAGGTGTCGAGGTCAGCGACCGTGACACCCCCTGGATGGCACAACAGCTAGGCCGCCGCCTGGGAGAAGCCAGTTACCTCTTTAACCCGTTCAAGTCTGCCGACAAGAAACCCACCACCCTGAAAAAAGTCTCCCTGCTTCAAGCAGGACGCCCAGGGTTGGATGCCAACAAACGTGCCCTGGCCATCGGCACGGCCATCGGTAACGGCATTAACCGGGCAAGGGAACTAGGGGACCTGCCGGGCAATATCTGTACCCCCTCATACCTGGCCACCCAGGCAAAAAACCTGGCAGGCCATTACAGCAACATGACCTGCAAAGTACTCACAGAAAAACAGATGCAGGACCTGGGCATGGGTTCCCTGCTGTCGGTCACGGCGGGAACCGAACAGCCAGCAAAAATGATAGTACTGGAATACAAGGGCGGCACACGTGGCAGCAAACCGGTGGTGCTGGTGGGCAAAGGGGTCACGTTCGACTCCGGCGGCATCAGCCTGAAGCCCGGGGCTGGCATGGATGAAATGAAATACGACATGTGCGGCGCCGCCAGTGTTTTTGGCACTCTCTCCGCAGCCGCAGACTGCCAGCTGCCCCTCAACGTTGTCGGCATCATCCCCACGGTGGAAAACATGCCCAGTGGCCGGGCCACAAAACCCGGTGACATCGTCACCAGCATGTCCGGGCAGACCATTGAGATTTTGAACACCGATGCTGAAGGACGTCTGATTCTCTGCGACGCCCTGACCTACGCCGGTCGTTACAAGCCCTCCGTAGTGGTCGATATCGCCACGCTGACCGGTGCCTGTGTAATGGCCCTGGGCAGTCATGCCAGCGGACTGCTGAGCAATGACGATCCGCTGGCCGAGCAGCTGGAAACAGCCGGCAAAAACAGCGGCGATCGCGTCTGGCGACTGCCGCTGTGGAAGGAATATGACAAGCAACTGAAGAGCAACTTCGCCGATATGGCTAACATCGGTGGGCGCGAGGCCGGAACGATCACGGCTGCTTGTTTCCTCGGCCGCTTCACTAAAAACTATCGCTGGGCGCACCTGGATATTGCTGGCACTGCCTGGAATAGTGGTGCCAATAAAGGGGCTACCGGCAGACCGGTACCCCTGCTCATGCAATTTCTGCTGGAGCAGGCCGCACAGTGACCCACGTTAATTTCTACAAGTTGTCGGGGGATTTCGACGCAGCCCTGGTACTCGCCTGTCGTCTTACGGAGAAAGCCTTTCAGCAGGGCTTGCAGGTGTTGTTGTACACCCCGGACGAGGCGACCTCCCGGCAACTGGACGAACTGCTATGGTCCTTCAAGCCCAGCGCTTTTTTGCCCCATGCCGTGGAAGCGACCCCGGCATCTGACATCGCCATCAGTCACGGCGATGATCCCGGCGAGCACCACGGCATTCTCATCAACCTAGCTGACGAAGCACCCGGCTGGTTCTCACGTTTTGAGAAGACCATTGAAATCGTCTACGATGAGCAGCAGGTAATTGACAGTAAACGTGAGCGCTTTCGTTTTTATAAAAGTCGCGGCTACCCGTTGCAGTACCACGACCTGAGCAAGCCAGAATAATTGATGTGCTGTCGACACCTACTGTTCCGGCCACAAACCATCAGAGGTTCCTGCCTTGACCGACAATACAGGCAAACAGGGCGACACCCAGAAGCACCTTATTGAGGAGCTGGATCAACTGCACTTTTCCCTGCACGATGGCGAGGAATTGCAGCGTGACATTCCACTGTTGAACGAACCACTGCAGCCCGATGAAAACGACTTCGATCTCGACATTCCCATCCTGACCGACAGCTGCGACGACGAAACCCCGCCAGAGCAGTCTGCCGATTCGCCCCTCGCCAATACAGGCGCTGAATATGCAACCGCTGAAGATAGCCTCTCAACACCTGCCGGTGATAGCTCCATAGATGCCACCGACGAACTGGACAGCCTGCTGGATGAGCTGATCGCCGATCATCTGCCAAAGCTTGAAGAAAAACTTCGTGGCCGCCTGCGGGAAATGATTCAACAGGGTCAACTGGACCTTCTGGACAACCCTGATCTCAATAACCACGTCGACGAAGGCTGACCTGATCATTATAATTCCCGCCTTCATCTGTCCCTGCCACAGTGGCGGAGCGCACAGTAATTTCCCGGCCCCTACGAGTAAACATGGAAAAGACCTTCAGCCCCCAGGACATTGAAACCAAGTGGTACCAGACTTGGGAAAGCAACGGCTACTTCAAGCCCAGCGGTGACACCTCGGCCGACCCCTACAGCATCATGATTCCACCGCCGAATGTTACCGGCAGCCTGCACATGGGACACGGCTTCCAGGAAGCCATCATGGATGCCCTGATCCGCTACCACCGCATGCTCGGCAACAACACCCTGTGGCAAGTGGGCACCGACCACGCCGGCATCGCCACTCAGATGGTTGTAGAAAGATTGTTGGGCGCCGATGGCGTGTCACGCCACGATCTGGGCCGAGAGAAGTTCATCGAGAAAGTCTGGGAATGGAAAGAAGAATCCGGCGGCACCATCACCCGCCAGCTGCGCCGCCTCGGCGCGTCTCCGGACTGGTCGCGCGAACGCTTCACCATGGACGACGGCTTCTACAAGGCCGTCCAGGAAGTCTTCATCCGCCTCTATCGGGACGGCCTGATCTACCGCGGCAAGCGACTGGTGAACTGGGACCCGAAACTTCACACCGCCATCTCTGACCTGGAAGTGATTTCCGAAGAGGAGAGCGGCCACCTGTGGCACTTCAAATACCCACTCTCAGACGGCAGCGGCCATCTGGTGGTGGCTACCACCCGTCCGGAAACCATGCTCGGTGACACCGCCGTGGCGGTAAACCCCGACGATGAACGCTATCGGCACCTGATCGGCAAGACCATCACCCTGCCCCTCACCGAACGCGAGATTCCAATCATCGCCGACAATTATGTGGATATGGAGTTCGGCACCGGCTGCGTGAAAATTACCCCGGCCCATGACTTCAACGATTACGACATGGGCCAGCGCCACAGCCTGCCGATGATCAATATCTTCGACCACAACGCCCACCTCAACAGCCAGGTGCCCGAAGCCTACCGGGGCATGGAGCGCTTCGAGGCCCGCAAACAGATCGTTGCCGATCTGGATGCGCTGGGGCTGCTGGAAAAAATCGACGACCACAAATTGAAAGTACCCCGCGGCGACCGCTCCGGCGTAGTGATCGAGCCTTACCTGACCGACCAGTGGTACGTGAAAACCGCCCCGCTGGCAGAAAAGGCCATCGCCGCCGTGGAAGACGGCAGCATCCAGTTCGTGCCCAAGCAGTACGAGAACATGTATTTCTCCTGGATGCGCGATATTCAAGACTGGTGTATCTCCCGCCAACTTTGGTGGGGCCATCGCATTCCCGCCTGGTACGACGAAGAAGGCAATGTCTATGTGGGCCGCAGCGAGGAAGAGGTACGCGCGCATCACGAGCTCGGCGATATCGCCCTGACCCAGGACGAGGACGTGCTGGATACCTGGTTCTCCTCCGGGCTGTGGACCTTTGGCACCCTGGGCTGGCCCGACCCCACCGAATTCCTGAAGACCTTCCACCCCAGCAGCGTGCTGGTGACAGGCTTCGACATCATCTTCTTCTGGGTCGCCCGGATGATCATGATGACTCTGTATTTCATGGACGAAGTGCCATTCCACACCGTCTACGTGCACGGCCTGGTACGCGACAGCCAGGGTCAGAAGATGTCCAAGTCCAAGGGCAACGTGCTCGACCCCATCGATCTGATCGATGGCATCGACCTGGAGTCACTGGTGCAGAAGCGCACCGCCGGTATGATGGTCCCGCACCTGCGGGAGAAGATCGAAAAGCAGACCCGCAAGGAATTCCCCGACGGTATTTCCCCCTACGGCACCGACGCCCTGCGCTACACCTATTACTCGCTGGCCTCCACCGGACGCGATATCAACTTCGACGTGGGCCGTATCGAGGGCTTCCGCAATTTCTGCAACAAGATCTGGAACGCCGCCCGCTACGTGCTGATGAACACCGAGGGGCAAGACTGCGGTCAGGACGGCAGCACCGATTACCAACTGTCCCTGGCGGATCGCTGGATCATCAGCCGCCTGCAGCAGGCGGAAAAGACCGTGGCCGAGGCCGTCGCCAGCTACCGCTTTGACCTGGCCTCGCAGGCGATCTACGAATTCATCTGGAACGAATACTGCGACTGGTATCTGGAGCTGTCCAAGCCGGTACTGTGGGATGACAACGCCGACCCCGCGTTGAAGAAAGGTACCCGTCGCACTCTGATCCGCGTTCTGGAAACCACCCTGCGCCTGGCACACCCGCTGATGCCCTTTATCACCGAGGAAATCTGGCAACAGATCAAAACCCTGGCCGGTGCCGAGGGCGATACCATCATGTTGCAGCCCTACCCTCAGGCCGACGATAGCCACATCGATGATGCCGCCACCGCAGACATCGAATGGCTGAAGAAAGTCATTATCGGCATCCGCAATATCCGCGGCGAAATGAACATTGCTCCCGGCAAGCCACTGCCCATCTATTTCAGCAACGGCAGCGCCGAGGACCAGCGCCGCCTGGAAGGCAACCGCCAGTTCCTGTGCAAGCTGGCCAACCTGGACACCATCCACTGGCTCAACCCCGGTGACGAAGCGCCCATGTCCGCCACCGCCCTAGTGGGCGACACGGAGATTCTGGTGCCCATGGCAGGACTAATCGACAAGGATGCAGAACTGGCCCGCCTCACCAAGGAAGTGGACAAGCTGCAAAAGGAACTGCAACGGGTTCAGGGCAAGTTGAGCAACGAAAAGTTTGTGGGCAAGGCACCGGCAGACGTTGTTACGAAGGAGCGAGAAAAACTGGCAGACATGGAAGCGGCGCTGGGTAAACTGCAGCAACAACAGCAGGCGATTGCAGCGCTCTAGGGATTGCCCTCCCCTGTCTGACAACACCTATGGCCCGGTCCGCGAGACCGGGCCATTTTTTTATTCCGGTCGCATATGGGGGAACAAAAGCACATCCCTGATAGAAGGTGAATCCGTCAATAACATGACCAATCGGTCAATACCGATACCTTCACCAGCGGTGGGTGGCAGGCCGTACTCCAGGGCGCGAATGTAATCCGCATCGTAGTGCATGGCTTCATCATCACCGGCATCCTTCTCTTCCACCTGGGCACGGAAGCGCGCCGCCTGGTCTTCGGCATCATTGAGCTCCGAAAAGCCATTGGCGATCTCGCGGCCACCAACAAAAAACTCAAAGCGATCGGTCACAAACGGATTGCTGTCACTGCGGCGCGCCAGAGGTGAAACCTCGGTGGGGTATTCGGTGATAAAGGTTGGCTGGTCGAGGCGGTGCTCGACGGTTTTTTCAAAAATCTCGATCTGCACCTTACCCAGCCCCCAGTTGTCCTTGAGGGGGATATCCAGGTGTTCGGCAATTTCCCGAGCGCCTTCCTCATCGGCCAAAGCTGCTGCGGAAAGGTCCGGATTGAAGTGCAGAATAGAATCAAACACTGACAGGCGACGGAAAGGCTCAGCAAAGTCGTAGCGGGTTTCCTGCAGCACTTCGCCCTCGGCATTCTTGATGGTGCTAACCACTTCGGTAGTGCCCAAAACTTCCAGGGCCATCTTGCGCAACATATCCTCGGTGAGGTCCATCAAGTCGTTATAGTCCGCATAGGCCTGATAGAACTCCAGCATGGTGAATTCAGGGTTGTGACGAGTAGAAAGACCCTCGTTGCGGAAGTTGCGGTTGATTTCGTAAACACGCTCAAAGCCACCTACGACCAGACGCTTGAGATACAGCTCCGGCGCGATACGCAGGTACATATCAATATCCAGCGCATTGTGGTGGGTCACAAAGGGCCGTGCGGTAGCGCCACCGGGAATCACCTGCAGCATCGGCGTCTCAACTTCCATAAATTGCTGGCCGTTGAGGTAGCGACGAATAAAGTCGATCACTTGTGAGCGCACCCGGAACAGGTCGCGGATTTCCGGGTTGACGATCAAATCCACGTAGCGCTGGCGGTAACGCAATTCCTGGTCAGCCAGGCCGTGATATTTATCGGGCAGTGGACGCAGGGATTTGGTGAGCAGCTGGAACTGCTCCATATTGACGTACAGATCACCCTTGCCGGATTTGTGCAGAGCACCGGAAATACCCACGATATCTCCCAGATCAACACCCTTGGCAAAGGCACGGGCCTCCTTGGTGACATACAACTGGATGGTACCGGACATATCCTGCAGCACCATAAAGGCACCGCGGTTACGGATCACCCGACCGGCCACACTGACCTGATACCCCATCGTTTCCAGAGCTTCCTTGGAGTGCTCACCAAAACGCGCCTGCAGATCAGCCGCCATATGCTCACGGTTGAAATCATTGGGGAAAGCGCTGCTCCCCTCTGCCGCTGACTGCTGACGAATTTCCGCCAGCTTGGCGCGGCGCTCGGCGATCAGTTTGTTTTCTTCGGCCTGGTCAGTGGTCTGTTTCTGAGTATCAGTCATTATTTCTGCAACTTTGTCTGCAACGTGAATTGGCCGGATTTACAACCCGGCTTTGAGTGAGGCTTCGATAAAGCGATCCAGATCGCCATCCAGCACAGCCTGGCAATTGCTGGTCTGCACATTGGTGCGCAGATCCTTGATGCGCTGATCATCCAGCACATAGGAGCGAATCTGGCTGCCCCAGCCGATATCTGACTTGGTGTCCTCTACCGCCTGAGCAGCTTCACTGCGCTTCAGCATTTCCTGTTCATACAGTTTTGCACGCAGCATTTTCCAACATTTGTCACGGTTCTGGTGCTGGGAGCGTTCGCTCTGGCACTGCACCACAATACCCGAAGGCATGTGGGTCAGACGCACCGCCGAATCGGTTTTGTTAACGTGCTGACCACCGGCACCGCTGGCGCGGTAGGTATCCGTGCGCACATCCGCCGGGTTGATATCGATCTCCACATTATCGTCAATTTCCGGAGAGACAAATACCGAGCTGAACGAGGTATGACGGCGGTTACCGGAGTCAAAAGGCGATTTGCGCACCAGGCGATGCACACCGGTTTCCGTGCGCAACCAGCCGAAGGCATATTCACCCTCAAAGCGGATGGTGGCACTCTTGATGCCCGCCACTTCACCGGCAGAACACTCTTCCAGAGTGGTCTTGAAACCTTTGTCGTCACCCCAGCGCAGGTACATGCGTAGCAGCATTTCTGCCCAATCCTGGGCCTCAGTGCCGCCAGAGCCAGCCTGGATATCCAGGTAGGCATTGTTTTCATCCATCTCGCCGGAAAACATGCGACGGAATTCAAGCTTCTCCAGTTGCGCGGAGAGTTGAGAAATCTCGGCCTCAATATCGGCTACCGCATCGGCGTCTTTTTCCTCCACAGCCATATCCAGCAGTGTCGAAGCGTCCTCAATGCCTGAATCGAGATTTTCAATGGTTTCCACCACCAGCTCCAGAGAAGCTCGCTCCCGACCCAGCTGCTGGGCACGATCCGGATCGTCCCAAACGCCGGGGTCACCGAGTTCCAGCTCGACTTCGGTCAGACGGTCTTTTTTGTTGGCGTAGTCAAAGGTACCCCCTAAGCACGTCGGTGCGCGCCTGAAGGTCTTCGAGGGTATTCCGGATCGGGTTAATTTCCATGGAAAAAGGCCAAATAGGTGTGGCAAAACAGGGACGCGATTCTACCGGATTCCAGAGCGGTTCTCTAGGGATCGCCCACGGCGAAGCAAACCACACCGCACAAAGACATCACTCGACCTACAGGCTAGGCAAACTGGTTCAATATCCACCCCATTACCAGCACCTGCGGCAAGCACACCAGAGGTAAAAACAGGGCAATCTTCCAGGATTTTGTCAGGTCGCGGA
Organism: Porticoccus litoralis; assembly: GCF_030676955.1. Lineage (NCBI taxonomy): Bacteria > Pseudomonadati > Pseudomonadota > Gammaproteobacteria > Cellvibrionales > Porticoccaceae > Porticoccus > Porticoccus litoralis. The sequence continues at coordinate 283,471 of NZ_JAUUUU010000002.1, read as the reverse complement.
TCACCATCACCTCGGTGTAATCTGTCGCTACCCCTGCCATCAGAAAGGCGAACCCGTTACCGGGAGCTGCGGCGCGGGTGACGATATCCGCAGCTATAGGCGTCGACCCCTCTGAGCAAACCTCGATAATGGTGGCTGCCAACATGGTCAACAGCAACCCCACCACGGTCGGGCCAAACAGGGCCTGATAGGTATCCATTGGCACAAAAGCACGAATCGCGGTAGCCAGCACAACACCAAAAAATAGCCAGCGAAACACCATTTTTGAGCCTTTCAGGCCGTCCCACAGCAGCGAGCCCAGACCTTTGGGTGACACCCGAACAGATTTCAGCACAACACTCATTTGGTGACCAAAGCCTTCTGCTGGGCGATCATCACTGGGCGTATGGGGATTACCTGGCAGAACCCCTTGACTCACCAGGCGATCAAATATCAGGCCGGACACAATGCCGATCAGCATGGAGAGTGCGATAAAGGCCAGCGTCCAACCCAGACCGATCAAGGCCACCAGAATGATGGTCAGAGACAAGGAGTTCCAGGGGCTGGCAATGAGAAACGCCATCAGCTGACCTAAACTGGCGCCGCGTTCGTAAAGCTTGGCCCCCACCATCAGAATGCCGTGACTACACAGGTCGAGCATCAGCCCGGCAAGGGTTGCCCTGGCAATACCGCCCACCGTGCCGCCTTTGCCGAGAGCCGACATCACCAACTCTCTCGGCACCCTATCCAGCAGGCCGACAAAGAAAACTGCAGCTAACAGCCCCCACCACATCTGGTTAATCAGCTCGTAAACGCCCGACGTCATCACCACCAGCCAGTCGGGCAACTCCGGGTGGCCATCCACCAGCCAGTAGAGCACATAGCAGAACAGGACAATGCCGCCCGACACCCACAACAGGTAGTCCGGCCGCTGCTTTTCACTATGGCACGGGCCACTTTCTCCCTGCGGCTTTGGCTTGGGGCCACAACACCCGCCAGACATTTCAGGCTTTGGTGGCTGTTCTGACTCGTTTTTTTTGGAATGGCAATGTTCGCTCACCGGTTTACTCCGTGTCGCTGGCCAGTTTATTGATAATGGAACATTCGGGGCTGTCGTCGCCGGGACATTTTTCCAGCAGCTCACTGAGCAAGGTTTTCATTTCCTGAAGTTCGCGGATATGGCGGTCGATATTCTGCACCTTCTCCGTGACCAGCTTATGCACCTCGGCACTGCGCCGTTGCGGGTTGGCCCACAGCGCAAGTAGTTCCCGGCATTCTTCAACAGAAAAGCCAAACTGCCGGGCATGGCGCAGGAACCAGAGCTGGCGGACATTGCCTTCACCGTAATCCCGATAGCCGTTGGCTTGCCGCCGGGGAGAATCCACCAGACCGATACTTTCGTAATAACGAATGGTCTTCGCATCCAGACCCGTGCGAAAAGCGACTTCACTGATTTTCATAAGTCACCTAATACATGTCTTGCCTTCACTTTAAACATTACAGCAACTAGAAGGTCAAGCCATTAAATCCGTCTATTGACCTTCCAGCCGGTGGAAAGTCTAGTATTTGACTGTATCCGATGAGGTCTTGAATTCACTCACAATGAAATATTGTCTTAAATACCTGCCACTGCTATTCATCGCCTGCGCGTTGAGTCCTTCGCTGCTGGCCGCCACCCACACCGTCGATCTGACCATGCGTTACGAAACAGTCACCCTCGGGGAAAAACCTGTCCGGGCGATTACCGTGAACGGCCAGATACCGGCTCCAGAACTACGCTTCACCGAAGGTGATGACCTCATCATCAATCTCCACAACGAACTCGATGAACCTGGCTCCATTCACTGGCACGGTCTGCTGGTGCCCTACAAGATGGACGGTGTTCCCTGGGTTTCCATGCCCCCCGTGATGCCCGGTGAAACATTCCAGTACCGTTTTAACCTGCAACAATCCGGCACTTACTGGTACCACTCCCACAGCAAATTCCACGAGCAGCGCGGGCTCTATGGCGCATTTATCGTGGAACCAAAAAAAGAGCCGCTGGCATACGATCGTGAAATGACACTGATGTTGTCTGACTGGGCCGACCGCAATCCCGATGAAACCTATCGCAACCTGAAAAAGGACGGCGATTACTACAAACAATTTCACCCCAGCTGGAAATTCTTCTGGGACGAATACCGCAAAGCTGATGAAGCGGGAAAAAAACAGGTTCGCGAGACTATTGCCCACATGCAGCAGATGCGCATGGGCGTCTGGGATTGGGGCGATGTTGCCTACGACGCCTTTCTGCTTAACGGAAAAACCCCAAACCAGCCCTGGACAGAACAAGTTGTGCAAGGGGAAACCGTGCGGCTAAGAATTATTAACGGTGGTGCCAGCAGCTACTTCAATCTGCGAATTGACGGTGCCGAATACTTTACCGTCGTCGCTGCAGACGGCCAGCCCGTTGAACCTGTTAAGGCCCAGCGATTGTTGATGGGCATGGCAGAAACCTATGACATCCTGCTCAAAATTGATGAAGACAAGCCCTACTATGTCTACGCAGAATCCCAGGACCGCACCGGACACGGTATCGCCACCCTGAAAACCCGCCCCGATCAGGCCGACTCCGCTGAACTGCCAGCCTTCAATGACCCCTGGTTTACTGAAGAGCACAACCACCACGATATGGCAGGAATGGACCAGGATCACGACATGGCGAAGATGGATCATAGCCAACACTCAGGGCATGACATGTCATCAATGGCAATGACAACACACGTGCCGGAGGCAGTGATCAAGCTGGATTACAACCATCTACGGGCCACCTACGAATCTCATCGCCAGCAAGAACCGGCCATCGACATCACCCTGCGCCTCACTGGCAACATGGAGCGCTATATCTGGTCCTTTGATAACGTGCGCTTTGAAGATGCCGAACCGATCCTGTTTGAAGAGGGAAAAACCTACAAGCTGACCCTGATCAACGACACCATGATGCATCACCCCATTCATATCCATGGGCACTGGTTTGTAATGGATACCGGCAACGGCAATCACAACCCCCGCAAACACACTATTGACGTACCTCCCATGGGGAAACGGGTGGCATGGATCAAAGCTGAGGCAAATGGAAAATGGTTGTTCCACTGCCATAATCTCTACCACATGAAAGCTGGCATGACGCGGCTGATCAACTACCACAACATGGTGGAGGACGAAGAATGAGCCTCCAAAGATTATTACTTCTAGCCACAGCGCTGATTCCCCGACTGTGCACAGCGGATATGACCAGCGGCAGCTGGTTCCACCGTACCGACGTGGAGATTATTCGCCAGCACGATGAGAATAGCTGGGAACTCGATACCCGCTATCTGGGAGGCCCGGATTTCCACAAACTACTGATAGACATGGAGTCGGAAATCACCGATGACCGGCTCGAAGATCTGGACATGGATATTTTTTATGCGCGCCCTTTTGGCCGATACGGCCTGTGGAAAGGTGGCATCAACTATCGCTACCGCCCCGCTGCGGATATCCGGCTGGGTGCAGGGTTGGAATACCTTTTGCCGTATTTCATCCACACGGATCTGGTGTTCTATCAATCGGACGATCATGCCGAAACAACCCTGGAAGTCGAGCGCAAGTTCATGCTCACCAACCGCTGGGGGCTATTACTCAAGTTTGAAACACTCTGGTCCAGCAACGAAGTCGAGGCACAGGAACTCAGTGAAGGCTGGAATAGCTTAGAACAGCGCACCAGCTTCTTTTATCAACCTAACGCACAGCTTAGAGTGTTTATCGAATACCGGGTGGAGCGCCTCTGGGATGACCGCAAGGAGATGGCGCGTGACGAAGGTGAACACACCAGCGAGGAAGGATTTTTCCTCGGCGCAAAAATAATGTTCTAAACCTCGATACACCTCAGAGATTTGACAATACCTGCAACGGTGGCTGAGTTATCGAGCGGCGGGTATATGCCACACCCAGACTGGCCACCAGCAATGCCCCCACCAACGGCCCGACCACCCACAATTCCCAGTGCAGACCGAAAGGCGCTTCAAACATGCGCTGCTGTAACAGGAATAGCGCCAGCTCTGCGCCACTGGCGGCCAATAATCCGGCCAGCCCACCCAGAACACCAAACTCCAGCGACTGAATCGCAAGAATCCGTTTGCCGGTGCTGCCCAGGGTGCGTAACACCGCACTTTCCTGCAGACGCTCTGACATGGACAGTTTTACCGCCGCAAGCATCACCAGCACACCACAACCCAGAATCAGCAAGGTCATCAGTTCCAACCCATGAGTGACCTGGGACACCATGGTGCGGATTCGGTCAATCACCATGTCCAGCTCAATCACCAGCACTGTCGGGAACTGGCTGAGCAGGTCGTTTACAAAAGCTTTCTGTTCTGGTGGCAGGTAAAGGCTGGTCATAAAAATGCGGGGGAATTTTTCCAGGTAGCCCTCGGGAAACAGAATATAAAAATTGGGAGTCATGGTGTCCCAGTTGAGACTGCGGATACTGGTCACCACACCGTCAAACGTCAGGCCACCCACACTGAAAGTCAGCCGACTCCCCAGAGTGACACCAATTTCCTCTGCCAAGTCCTCCTCAATGGAAAGCGGCGCTACGCCCTCGCCATAACGCTCTGCAAAGCCTTCTATCTGCGGCCACCAGAGCCCTTCCTCCACAGCATTTCCCTGCGGCAGTTCTTCGGTCCAGCTGAGATTGAGTTCGCGGCGCAGTGCTTCATTCTGGTCAATCAGCTCTTCCGAGGGGGTCTCGCCATCGATCAGCGTGATACGCCCACGCACCATGGCATACCAGCCCACCGTGGTGAGGTCGTTGTCTGCCAGCAGCTTTTCAACGCCCTGCAACTCGTAGGGGGCGACATTCACCAGAAAGTGGTTTGGAGCATCCTCGGCCAATTGCCAGCGCCATTCTTCCAGCAGCGTGGTGCGGATCATCACCAGTGTCATCAGAATTGCCATGGCACCCGCAAACCCGGCCAACAACACCAGGCTCTGTATTCTCCGCCGCCACAGGTTGCTCAACGCCAATCGCCAGACACTTCCCACACGGGCGCCCAGCCGGTTGAGTTGCCGCAGCAACAACCAACCCGGCCCCATCACAGTAGCGGCAGTCAGCGCCAGTCCGCAGAGTACCGCCAACCCCATGGCGAGATTCTGGCTATACCAGAGCAGCAGCAAGGCCACCATGGCAACGCCAATCAGCAATCGTTTTACAACACCCACAGGATGCAGCGACACATCCCGGCGCAAAACCGCCAGCGGCGACAGTGAAGGCAGATGCCACAATGCCGGCAGGGCAAATCCCAGCAAACTCAACAAGCCGGTGGCGATACCGGTAAACCAGGGCCGCCATCCCGGCGTCGGCAGCATGACCGGTAACAACTCCCTCACCAGCACGATCAGCACTTCATGGATTAACCAGCCCAGCAACAGGCCCAGCAACGAACCGATCACACCCAGCAACAACACCTGCTGGCCATACAACTGCCGCACCCGGCTGGCGGAGACACCCCAGCTTTTCAGTAACGCCACGGTGGATGTCTGCCCCTCCGCAAAGTGGCGGCTGGCCAACGCCAGGGCAATGCCCGCCAGAACCACACCAAGGCTGCCAGCCAGCAACAGGAAACGCCGTCCCTGGGTCAGGGTATCGGCGAGTCCCGCCTGTGCTTCATCGGGCGATAGCAGTCGGTCGTGCACCGCCAGCTGGGGTTCCAGCCAGCCCAGATAATCTTTCAACAGCGCATCTTCTCCGGCCAGCAGCAACCGGTAATTGACCCGACTGCCGGGCTGTATCACTCCGGAGGCCGCGAGGTCATTCCAGTTCATCAACACCCGGGCGCCAAACAACGAAAAGGAGCCGCCCCGGTCCGGCTCTTCAACAATTACCCGGCTGGCCCGCAGTCGAACTTCGCCCACTTCCAGTGAATCGCCAAGGGACATATTCAGCAGTGGCAGCAGGCGGCTATCCACCCAGACTTCGCCGGGCGCCGGTCCGTGATCCAGTTGCTGCATCTCCGCAACGTCGGTGGAAAATGGGGTGTCAGACAGGGTCAGCAATCCGCGCAGCGGGTAATTCGGTTCAACCACCTTGACCGACGCCAGGTGGTTGTAATCACCGCTGTAAACCATGGAGGCGAACAACGCCACGTTGGCTGTTTCCAAACCGCGCTGCTGCGCCTCCGCCTGCCATTCAGTCGGCATTTCCCGGCTGCTGCGCACCTGTGCATCCGCCGCCAGAAAATGGCTGGATTCTTTCACCAGGGCGCGTTCCACGCGATCGGCCAGCAGGGCAACAGAGGTCACCACTACCACTGCCATCACAAGTGCGCTGAATACCAGCCCCAGCTGGCCACCGCGCCAGCTACGCCATAACAGCTTAAGAGCCATCATCCGGCAGCGACCCGCCCGGCGGTTTCAGTGTCCACGATACAGCCTGCCTGCAGTGTGATACGACGATGGCAGCGGTTGGCCAGTACCTGTTCGTGGGTCACCAGCACCAGCGTGGTGCCCGCCTCGGCATTGAGCTGAAACAACAGATCATTGATGGCTTCACCGGTTGCGGTGTCCAGATTGCCGGTGGGTTCATCGGCAAACAGTATTTTCGGTTGGCTGGCAAAGGCACGGGCCAGGGCTACGCGCTGTTGCTCACCACCGGAAAGCTGTCGCGGGTAATGGCTCAACCGTTCCCCGAGCCCAACACGCTGCAAATATTCGGTGGCCATCACCAGTGCATCCCTGTCTCCCCGCAATTCCAGTGGCAACGCCACATTTTCAAGCGCCGTCAGGCTGGGCAACAGGTGGAACGACTGAAACACAAAGCCCACATAGCGGGCGCGAATGGCCGCACGGCCTTCCTCGTCCATTGTCGTCAGGTCTTCGCCGTTAATCTTTACCTGACCACTGCTGGGCAGGTCCAGCCCCGCCAAAATGCCCAACAGGGTGGACTTGCCCGAGCCAGATGGGCCGACAATAGCCAGCGCCTCGCCTTCGGCAACAGCGAGGTTGATGTCATCGAGAATGCAAAGACTTCCGGCAGATGTGTTCACCGTTTTGTTGATACTGCTGGCTTCAATCATGAAATACCTCGGTTAGCGTCCTTCCATTTACCCGAAAAAGCCCCGGCGTTTTACCCAAAAAAGCCCCGGCACTGTATACGAGAATGTTGAGCCTGTGTTTAACGCCGCATTGACCACACAGATAGAAAAGCAACAACCTGCTAGACTGTATGACTTCTCATCCACCATCAAGCTCTTCTCCCATGTTGCGTTCACTACTGCTCATTCTGTCCCTGCTGTTCAGCCTGCCCGGCTTCAGTGCCACCCTGTTGGTGCTGGGCGACAGTATCAGTGCTGGTTACGGTGTCGACCGCGGCAAGGGCTGGGTGGAACTGATGCAACAACAACTGCGCAACGAGCACCATGTTGTCAATGCCAGTATCAGTGGCGACACCACCGGTGGCGGCCTGTCCCGACTCGATACCCTGATAGAGGAACACGCGCCGGATTTTGTGCTGATCGAACTGGGGGGCAATGACGGCCTGCGCGGTTACCCCATCCATCGCATCAAGGAAAACCTGCGCGCCATGATCAACCTCATCCGCCTGGCCGACAGCCAGCCGATTCTGTTCAGCATGCGCATTCCACCCAACTACGGCAAGCGCTACAGCGAGCAGTTCTCCAACGCTTATTCCGACATTGCCGAAGAAGAAAATGTCCCACTGCTGCCGTTTCTTTTCGAAGATATCGCAGCCAACCCCGACCTCATGCTGGATGACGGCATTCATCCCAGCGAACAGGCACAACCATTGATTGCCGAACGCACCCTGAAATTACTCACCCCGCTCCTTAACGGGGATGAATACTGATCACTGCTGGCTGACACCATTCTCTGATAGAATCCGCGGCCTTCTCCACTTGCACAAAAACCGAGTGCCATGAGCCTGATCCGCATTGACGATATTTCCATCGAGTTTGGCGATGTGCCATTGCTGACCCATGCCAGTCTTACGGTGGAAACGGGTGAACGGATCTGCCTGATTGGCCGCAATGGCGCCGGTAAGTCCACCCTGCTGAAAATCATCAACCGGCAGATCAAGCCGGACCACGGCGAACTTCACTATCGCCAGCACCTGCGCATCAGCCAGTTGGAGCAGAACCTGCCCGGTGGTCTGGAGCGCAACGTGGCGGACGTGGTGAAAGAGGGCCTCGCCGACCAACAGGCGCTGATCGACCAGTTCCACCAGCAGTCGAGCCAGACACTGGACAAGGCTGGTATGAAAGCCCTCGAAGACCTGCAGGCGGCCATCGACGCCGGTGGTGGCTGGCAAATCGACAAGCAGGTGGAAACCATCATCAGCCAACTGGAATTGCCCGCCCACAAAACCCTGGCGGAGCTGTCAGGCGGCTGGCGCAGAAGAGTCGCGCTGGGCAAGGCACTGGTTTCCAACCCGGATGTGCTGCTGCTGGACGAGCCCACCAACCATCTGGATATCAGCACCATCGAGTGGCTGGAACACCGGGTGCGCGGTTACCAGGGCGCGGTGATCTTTATTACCCACGACCGCAACTTCCTGCAGCGCCTCGCCACCCGCATCGTCGAGATCGACCGCGGCCACCTGGTGAGCTGGCCCGGCAATTACCAGAACTACCTGCGCCTCAAGGAACAGGCCATTGAGGAAGAAGAAACCCGCAACGCCCTGTTCGACAAGAAGCTGGCAGAAGAGGAAACCTGGATACGCCAGGGCATCAAGGCCCGCCGCACCCGCAATGAAGGCCGTGTTCGCGCCCTGGAAGCCATGCGCGACCAGCGTGAGCAACGCATCAAGCGACAGGGCAAAGCCAAAATCAGCGTCGAAACCGCCGAAAACTCTGGCCGCAAGGTTATCGAGGCGCGCAGCCTGTGCCACAGCTACGGCGGCCAGCAACTGATCAACAACTTCAAAATCAAGATCATGCGTGGCGATCGCATCGGCCTGATCGGCAATAACGGGGTGGGCAAATCCACCTTGCTGAAAATTCTGTTGGGACAGATCGAACCGGACCAGGGCTCGGTCAAACTCGGCACCAACCTGGAAATCGGCTATTTCGACCAGATTCGCCGGGAGCTGGATACCACCAAGACCATTGCCGAGAACGTTGGCGACGGCAAGGAATACATCAAGCTCAACGGCAAGGACCGCCACATCATCGGCTACCTGCGCAACTTCCTGTTCTCACCAAAGCGTGCCATGACTCCGGTCAGCGCCCTGTCCGGCGGGGAATGCAACCGGGTTCTCCTAGCCAAACTGTTCACCCGCCCCACCAACCTGCTGGTGCTTGACGAACCCACCAACGACCTCGATGTGGAAATGCTCGAAGTTCTCGAAGAACGACTGGTGGAATACCAGGGCACCCTGATTATCGTCAGCCACGACCGGGAATTTCTCGACAACGTGGTCACCAGCGTGCTGGTGTTCGAGGAAGACGGCAGGATCGAAGAATACGTCGGCGGCTACAGTGACTGGGTGAAACGTGGCAAGCACCTGAAAATTGCCGACACTATCGACCACCCTTCCGGCCACATGGTGGATCACGACACCACCAGCGAAGCCAAAAAGAAACCCTCGGGCAAACTCAGCTACAAACTGCAACGGGAACTGGACATGTTGCCCGAGCTGATCGACCACCTGGAAACCGAAATTGCCGCTCTGGAAGAACAGACCGCCGACCCGGATTTCTTCAACCGCCCCTACACAGAAACCCAACCGATTCTCGACGAGCTGGGCAAAAAACAGATGGAACTGGATCAGGCCGCCGAGCGCTGGGTAGAACTGGAAGAAATGAAAAGCTGACAGTGGCTGCAGTTAAAAAATTATTAATTTTTTAACTGCCTCACAAAGCCATATTCATAAATGTAATTATCTGAAATTCTTATAATTAGCATTCCCAAAAGTCATGTTTTTTAGCAGTAAAACCGGCTTTTTTAGATAGTCCTTTCTAAAAAAATTCCTCATTCTTAAATACACGCTAAAGCAAACGTCTTTAGCAATATCGTTCTTTAACGATGGTTTTATTAACAACTGCTGTATTGACAACTGCTGTATTGAAAACCGACAGCCCGGCGCGCCACTGAGGGATTGTGCACCCCGAGTACCACGACCACCCCCTCTCCACAGTTTCAGCGTGCGCAGGCCCAGGCAGTGACGGATTATCTGCGAGGTATTGCCATGTCAAAGCTAATGAACAACTTGTTAACCACGGGCATGACGGTAGAAGTCATGGACCCCAAACACCCCGACTCCGAGCACAAAGCCTCGTTTATGGGCAAGGTCTACCAATGTGACCAACAGCATGTGCTCGTCAGGGATGCCGAAAACCACACCTATGACGTGTTTCTCGATGAAATCCTGTGCGTGATGAATTACGAGAGCAACGTTTCCAGCTACTGCCTGCGGGTTGGCGAAAACGGTTATGACGTGGTGTGTATTCTGCCCACAGGCATGGTCGAAACGCTGGCCACGGGGTTGGATAACGTCACCGCAACCCATGTGACTGAATTGTTATCCCAACCTGCAGTGAAGCAGCGAATTGCCGCCTGACGATGATGCGACGCAATGGCACCGTTTTTATCTTTCGGACAGCCATTGCAAGCACTCAGGTCCAACGTAGCCGCTTTCGGGGCTAAAAACCCCGAACGACCCTTTTTCTCCACACGGTTATCCGCACATTACGCCTTTCAACTTCTGCCGATATGACAAGTGAAGGCATGACACACACTGTGAGGTATCGCCATGACGAAGCAACTGCACCACATGATCACCAAGGGGACACGCGTAGAGATCGGCGCACCAAAACATCACCAGTCGACGCACTCGGATTCATTCCTGGCTGAAGTCTGCTACTGCCATCAGGACCACGTGCTCGTCAAAGATAGTGAAGACCACACCATCGACGTCTTTCTCGATGAAATCGTCTGCCTGAGAAGCTACGAAGGCAATAATCCCTGCTACTGCCTGAGAATGGCCGAACACGGCTACGACGTGGTGATCGTACAGTCCACCGGCATGGTGGAAACATTGAGCTCGTCCATGGATAAAGCCATGGCCACCCAAATCCTCGACATGCTGAAACAGCCTGCAGAAATTCTCTGGGTTACTGCCTGATTCAAGACACCACTAGATTATTTTTTATCCGACTTCCCGGGTTGCACCGGGGAGGACATAGGCCGCCACAAAACGCCTTAGAATTTCCTGTGCGAACGGCGTGGGTTTCCTGCTCACTGCTTCTACCAACTGTTCCGCTTCTTCTGGCAGAAAATAGCCATGGTGCTTATAGGCATCAATCCGTAGCGTGAACTCGGCGGCATCCCCCTCCGGATGAAATTGCGTGGCGTAGACATTGTTGCCAACGCGGAACATCTGCACCGGGCAAGCCTGCCCAGTCATCAGCAATGCCGCCCCTGCCGGGGTTTCGTCACAGGCCTCCTTGTGGCCGAGCAGCACGTCAATCTTGTCAGGAAAGTCCACCAGCAACTTATCCCGCTTGCCCTCTTCCGTGATATCCAACTCCACACAACCCACCGCTTCACCATAACGGCTGGAAATACCGGCACCGAGATAATTGCCCAATAAGCCGTTGCCCGAGCAGGCGCCGAGAAAGGGAAAATCCTGGGCAATCACCTGTTGCAGCAAGCGCTGAAAATCCGCCTCCACCTGCAACTGCTCTGCGGACTTTTTCTTCAGCGGTGTGCTGATATCGAAGGGGCTGCCACCGACCAGAATTGCCGAGTAATTATCCAATTGCAGGTCAGCGGGAATGCCGTAGCGCTCTATGCGAATCCTTTCCGTCATGGATGCGGGTAACTGACCGTATTTCAGGAAACAGGCGTATTCGCTGTCAGCAATCCGGTCCTCGGGGCGCAGTTGCAGCACCAGCAGGGGCTTATTCTCGGTCATGGTTAGAGAGTGCCTATAAGAAAATCGAGCTGTAACGCGAGTATAAGGCACCCGGTACCAACAACGACTTGGGGCAGATCAATTCAGGGCGTGCTGGAAGTGATAGCTCCACCTAAGGCGGAGGCTCTAACGGCTTAAGGTTCACTATCGGCTGAGGGCTTTCATCGCGTTGATTAAAACACTGGGCTTATGAATGGAGTCATAGACCGGCAGCACCTCTTTACCGGTTTCAAACAGGCCATAAACAGCGGTCTGCGCGCAGCGCACCGAGTATTCCACGGTAAAGACACAGTCCTTTGGTACTTCGGCAAACTGCCCGAGAAAGGCGAAATTGGTGGCGCCTTCAGGTAACACCTCCGGGCGGTCGCCCTGCGCCCGCGGCATAAACAGACTGTCGATAAAGGGCATGGCCACCGGGATGCAATTCACTTTGCCGGCAGCCACAATCGGCTTCATCAGGTCCTGAACCTTGAGTTGATGCCACAGCTCTTCCAGTATTTCCTCGCCATTGCATTCCGACATTTTTTTCTTCACGTAATCGCCTTCGTTGTCGGGATATAGGGCATAGCCCCAGAACACTTTGACGTCTTTGGGCTGGTTGGGGAAATGCGGCTGTCGGGCAATCACAATGGACATCAACCAGCTGGAGTCCGTCATGGTCACCAGGCCGCCGGTGCCACTTAAATTGCCGGAGAAATCTTCCATGTAATCGTGGAAGGTGTCGTCCCGGATGGTAGCGGTGAAGGAATACCACTTCTGCAAATCGATATGGTCACTGAACACCCCGGGGTTGCCGAACGCCTTGTCCTTACGGGCGATTTTTTCCCACAGTGTCCATGCCCCCGAGGAAGCCTTGTCTTTCAGTACTGGCGCCTTTGACCACGAACCATAGTCCGCGCTCTCGGTGATGGAACCGTTGGTAACAAACACATAATCGTGCTCACCGAGTTCAATCTTTTCCTCACTGCCAGCTTGATTGATGGTGTGAATCGCCGTGGCGGTTTTCGCCTCGGCAGACAGGTTGAAATCGATATCGGTAACCAGCGTCCGGGTTTCAAAATAAACGCCTAAACCCTCCAGGTAGCGCATCAACGGCAGCACCACCGAGTGGTACTGGTTGTACTTGGTGCGCATCACGCCACCCAGCCGGGGCATGCCGTCCAGCAGGTGGATAAAGCGTTTCATATAGCGGCGCATCTCCGCCACGCTGCTCCACTTCTGGAAAGCGAACATCGAGGTCCAGAGATACCAGTAATTGGTGGTGAAGAACTCCTCCCCGAACCAGTCCTGTATGCGAATGTTGTCCAATGATTTCTCGGAGGAAAACAACAGCTTCAACAGATCTGTCTGATCCGCTAACGACAGACCGAAGGACGAGACATCCATCCTTTCGCCGGCTTTCAGCAAACGCGCCTGGGCGTGGGAGACATAACGGGCGTTGAATTCAAAGGACTCGTCTTTGACGGAGATACCGGGGTCATCATAGGAGGGGACATTGGAGAGCAGATCCCAGTAGCAGACATAGTGCTCTTCATGCATTCTGCCGCCGCGGATGATAAAGCCGTTTTCCGCATCACCGGCACCATCCAGCGCACCGCCCGGAATCTCGTCCTGCTCCAGGATATGGATATTGCCACCGGGCACCCCCGCATCCTTAATCAGATACACCGCACTGGCTAAGGATGCGATGCCGCTGCCAACGAGATAGACCCTGGTGTCTTTCGGGTTGTTGTTCTTTTCTGGATGCATCGCTTTATACTGCAAAGTCTCGCTACCTATAGCTCACGCTCTGAAGATAATTTTTTGTCGCAATGAATAGCTTGCCAGCTAGAAAAGTCACATTAGGAAGCACAAGCCGCATTGCTCTCTGCAGACTCTATATCCTCAACTGCCATTAATTTGCAAGTGGCACCCCTCTGCAAATTTTCGACAAAATCACGTAGTTCTGCCAACCGTTGATCTCCTAAAGAAACTGTAGATAAAAGCTTTGCAACAAACTTGGGGCCGTGCAATCCCATTTCTGGGCAAAAGTTTTCTATTTCCCCAACGGGAACTAAATAAATCCCAATCTCCTCCAGCTTATTTTTAAGATCTTTATAGTCAACTTGTGCCTGGCCACGTGGAATCCCCCTCTCTCCATATTTCTTAACCACACTCCAAGGCTTACCCTGTTTCATAGCTTCTAATATGTCGCTTTTTGGCATTGAGTCTTCGCCAGAATTATTAATTATTTCTATAATATTTTTCTTTATACCCGAAACACTTTGGACCTTAGCCCCACCTCTAACAGCAGAGTCAACGCGGCTCCAAAGCACACTTATCTCAGACCAACTTCCACCAAAAGCTACAACAGTAACTTCAACCAAATCCCGCTCTGACAAAAAGTCTATATCGAAAACAGCCTTAACCGGAACTCCAACTTTTCGCAACACATCTGCCACCTGAGCTACTCCGTGTTTCCCGCCCGTTGGCACATACGCAGTGTCCAGCCATTGACTCTGGGTATCAGATTCCAAATAGTCTGCAATAGAGTTTAGAAGCCTGCAGTCACTATCGTCTTCACAGATAATAGTCTGCTCATGAAAGATACCCTCAAGCGCATTGGAGTACCTGAGTACTGGGTTTAGCCATAAACTCTTAATTGTTTCCTTAGAAGCCTCCATAACTATATTTATATTTTCTTCCCTACTTATGCGAAGAATCCTGACATCTCCTTGAGTGCCCTCTAAAAACCCTCTCAAAATGTCGCTGCTATGGGTTGCGACAAATAGCTGACCACCCACTTCAGAAGATAGTGTTTCTCCTAGCCGCCTCATTTGTGGTGGATGCAAAAAAGCTTCAGGCTCATCAACAAGCGTAATATCCCAGTCGTCAACTATAGTTTCAAACAAAATACCAGCGTAACTTTTCATGCCATCGCCTTGTTGATCTAGCAATGGCAGCTTTCTTACTGCAGACACATACTCATCGCCAACCCTATCCACTACACCACTCATATTTGGCAATTTTCCAACATGAATTGGCAAAGTTCTTCCACCTCGAAAATCGAACATTAGGTCTTTTCCAAACGCCCTATAAAACAAGCTACTGATTTTTTCCATCAAGGCGGAATCATCATAAAGAACATGCTGCGGTTTAGTTTTTTGTTCTCCGCGGGATACGCTCTGTTGTTTCTCGCAGATAGACAATCGATCATTAGCAGAAATATTTCTTACAAACCCACTGAGAATCTGCCCTTCCAAGAAGGCACCAGCCCAAAAAGAAATCTGTCTTTCATGAAGCTGCCAACTTTTATAGCTATATGTAGTTCCATTAAATTCTGCTTCCGCACTTAGAAACTCCCTCAGCTGTTCAGCTGTTCCATCCTTGACAATATCTACGCCTTTAACAACAAAGGTATTATCTGTTTTTCCATTACCACAAACACTCAATATCTCTCTCAAAGTTTGCGACTTTCCACTGTTATTTGGCCCAACTAAGATAACCTTATCGCCCTTATTTAAATCAAATGAACTACCACCCGAAAAAGTCAATTTAGAAATCGAAACAGACGGCTTTTTAATCAATTTTATTCTCCATATAAAATGATATTTACATACATATATTTTTCACTTAAAAATTAGAAATGATTTCCGTTGAAAACAAAAAGTATGATCTAGAAAATATCTACCAATAAATCTTATTTTTTATTTACTTCATATCATCTAGGCAACTTCAACAATTCAATATTTTCTACCATCAACTGCACCGACTCCCTGCCTTGCCACAGGTTGATATCCAGCTTGTAGACCAGGCTTACCTTCTCCGCTGCCGGGTTGGGCCACTGCTCCGTATCCACATTAAAGGCGATGGCGTCGATTAACTGCTGTTTGCCTGCATCCAGCGCCAGCAGCAGTTTCACGTGTTTTTCACCGACGATGCGCTGCTGGACAATATAGAACTCGCCCTCGAACAGCGGTTCGGGGAAGTGCTGCCCCCAGGGGCCTGATTCCCGCAGTAGTTGGGCAGTGTCGATATTGAGTTCGTCGCTATTTAGGCTGCCATCGGTGAGGATTTCCGCCTCCATGTCCGCCGGGCTGAGCTGGCGGCGCACTTCGTCATCGAAGGCGGTGACAAAATCTTCGTAGCGTTCCCCAGGCAAACTGAGGCCCGCTGCCATGGCATGCCCACCAAATTTGCTGATAAGTTCCGGATGTCGACTGGCCACGGCGTCCAGCGCATCGCGGATATGCAGGCCCTTGATGGAGCGGGCAGAGCCCTTGTACTCGCCGTTGCCAGCATCGGCAAAGGCGATCACCGGACGGTGGATACGATCCTTGATGCGCGACGCTAAGAGACCCACCACCCCCTGGTGCCAATTGGCGTCGAACAGGCACAGCCCCCAAGGCAGTTGTTGTTCATCCAGATTCAATTGCTCCAGGGCTACCAGTGCTTCCCGCTGCATATCCGCTTCAATCACCCGGCGGTCGCGGTTTAGTTCGTCCAGTTGCAGGGCGTATTCCCGCGCCATATAAGCATCTTCTTCCAGCAGACACTGAATGCCGATGGAAATATCATCCAGTCGCCCGGCGGCATTCAAACGCGGCCCCAGGGCAAAACCCAGGTCGGCAGCCACCAGCCTTTGAGGTTCGCGGCCGGAAAGGTCGAGCAATGCCTGCAACCCCGGGCGGGTTTTACCGGCGCGGATGCGTTGCAGCCCCTGGTGCACCAGAATGCGGTTAACCTCGTCCAACGGCACCACGTCCGCCACGGTGCCCAGCGCCACCAGGTCGAGCCAGTCCGCCATATTGGGTTCGGGTATGTTGTTTTCGGCAAACCAGCCACTTTCCCGCAGATGACTGCGCAGGGCGCTCATCAGGTAGAACGCCACCCCCACGCCCGCCAGGTTTTTGCTGGGGAATTCACACTGGTTCTGGTTGGGATTCACGATGGCCGCTGCCTGTGGCAGTTCTTTACCGGGCAGGTGGTGGTCGGTAATTAACACCTTGATGCCCGCGGCATTGGCCGCGGCGACACCCTGAATGCTGGAGATGCCGTTATCCACGGTAATGATCAGGTCAGGATTGCGCTCTTTCGCCAGTTCAACAATTTCCGGGGTGAGCCCGTAACCGTATTCAAAGCGGTTGGGCACAATAAAATCCACCTGCTGAAAACCCATGCCCCGCAGTGCCAGCAGGGAGACCGCTGTGCTGGTGGCGCCATCGGCATCGAAATCGCCGACGATCAATATGTGCTGTTGTTCGCGCAGCGCCTCAGCCAGCAGTGCGATGGCGGCATTGAGGCCGCGCAGGGTTTGCGGCTTGGGCAATCTTGCCAGGGTTCTTTCCAGCTGCTGGTCGCTGGTGACGCCCCGCGCAGCATAAATGCGCTGCAACAGCGGCGGAATTTCCGGGCTGAACTGGCATTGGTCGAGGTCGTAGGGGCGTTGCAGAATGACGGGGTTATTCATGGAGTTCAGGGGCATCCCATTTTTGTGAGCGAGCATTTAATTCCCTTTGCAATCGGCTATGATGAGTTGCTAAACGCGAACCAAAATCTACAGCCATGTCTCTGGCCTCTATTGTAAGGCACATAAACCGGCTGGAGTACGGGAGTCTTATTTTGCCCATGACCGAGAACACTGAATTTCGACACTGGCAGCTGAAGCGGGACGCCGAGGACATAGCCTGGCTGGTTCTCGACCGGGAGGGGGAAAAGGTGAATTCCCTCAGCCGCGAGGTGTTGCTGGAACTGGATGCCGTACTGGCAAAACTGGAAGAAGACCTGCCACGTGGGCTGGTGATTTATTCCGCCAAGAAAAGCGGTTTTATTGCAGGGGCGGATATTCGCGAGTTTGATCACCAGACCGATGCTACAGAGGCCAAGGCCGGTATCGAGATGGCCCACAAGCTCTTTGACCGACTGGAAGCCCTGCCCTGCTATACCGT
This sequence comes from Porticoccus litoralis, assembly GCF_030676955.1. Taxonomy (NCBI): domain Bacteria; kingdom Pseudomonadati; phylum Pseudomonadota; class Gammaproteobacteria; order Cellvibrionales; family Porticoccaceae; genus Porticoccus; species Porticoccus litoralis. The sequence continues at coordinate 265,615 of NZ_JAUUUU010000002.1, read as the reverse complement.
CGCCTCCATTCACGGCTTCTGCCTGGGGGGCGGATTGGAACTGGCGCTGGCCTGCGATTACCGGGTGGCGCTGGATTCAGAGAGCACCCGCATTGGCTTTCCGGAAATTCAGCTCGGCATCTTTCCCGCCTTTGGCGGCACTGCTCGCAGCATTCGCCTCCTGGGTGGCCGCAAGGCGCTGGAGCTTATTCTTACTGCCCGCAGCCTGAGAGCCCGGGCCGCCCGTGGCCTGGGTTTGGTGGACAAGGTGGTATCCGAACACGGCAGCCTGCACTGGGCAGCCCGCAAGGCCATTGTGAAACAGCGTAAGGGGCACCGCGCCAGCCGCCTGAATCGCATGTCCAGCAGCCCCGGTACCCGACAGATTATCGCCAAGGCCATGGAAGCCCAGGTGAGCAAACGGGCGCGCCGTGACCATTACCCTGCACCCTATGTATTGATCGATCTTTGGCGCAAGGTCGGCGACGACTTCAACGCCATGCTGAAAGGCGAAGCCGAGAAAGCCAGCGAACTGCTGATGGGGGATGTGTCCCGCAATCTGCGCCGGGTGTTTCGCCTGCAGGAACAGTTGAAGGAATTGGCCAAGCCGGATGACAGCACCGCCAACTGGCAAGCCCGCCGGGTGCATGTGGTGGGCGCCGGTGTCATGGGTGGCGATATCGCCGCCTGGTGTGCTCTGCGCGGTCTGGAAGTCACTTTGCAGGACCGGGAAATGAAATACGTGGCACCCGCGCTGAAACGGGCGGAGGTGCTGTTTAAAAAGAAACTGCGCTCCAGCGCCAAGGTCGCCGCGGCCAAAAGCCGCCTGATGGCAGATGTGGCGGGGGACGGAATTCAACGGGCCGATGTGATTATCGAAGCCATTTTTGAAAACCTCGAAGCCAAGCAACAACTGTTTACCGAACTGGAACAGCACGCCAAACCCGACGCTCTGTTGGCCAGCAATACTTCTGCTATTCCACTGGAAGACATCGCCGCTGGCCTGCAGCAGCCGCAGCGGTTGATTGGTCTGCACTTTTTTAACCCGGTGGCGAAAATGCCGCTGGTGGAAGTGGTGCGAGGCAGCCAATCCGACAGCAGCGATATTAAAAAGGGCTGCATGTTCAGCCAGCGCATTGGCAAATTCCCGCTGCCGGTGAAAAGCGCACCCGGCTTTCTGGTAAACCGGGTGCTGGCGCCCTATATGCTGGAAGCGGTCAACCTGCTGGATGAAGGCCACAGCATGGCCACCATTGACGCCGCCGCAGAAACCTTCGGTATGCCCATGGGGCCCATTGAACTGGTGGATACGGTGGGGCTGGATGTGGCCGTGAGCGTGTCAAAAAAACTGGCACCCGACAACATAAAAGCCATCGAGCCGCTGCAGGCCATGGTGGATGCAGGCAAGCTGGGGAAAAAGTCCGGCGAAGGGTTTTATCTCTGGAAAAAAGACCGGCCGGAAAAGGGAAAACCCAGCGATATGGTGGCGCTGGATATTCTCGGTGAACGCCTGATCAAACCCCTGCTGGAGGAATGTCGGCGCTGCCTTGCGGAAGACATTGTCGACAGTGCCGACCTGCTGGATGCCGGGGTGATATTCGGCACCGGCTTTGCGCCGTTCCGCGGCGGACCGATGCACTATCTTGAAGAATCCAAACTGCTGCCGGAGGTGACGCCATGAACAAGACAGGGACACTCCGCAACGTGGCCATTGTCGGTGCCAGCCGTATTCCGTTTTGCCGGGCGGGAACCGCCTACGCCGACCTGACCAATCTGGATATGCTGGTGAGCGCCCTGCAGGGACTGGTTGACCGATACAACCTGCACGGTGTGCAACTGGATGAAGTGGTGGCCGGTGCAGTGAGCAACCACCCGAAAGATTTCAACCTGGCCCGGGAAGCCGTGCTCGGCACCAGCCTGTCGCCGCTGACCCCCGGCATCAGTCTGCAACAGGCCTGCGGCACCAGTCTGCAAGCGGCCTTTGGCATTGCCGCAAAAATTGCCTGCGGACAGATTGAATGCGGTATTGCCGCGGGTGCGGACAGTGCCAGTGATCCGCCCATTCTGTTCTCACGCAAGTTTTCACAACGGCTGGTGAAATTATCGAAGGCCAAAACCCTCGGCGAGAAATTTTCGGTGTTCAAGGGCTTCAGCATGTCAGAGCTCTCACCGGTGGCACCAGCCATTGCCGAACCCCGCACCGAGCTGAGCATGGGCGAACATGCCGAACTGATGGCCCGGGAGTGGAAGATCGAGCGGGCCGAGCAGGATGAGCTGGCTCTGGCCAGTCACAACCGCGCCCAGGCCGCCTACGCCGACTGTTTTTTTGACGACCTGTTAAGTCCCTGTGCGGGCATGTTGCGGGACAATAACCTGCGCTACGACCTGACCCTGGAACAGTTGTCGGGTTTGAAGCCGGTATTTGATCGTTCCGCCACCGGGACACTGACCGCAGGCAACAGCAGCGCGCTTACCGATGGCGCAGCCTCCCTGTTGCTGGCCAGTGAAGATTGGGCTGCCGAAAACGGGCTGCCGGTACTGGCTCGTCTCACTCATATGGAAACCGCCGCCGTGGATCACGTGTCTGGTGAGGGTTTGCTGATGGCACCCACCGTGGCCGTGGCCAATATGTTGCGCAAAGCCGGGTTGTCGCTACAGGATTTTGATTACTACGAAGTTCACGAGGCCTTTGCCGCCCAGGTGCTCTGCACCCTAAAAGCATGGGAATCAGAAGAGTACTGCCGCGAGCGGCTGGGACTGGATGCAGCACTGGGCAGCATCGACCGCAGCAAACTGAACATCGTGGGCAGCAGTCTCGCCCTCGGACACCCGTTTGCCGCCACCGGCGCACGCATTGCCGGGACCCTGGCCAAACTGCTCAACGAAGCCGGACAGGGGCGCGGACTGATCTCGATATGCACGGCGGGTGGTATGGGTGTGGCGGCAATACTGGAGAAATAATGACCGAAATAAATACTTAGGGGCGGTTTAAAAAAACCGCCCTTATTTTTTCTGGTAATACTGCATCAGATCGCGGGTATTCCAGGGGCGGGTCTGTTCCCGCTCGATACCCAGGCGTTTGATCAGCGCCAGCAACGCTTCTTCACTCTGGGCCTCGATTTCCAGAAACTCCGGAATGTGTTCCAGCTCGTCAAAATATTTGTCGAACACCAGATGCTGGCCATCGAGAGAAAACTGGGCGCGGTTTTTTCGTAAGGACAGGCCTTCACGATAACCGAGTGACGCCAGTATCTGGCGCATCACCTCGAAATCATCAACGGCGGTTTCGTGCTCATCCATGATCTTGGCGAGGCCGGTACTCACCGTCTGCTTGTAGGTCAGCTTGACGCCGTCCTGCTCCTTGCGCAGGCGCAAAAGATTGCCCGCGGCCTGAATGGATCCGTCGGCATCATCGAAAAGAATGGCGAAAAACTCGCTCTCGAATTCCTTGTGGCCACCGAGGTCGAGAATTTTTTGTTCCAGGGAAGCCCGGTCGACTTCGAGCACCTTAACCTCAATTTCCTTAATACTTGCCATAGCGATCCCGCTGTCATCTAACTGTCAATTTAGTGTCACACAACCACACCTAAAACCCGGTATGGTTGTTCGAATCCGTGTTTGGCAACGCCATCATACTCTATGAAAAAATACCCCTTTTATCCAAAGGAATTGAGCTGGCTGGCATTTAACGAGCGCGTGCTGCAGGAAGCAAACGACGCCGACAACCCGATTATTGAGCGCGTCCATTTCCTGGGGATTTTCTCCAGCAACCAGGATGAGTTCTTCAAGGTGCGGGTGGCCGATGTACGCCGAAAAATTCTTATTGAGCAGACTTCCGGCTCCGCCAAAAAAAGTAAACAACTGCTGCGAGATATTAACAAGGGCATTGCCCGTCACTCTGAGCTTTTCGACCTGGCCTTTGAATCCATTCTAAAGGAGCTGCGCAAACGCCGTATCCATTTTCTGATGCCGGATGATCTCTCCACCAAGCAGAAAACCTGGGTCAGGCATCACTTTAGGGAACATGTGTTGCCGCGCATTGTACCGATCCTGATCACGCCGGACATTGACCTCTCCAGGGTACTCCAGGATGGAGCCAATTACCTCGCGGTAGAAATTCGTAATGGCGATGACGTGAGTTATGCGCTGTTGGAAGTTCCGGATACCAGCAGTCGTTTTCTACGTTTGCCCAATGATGAAAAAAATCGTCGACGCTATTTCATGATTATCGACGAGGCTATCCGACTTTGCCTGGACATGGTGCTTGCTGACTTTTTCTCTTATGACCAGCTCAACGCCTGGTCGATGAAATTTTCCAGAGATGCTGAGTATGTACTCGACGACGATATTGATCGCAGTCTGGTGGAGAAAATGTCCATGGGCATCAAGCAACGCCTGCAGGCCAACCCGGTCCGCTTATCGTTCGATAGAGAGATGCCAGAAGGTATGATTGATCTGCTGAAAACCAAATTCGGTTTTGCCCGTGGCTACAGCATCATTCCCGGTGGCCGCTACCGCAACTTTCGTGACTTTATCGGCTTTACCAATCCCGGGGAAAAATACCTGGGTTTCCCTTCCATGCCACCGCTGTCGGTAAATAAATTCGATAAGTACAGCAATGCGTTTCAGGCCATCGATAAAAATGACATTTTGCTCTATTACCCATACCACAAATTCAACTACCTGGTTGAACTCCTTCGCCAGGCTGCCTTCGACCCTAAAGTGACATCCATAAAAATTAATATCTACCGGGTAGCCAAGAATTCACGCGTGCTTGAATCCCTCATCGATGCCGCCCGTAATGGCAAACAGGTGACTGTGAATGTTGAACTGAAAGCCCGCTTTGACGAACAACAGAATCTGGATTTATCAGAGAAGCTTTCTGATGAGGGGATTAAGGTGATGTTGGGTATTCCCGGCCTGAAAGTACACTCAAAACTGTGCCTGATCAGCCGCCAGTCACCGCAGGGAGAAAAACGTTATGCCCATATCGGCACGGGTAATTTCAATGAGAAAACTGCAGAGATTTATACAGATTTTGCGCTGTTCACTTCACACCCGGAAATCTGCGAGGAAGTAAGCCATGTGTTCGACTTTATTGAACAAAGCTTCAAACACTACGATTTCAAATACTTACAAGTCTCCCCTTTAAATTGCCGCCGGAAAATTCGCGCCCTGATCAACCATGAAATCGCTGCGGCAAAAGCAGGAAAACCCGCAGCAATTACCCTCAAGTTGAATAACCTGGTGGATGAGAACATCGTGCGCCTCCTCTACCAGGCCAGCCAGGCGGGAGTAAAAATACGCATTATTGTGCGCGGCATGTGCGCATTAAAACCCGGCATTGAGGGCATTTCAGAGAACATAACTGTTATCAGTATTGTCGACCGTTTTCTGGAACACCCGCGCTGCATGGTGTTTCACAATGGCGGCGACCCAAAAGTCTACATCTCGTCTGCAGACTGGATGACCCGAAACCTGGACTATCGTCTGGAAGTGGGCGTGCCCGTGTTGGACCCGAAGCTGAAGAAACAGGTGATGGATATTCTGGAAATTCAGTTTACTGACCGCTGCAAGGCCCGCGTGATTGATGCAGAACAGAACAACGCCTATGTGAAGCGTGGGAACCGGAAAAAGGTGCGTTCACAGATGGCCATCTACGACTACCTGAAAAAACTCGAGTGAAGTAAGCAGAAAATTTTGCACGCATCAGGCCGCCACTGGGGATGGCCTGATGTGAGGTATCAGGTTTACTTCAGCGCAAGAGCCGTTCCGGAAAAACCAATTCCGCCCCAGCCGTGTTCAATGAAATTGCGGATATTCTGGTGATCGTCACCCTCGGGGTTTTGCAGCACATCCACACGGTAGTAATCGCCAAAGCAGTGCAGAGTCTGCTGTTCACTTAAACCGTTGAGCTGGCCAAAGGCGAAGATCTTGCAGGAGCCGTTGTTTTGACCGGCGCCATTTTCCGTGCCGCCATTGGTGAAGGCGGTTTCCTGAAAATTGTAGTTTTCATCGATCACGGCAATGGTGTCGCTGAAAGCAATAGATTCAGGTGAGGCTTTCAGTTTTTCCAGAAAGATTTCCACGGACATCACTGATCCCTACTGGCGAATATTGTCTTTCATAAATTGCTGAACGGCAGACAGTTCGTTGTCCTGAACAGCGTAACGCTCTTCGCGCTCGAACAGGTCCGCCATGTGATGAGGCAGTGGCGGGTCCTGCGGGTAACCGGCCTTGCGCACTGCTTCCGGGAATTTCGCCGGGTGTGCGGTGGCCAGGCAGACCATGGGGATATCCTGACGGCGGCGGGTTTTGCGGGCCGCTTCCACGCCGATAGCCGTGTGGGGGTCGAGCAGGTATTCGGTATGTTCCCAGACGTCGGCAATCACACGTACCATTTCATCGTCATCCAGGCGGTAACTGGTGAACAGTTCACGGGCCTTGGTAAGAGCACTGTCGCTCAGTTTGAGGTTGCCGGTAGCCTTGAAGTCGGTCATCAACTTGTTAATGGCTGCACCGTCGCGGTCATACAGGTCGAACAGCATGCGCTCGAAGTTGCTGGACACCATGATATCCATAGACGGCGACAGGCTGTGCACCAGCTGGTGCAGGCTGTGGTCGTTGGCGCTGATGCAGCGGTGCAGAATGTCGTTGGCGTTGGTGCCGATTACCAGCTGGTCTACCGGCAGTCCCATGCGGCTGGCCAGGTAGCCGGCGAAGATGTCACCAAAGTTGCCGGTGGGCACGGAGAACGCCACCGGGCGATGGGGAGCCCCCAGTGCCAGGCCAGCGTAAAAGTAGTAAACGATCTGGGCCATGATGCGCGCCCAGTTGATGGAGTTCACCGCCACCAGCTGACGCCCTTCCGGCAGGAAAGACTGGTCGCCGAAGCTGGCCTTGACCATGTTCTGGCAATCGTCGAAATTGCCTTTCAGGGCAATATTGAAAACGTTGTTCTCCAGCACCGTGGTCATCTGGCGGCGCTGCACCTCGGACACCCGGTTATGCGGGTGTAGGATAAAGATGTCCACGTTGTCGCTGTGGCGACAGCCCTCGATGGCGGCGGAACCGGTGTCACCGGAGGTAGCGCCCATGATCACTACCCGCTGGTCGCGCTTCTTCAGCACGTAGTCCAGCAGGTTGCCGAGAAATTGCAGGGCAAAGTCCTTGAACGCCAGGGTCGGCCCCTGAAACAGCTCGAGAATAAATTCGTTGTGGGCGGTCTGCACCAGCGGCGCGATGGCGTCGTGGCGGAAGGTGCTGTAGGTGTTGGCGATCAACTCGCGCAGGTCGTCGTCGGGAATCTCACCATCAACAAATGGCGCCATCACCTTGAAGGCCAGCTCCTGATAGGACAGCCCGGCCCAGGAAGCAATTTCCTCTTGGGAAAACTGCGGCAGGGTCTCCGGCACATAGAGGCCGCCATCGGTGGCGAGGCCCGCCAGGATGGCATCTTCAAAGCTCAGTACGGGCGCCTGCCCGCGGGTGCTGATGTATTTCACGTTCGTTACCTGTTGTTTATCAGCCCAAAGATTCTACGCGGATGCACACCACGTCACCTTTGGTAGTGGACAGGGACTGGATCTTGTCCACCGCCTCATCAAGTTTCTGTTCAATGGCTCGGTCGGTCATGATGATCAGGGGCACATATTCCTCGCCCTCTTCACCTTCGTGCTGGATCACCGCCTCAATGCCGATATTCGCTTCACTGAGGATCAGGGTGATTTTCGACAGTACGCCGGGCACATCACGGGCGGTGATGCGCAGGTAGTAAGCGGTTTCCACCTGACCGATGGGCAGCACTTCAAAGTCGTTGAGGGACTCCGGCTGGAATCCGAGGTGCGGCACACGGTGTTCCGGATCGGCGGTCAGGGTGCGAGCCAGGTCGACAATATCGGCGATCACTGCCGATGCGGTGGGTTCAGCACCGGCACCGGGACCGTAATACAGGGTAGGACCGACGGCGTCGCCTTTCACCAGCACGGCATTCATCACTCCGTCCACATTGGCGATCAACCGCTTGCGGGGGATCAATGTGGGGTGAACCCGCAATTCGATACCGCCGTTGTTGCGACGGGCAATGCCCAGGTGCTTGATCTGATAACCGAGCTGCTGGGCGTAGGCCACGTCCTGGGTTTCCAGTTGGCTGATGCCTTCAGTAAAGACTTTGTCAAACTGCAGAGGGATGCCAAACGCCAGGGAGGCCAGGATCACCAGCTTATGGGCGGCATCGATACCTTCCACGTCGAAGGTGGGATCAGCCTCTGCGTAGCCCTTCTGCTGGGCTTCTGTCAGTACATCCTCAAAGGCTCTTCCCTTGTCACGCATCTCGGTAAGAATGAAGTTGCCAGTGCCATTAATGATCCCGGCCAGCCACTGAATGCGGTTGGCAGAAAGACCCTCGCGGATCGCTTTAATAATCGGGATACCGCCAGCGACGGAGGCTTCAAAGGCGACTGTCACACCCTTTTCTTTTGCAGCGGCAAAAATTTCGTTGCCGTGCTCAGCAATGAGCGCCTTGTTGGCGGTGACCACATGCTTGCCATTTTCGATCGCGCACAGCATCAAATCGCGGGCCACGGTGGTGCCACCGATCAATTCCACCAGGATGTCGATCTCGGGGTTTTTGGCCACGTCGAAGATATCGCGGGTGACGGGAATATCACCGAGGTCGCAGGCGGGGTTATCCCGGCGTGCGCCCACCTGAGCAATTTCAATGGAACAACCCGCGCGCGCGTTGATGACTTGCAGGTTGCGTTGCAGCACATTCACGGTGCCACTGCCCACCGTTCCCAGACCACAAAGGCCGATCTTTACAGCGTTCAACGTATTTGCCTTGATTAAACCGGTTGAGTTAATGATATACAGCCGCCATCACAGCAACACATCCCTGCCGCAAACCTGATAAACGGGTACCCGTTATGAGGCGGCAGAACACTGTATGACTACTGACTTTACAAAGGGATGGCAACCTTAAAGGGCCGGTCCTTCGGTGTCAATCTGGTGACACCGGGTAACCGGTTGATACCACAGAGCTATGGGCTTTTTAACATACCCTGAGTGACAGTTTTAACCCTGATGACTGGTAGGGCCAACCACTCATACGATGGTAGAAAAAAGCCTGGAAAAATGGATTCAGTACAGCAAACAGGCACTACAGAAGTGGAAAGCCATCAGTTCAGACCCATGATGGCGAGCAGTTCGGGTGCCGGACGGTAACCAGGTATTAGGGTACCGTCTTCCAGAACCAGTGCGGGTGTGCCGTTGACGCCAATCTTCTGGCCCATTTCAAACTGGGCGGCGACCGGGTTGTCTTCACAGATATTTTCCGGCACCGGCTGGTTATTCTTCAATGCGGTCAAGGCCGACTGCTTGTCATCCGCACACCAGGCTGAGGCAATCTTTTTAAAGGATTTGGAACCGATTCCAGCACGTGGGTAAGCCAGGTAGCGGACTTCTACACCCGCCATGTTCAGCTCCGGCACAGATTCCAGGTGCAGCTTCCGGCAATAGCCACAATCCACATCGGTAAAGACATAGAGATAGGAGCGCGGCTGGTCAACGGCAGGGAAGATGATCATGTCTTCCTCGGCCACGGTAGACATCATTTGCTGACGCATCTTCGCAGCAGCCAGATCCTTGACCGGCACAAACATTCCGGGACGCGACTGGTACATGTCCCCGCTTATCACATATTCACCATCTGCACTGGCATAGAGAAACTGGGTACCGTTAATACGCACCATGTACAGCCCTTCTATAGGAGACGGCTCAACACCGCCAAACTGCATATCGGGCCGGGCTTCCTTGAGCTTGGCAATAATGGCGGCACTGACATCGGCAGGCACGTCTTCTGCTGCAAATACTGACGGGATAATAAGTGCTGCCAACAGCAGTCCGGCGATTTTCTTGAACATAACAACTTATCTCTTGGGGGAAGCGTTCCATTGCGGAAGGGTCTCTTCCGATGACCAAAGTGCAGGGCTTGGAGTCTATGGGAGAACAGGGGTTCCCTCAACCTCTCGGGTGGTGTTGCGCGTGCAGGGATTTGATCCGGGCGCTGGCGATATGGGTGTAGATCTGGGTAGTCGACAGATCGCTATGACCGAGCAGCAATTGCAGCACCCGCAGGTCGGCGCCGTGATTCAGCAAATGGGTAGCGAAGGCGTGACGCAGGGTATGGGGAGACAGAGGTTTTTCTATGCCTGCCGCCTTGGCATAGCGTTTGATGCTGTACCAGAATGTTTGTCGTGCCATCTGCCTGGCGCGGTTGCTGGGGAATAGCACGTCACTTTGTACGGTACCGAGCAGCAGTGGCCGGGCTTCCCGCAGGTAGCGAGCCAGCCAGCTCAGGGACTCTTCACCCATGGGTACCAGACGCTCCTTGCCACCCTTGCCGAACACCCGCACAACACCCTGCCGAGGATTTATCTGGTGAATGGTCAGGCCCACCAGTTCGGTGACACGCAAGCCGGTGGCGTAAAGCACTTCCAGCATGGTGCGATCACGCAACCCCAAAGCTTCTTCCGTGTTGGGCTGCTCCAGTAAGGCTTCCACATCGGACTCAGTCAGGCTTTTGGGGAGTGGCCTCCCGAGCTTGGGGTTTTCCACCAGGGCTGTCGGGTCCACCTGAATGCGATTTTCCCGCACCAGGTAGCGGTAAAAGCTTCGCAGACAGGACAGTTGGCGGGCAACGGAACGTGCGGACACCCCCTGTTGAAAACGGTGAGCCAGGTAACGCTGAATATCGTTGCCGGTCAGGGCAATCAAGTGGAGACCACCGGACTCCGCCCATTCGGCGATGGCGCACAGGTCCCGACGATAGGCATCGAGGGTGTTCTGGCCCAACCCCTTTTCAACCCAAAGGGCATCCAGGAAGGTGTCGATAAGCTGCTGCGCCGGTTGATTACAAGCCATGGCCTACTCTAACCGCCACTTCCGGGACGGGCAATTCTCATTGGAAATCCGCAGGCATAAAAAAGGCACCAACCAGTGGTGCCTTTTTCATACAAGGTCAGAAACTCAGTTGAGTTTTTCCTTGATGCGGGCTGCCTTACCAGACAGTTCACGCAAGTAGTACAGTTTCGCCTGACGCACGTCACCACGACGTTTCACCTGCACGCTGTCTACCAGCGGGCTGTAGGTCTGGAAGGTACGCTCAACACCAACACCATTGGAGATTTTGCGCACAGTGAAGGCAGAGTTAACGCCACGGCTGCGTTTGCCAATCACCACACCTTCAAACGCCTGCAGACGCTCACGGTTACCTTCCTTTACTTTTACCTGAACGACTACGGTGTCGCCCGGGGCAAAGGCCGGCAGCTCTTTATTCATTTGTTCCGCTTCGATGGCGGCAATGATCGGGTTTTTGTTACTCATGGTTTGCTCCTCAGCTATTCTCTGTTGGTGGCATGCCACCTTTTTGAGTAGCGTCGCACAGAGAGGAAAACAACTTAGTCGCTTTCATCTGCCGACTCTTTGACAATCCTGTCCAGTAATTGCCGTTGCTCGTCACTGAGCGCCAGCTCATTCAACAGATCCGGGCGTCTCTGCCAGGTTCTTCGCAGTGACTGCTCTAACCGCCACTGCCTGATCTTTTCGTGGTTGCCCGACAGTAAGACTTCGGGCACCTGTAATGTTTCGTACTGCTCCGGCCGCGTGTAGTGCGGGCAATCCAGCAGACCAGCGGCAAAAGAATCCTGGTCTGCAGAATCCTCGTGCCCCAGCGCACCGGGCAGTTGTCTGATCAGTGCATCCATCAGCACCATGGCGGGCAACTCCCCGCCACTGAGGACGTAATCACCGATGGACCATTCTTCGTCAACTTCCAGCTCAATGAGCCGCTCATCGACACCTTCGTAGCGGCCCGCCAGCAGGATCAGGTCCCCATCACTGGCCAGCTGATTAACTGCCGACTGGTCCAGCACCTTTCCCTGGGGAGAAAGGTAGACGACCCTGGCCGGGCCGCCGATCCACTGCCGCGCCTCATGTATGGCCTGCCGCAGCGGTTCTATCATCATCACCATACCGGGTCCGCCGCCGTAGGGTCGGCTGTCCACCGTCTGGTGGCGGTCGCTGGTGTATGTTCTGGGATTAAAAAACCCCAGCTCCAGCAACCCCTGCCTGATCGCCCTGCTGCTGATGCCATAGTCGCTCAGCGCGGCGAACATTTCGGGGAACAGGGTGACCAGGGCTATTTTCTTCGCCGCCATTCACGCTGCTCCACGCTTAACCATTCAGAAATCGGGGTCCCAGTCGACCTCGATCTTTGCGGCATCGAGATCGACACCTAATACAAATTGTTCCACGTAGGGGATTAGACGCTCTTGCCGATCAAGGCTTTGCGCATCCCCATTGACCACCAGCACATCATTGGCGCCGGTTTCCATCAGGCTCGATACCGTGCCAAGCCTGACACCCTGCTTTGTCACCACGGCCAACCCTTCGAGCTGGTGCCAGTAGTATTCGCCTTCGGTCAAGGCGGGCAAGCAGGCTTTCTCGACAGCGATATCCCGCTGACAGTACTGTCGGGCAACATCGCGATCATCAACACCTTTGAGGTGGACCATCAGTCCCTTGGAGGACATGCGGTGCTGATCAACCTCCAGCTGCAGCCACCCCTCAGCGGACTTTAACCACCAGGGGGAGTAACCGGTAATATTCTCAACCGGGTCGGTAAACGCATGCACCTTTACCCAACCCTTAACGCCGTGAACGGTGGTAATACGCCCGACAATAACCGGATCAATTGGATCCATGGTGCTCAGGCACTCCGCTTCACGCAGGTAATCAGGCGTTGGCTGCTTCTTTTACCAGCTGGTTAACACGTTCTGACAGCGTGGCACCCTGGGCAACCCAGTGTTGTACACGGTCAGTATCAACGCGCAGACGCTCTTCCTGGCCACGGGCGACCGGGTTGAAAAAGCCGATGCGCTCGATGTAACGGCCATCACGCGCCTTGCGGCTATCAGTGACGTGAATGTGATAAAACGGGCGCTTTTTAGAGCCACCACGAGCCAAACGAATGGTTACCATGAAAATTCTCTTCTGTTTCTGTGTTTCAAATTACCGGTAGCCAGGGCCGGTGAGGACCATGGCACGATGCCCAGCACGGGCCGGGCATCGTTGAAAGGCGCGGGATTATAGCGAAAACATCCCCCTGTGTATACCAGAAATAACCCTCTGGAAGTATTAGCAAACTCTAGCGGTATTAAGGGGTTAGAGGGCTGGCGGCAAAAATCAGAACGGGAATTTTTTGCCCCCGGGCATCATCCCACCCGGGGGAAGACCACCGCCTGGCATACCACCACCCTGAGGTAGGTTGCCCGCCATGCCACGCATCATCTGCTGCATGCCTTTGCCCTTCATTTTCTTCATCATTTTGCCCATCTGCTTGTGCTGTTTAAGCAGGCGGTTGAGGTCCTGAAGGGTAGTGCCGGAGCCCATGGTAATGCGACGCTTGCGCGAACCGTTGAGGATATCCGGGTTGCGGCGCTCGGCGGGGGTCATGGAGTTGATGATGGCTTCCATTTTGCCAAACTGGCCACCCATATTGGCCTGTTCCACCATCTGAGACATATTGCCCATGCCCGGCAGCTTATCCAGCAAGCTGGAAAAGCCGCCCATGTTTTTCATCTGCTGCAACTGGTCTCGCAGATCTTCGAGATCAAACTTTTTACCCTTGACGACTTTGTTAGCCAGTTTTTCCGCTTTTTTGCGATCAACGGTACGCTCCACTTCCTCGATCAGCGACATCACATCGCCCATACCAAGGATACGGGAGGCTATACGCTCTGGGTGGAAGGGTTCCAGAGCGTCGGTCTTCTCGCCAACACCAAGGAACTTGATGGGCTTACCGGTAATCTGGCGTACCGACAGTGCGGCACCGCCTCGGGCATCTCCGTCCACCTTGGTGAGAATCACACCGGTCAGTGGCAGCGCTTCATTGAATGCCTGTGCTGTGGTCACGGCATCCTGACCAATCATGGCATCGATCACGAACAGCGTTTCTACCGGGTCTACGGCCTTGTGGATCTGCTGAATTTCCGCCATCAAGGCATCGTCGATGTGTAACCGGCCAGCGGTATCCACCAGCAACACATCCACAAATTTTGTTTTCGCTGCCTGAACGGCATTGCGAACAATATCAACCGGCTTCTGCTCGGCGGTACTGGGGAAATACTCGGCCTCCACTTCGCCGGCCAGGGTTTCCAGTTGCTTGATGGCCGCCGGACGATACACGTCGGCACTGACCACCATGACTTTCTTTTTCTGGCGCTCTTTGAGGTATTTAGCCAACTTGGCCACAGAGGTGGTTTTACCCGCACCCTGCAGACCCGCCATGAGAACCACCGCGGGAGGCTTGGCAGCGAGATTGAGCTCCTCGTTGCTGTCGCCCATGACGTGCTCGAGTTCTGCCTGCACAATTTTCAGGAATTGCTGACCGGGGTTCAGACTGGAACTGACTTCCTGACCAAGGGCCCGCTGCTTGACGCCATCGACAAAGGTTTTCACCACCGGCAGGGCAACATCGGCCTCCAGAAGCGCCATGCGCACCTCACGCAGAGTCTCCTGAATATTGTCTTCGGTAAGGCTGGCCTTGCCCGAAATTTTCTTCAGGCTGGCGGATAAACGATCACTAAGATTTTCAAACATCGCCATAGCAATTCTTTAATACAACGTTGCAAAAGGGGCACAAAGTATAACTGAAAGGTGATGTGGATTGGGATGGAGTCTTTTCGCTATCGCACATCTGTGACACACTTTCGGACCTCCAAGGAAAGCTGTCACCTTATGTTCGTTGCTACTGCCGCCATCGCTGTCTACCTCTGTGCCACGCTGTATCAGGTGTTACAGCTGCGCCAGCATCCGAACTTACGGGTCACCCCGTTGTTCCTGGTGGCTGCTGTAGCTATTGCTTTACACGGTTATGTCAGCCTGCGCTGGGTGTTTACCGCTAAGGGGTTGGACTTCAGCCTTTTCCCGATGAGTACGGCCATCAGCTTTACGATTAACCTGATTGTTCTGATCAGCAGTTTCCGCAAGCCGGTTCACAACCTGTTTTTACTGCTTTTTCCACTGGCGGCAATCATTCTGGCCACCACGATTCTGGTGGGCAGTACACATGTTCCCTGGCAAGCCGTTTCGGCTCCCATTGGCACCCATATTTTTATTTCCATCCTGGCCTACAGCCTGATGTCGATAGCAGCGCTGCAGGCGGCATTACTGGCGCTGCAAAACTGGCGGCTTCGCCACAAACGGTTGGGCAGCTGGTTGCAGGTGGTGCCGCCCCTGCAGACCATGGAAGCACTGTTGTTTGAAGTGCTCTGGGCCGGGTTTATCCTGCTGACACTGTCCCTCATTACAGGCTTTCTTTTTTTCGAAGACTTTTTTGCCCAGCACCTGGCCCACAAATCGGTATTTGCCCTCTGTTCCTGGCTGTTTTACGCCATTCTGCTGTGGGGCAGGCACATGAAAGGCTGGCGGGGAAATACAGCAATACGCTGGACCCTGATCGGTTTCTTCGCCATGGTTCTGGCCTACTGGGGTAGCAAATTTGTGATTGAGGTCCTTCTGGGCTAACCCATAACGGTGCGAAAGCCTCTCAACACCACTGTTTCCAGCCCTATTTCAGCTCTGAAGTTATCCCACGCAACAGTTGCCAATTCCGGCAAACTTCTTCAACATTGGATGCCCTGTGGAATGACGAGGTTTTTCCTCCTTTGGATGACGCCCCACTCTGGCTGCTTTTTAGTATATTAGGTGGCCTTTTACTACTTTCCGGTTTCTTCTCTGGCTCCGAAACCGCCATGATGTCCCTCAACCGCTACAGGTTGAAACACCTGCGCAAACGGTCCAGCGGTGCCCGCAAGGCTCACAAGCTCCTGAAACGTCCCGACCGCCTGATCGGTATCATTCTGATCGGCAACAATATGGTGAACATTCTGGCATCGGCCATTGCGACGGTGATTGCGCTACGCTTGTACGGTGATGCCGGCATAGCCATCGCCACCTTGCTGCTGACCATGGCAGTGCTGATTTTTTCTGAAGTGACACCCAAGACGTTGGCGGCACTGCACCCGGAAGGCATTGCCTTTACAGCCAGCCATATCCTGAGACCTTTGTTGACGCTGTTCTACCCCCTGGTCTGGTTAGTCAACCACCTCTCGAACGGGCTGTTGAGAATCTTCGGCGTCAACCCATCAAAGGTCGTGGATGTCAGCCTCAGCAAAGAGGAAATCCGCACCGTGGTGGACATCTCCAGTCGCAACATTCCTGAACATCAGGATATGCTGATCAATATTCTCGATCTCGAGACGGTCACCGTGAATGACATTATGGTGCCACGCAACGATATTGTCGGACTCAACCTTGAAGACGACATCGACACCCTGTTAACCACGGTGATCAATTGCGGCTACACCCGCTTGCCGGTCTTTACCGGCGATATCAGCCGCGTGGAAGGTTTTCTGCATATGAAAACCATTGCACGCCTGCTACGTTCTGGTGGTGAAGGATTGACCAAGGAGGCGATCAAGCGATTCTCCCGGGAACCTTATTTCGTGCCTGAGAATACCCCGCTGAACAAACAACTCCTGAACTTCCAACAGGCGCGGCGACGTATCGGTCTGGTGGTTGACGAATATGGTGAAATTGAAGGGCTGGTCACCATGGAGGATATTCTCGAGGAGATCGTCGGCGATTTCACCACTAACCGCGCAGAGGATGGCCAGGACGAAATTGTTGCCCTGGATAAAACCATGTACGACATTGAGGGTTCTGCCACCATCCGCGATATCAACAAGAGTAATCTCTGGGATTTACCCGTCGATGGGCCAAAAACACTGAATGGCCTGATTCTGGAACATCTTGAGAGTATTCCCGACGGCAATGTCAGCTTCAGCATTGGCCGCTATCGATTTGAAACTCTTGAGCTGAGCGAAAAGATGGTAGCCAAGGTGCGGGTCAAACGCATGCTGGGAGGAGTCGTATCTTCAGAAGATCACGAAGACGAAGAAGATTAAGTTGGCAGTACGCTAAACAGCAAACAGCCTTTCTTGCAAAGCAAACACCATCAGGCAAAGGGGTTATTTTTTTTGCCCCGCTCAGCCGCTTTACAGATCACATCCAGGCGCTCGTCATCATCCATCAGCAGCCAGTCACGTATTTCCTTGGCGGTTCGATAGCAGCCGATGCACTCGTCATTTTCGTCCAGTGCGCAGATGGATACGCAGGGTGATGTGATGGTGCCGGGTGTAAAAGCCATGTTGAGATTGTCTGGTGGTTATCGGGGAGCGGATTATCGGCGCAATCGGCGCGACCTTCAAGCTGGGGGCCTGAGACTGACGCGATCCGGGTAGTGCAATCGCAGACCGGCATCGAGTGTCAGGTTAAGAAAATCCACCAACACCGCCAACGTAAAGCCCCAGATACGGTACCCCTCGTAGATGTAGCATGGCATATCCAGGCTGTAGTCCTCCCCTGAAAAATGATCCACGGTAAGGTTGGACACATCAAGGAAATAACTGACGGGCACTTCAAATACCGCGTCCAGTTCTTCCGGATTGGCCACCAGCGGCAACGCTGGCTCAATCAGTCCCACATAAGGTTTTACCCTTAACAGATGGCGAGTGCGGTTGACGGGCAGTCCCGCCAGGACTTCCGCTTGGTCAATATCCAGATCAATTTCTTCCCAGGTTTCCCGCAGAGCTGTTGCCAGCAGGTCATCGTCACCCGGCTCCCACTTACCCCCGGGGAAGGCCACCTCGCCACTGTGGGAATTGAGGTGCTCAGCGCGTTTGGTGAGGATGATCTTCGGGTCATGCACTTCGCGGGTGAGGAGAATCAGTATGGCAGCATCCACACCTTCATCGCCACACGGAGCGAGCCGCTCCAGCGGTACGGGTTTTAGGCTGTCAGTTATTTTCTTCAACATCATTCGGTTATGATACTTTCCATAGACTCTCTGTGTACCAGAACTTTTTCACTGAATTGGCCTTCCATGAATTTTTGCAGTCACTGCGGCAACACCATCACGATACGGATTCCCGAAGGGGATAACCGGGAACGCCACGTCTGTGATCAATGCGATAGTGTGCATTACCAGAATCCGCGAATTATCGCGGGATGTATACCGATTTCCGGCAAACGTATCCTGCTTTGCAAACGGGCCATTGCCCCCCGTCTTGGCTACTGGACGCTTCCTGCAGGGTTTCTCGAAAACGGCGAAACTGTCATCCAGGGCGCCCTGCGGGAATGTCATGAAGAAGCCCGCGCTCAACTTGAAACCCCCACGCTTTTTGGCATGTACGATATTCCCCATATCAACCAGGTCTATATCTTTTATCAGGGCCAACTGGTGGATGACAGTTATGCCCCCGGTGAAGAGTCTCTAAAGGTAGAGCTCTTTCATGAGCATGAAGTTCCCTGGAATGAATTGGCATTTCCAGTCATTACCCAGGCACTGGAACACTTTTTCAGCGTTCAGGCCACAGATGACCCTGCCATCTGCACGGGTACAATAAACCGGCGACTACGCTGAAGCCCCAGCCTGGGGACTCTATTTTTCCTAAGACTTGACGTCTGCGAGCTGCCAAACATCATAGGCGGGTTCTTCGTAGGGGTGAGCTGACAGCATTGCCTGCAGAGCATTTCGGATCAGCGCATCTTCACACACCATTTCCACGCGAAACTCCTCTACCACCTCAAGCTCATTAACTTTTCCCACAAACGGCTTACTCCCGGCCATTGGACGAAATTGCCCACTGCCCCTCACCTGCCAGCAGCAATGCTCATAATCACCAATGCGCCCGGCCCCGCTATCGAATACGGCTTTTTTCACTGTTTCCAGATAGTCGATAGGCACATAGAAAACCAGTTTGTACACGACTGTCGCCTCCTCATAAGATGCACTGAGGTTAACGTGAATACCCTGTATCGGCCAGACTCACCAAGTTCCGGACATCACTAACCGGGCATGACTGCCGCTGCACAGAATAAGCACACGAACTAAAGGGTTTTTATCTATTGCCTCTTTTCTTTCTATAACCGATAATCATTATCATTTAGCGGGTAGCCTTATTAAACCTGAGCACCAGAAAACATGTGAGCTATATGCAATTTAACCAGCTTCAAACAGGTGACTCTGCTGTCGTGCAGGGTTTTAACGATCTCCCGGAGTCCTACCGCAACCGGCTGATGAGCCTTGGCCTCACACCAGGGACAACCTTTACTGTCCAGCATCGGGCTCCCCTTGGCGATCCTATCGCCATACTGGTCAGGGGATTTCGGCTCAGCTTGAGGCAACACGAAGCAGGCAACATCCAGGTTGAGAAACTATGAGCCGGGAATTCACCATTGCGCTGGTGGGTAACCCGAACTGCGGTAAAACCACGCTCTTTAACGACCTGACCGGCACCCACCAGAAAGTGGGCAACTGGCCCGGTGTCACCGTCGAACAGAAGACCGGCCATTTCCAGCATGCTCAAACCCGCTTCAATGTCATTGATTTACCGGGCACCTATTCACTGCACGCATCCTGTGAAGACGACTCCATTGACCAACAGATCGCCCAGCAATTTGTCCTGGAAAAAACTGCCGACCTGATTATCAATATTGTAGATGCCTCCAGCCTGGAGCGCGGCTTGTACCTCACCACCCAATTAATGGAGGCGGAAGTGCCTCTGGTGGTGGCCCTCAATATGATGGATGTGGCTGACCAGAATGGCGTGCACATCGATCCCTATGAGCTATCCGATAAACTCGGCCTGCCTGTCGTAGCTCTGGTGGCCAGTCGAGGCGAAGGCGTCGGTACACTCATTGACGTAGTCGACAACCATCTGCACCGGAACCCTGAAGCCAATTACCCTGTCACTGTGGCCGCGCCCGTAGAGACTGCAGCGCAACGTGTACTGGCCCTGATGAAGCAGGAGAAACCGAACACCACTCGCCTGGAAGCCACGGCGGTGCTGGAGCGCGACAGTCGGATTCTGCAAGGATTCAGCGAAGAGCTGCAAAACAACCTGTTGCTGGAAGTAAACGCACTGCAGTCACAGTTAAATAGCTCTATTTCAGACACGCTGATCACCAATCGCTATCAGTGGATCAACCAGGCCATCGCTACGGCCGTTCACCATGAAGCCATGCACAGACGGTCTATTTCCGATTATCTGGATGCCGTCTTGCTAAATCGTTTTCTGGCATTTCCAGCTTTTCTGGGCGTGATGTACCTGATGTTCATGGTAACGATTAACTTTGGTGGTGCCTTCATCGACTTTTTTGACATTGCAGCAGGCGCCATTTTTGTAGAATTGCCCCGAATTCTTCTTACCGCCATTCACTGCCCCGAATGGCTGACTGCTCTCATCGCTGACGGAGCTGGTGGCGGCATCCAACTGGTGGCGAGTTTTGTTCCCGTCATTGGCACCCTGTTTCTGTTCCAGACATTTCTTGAAGATTCCGGGTATATGGCCCGCGCCGCTTTCATTCTTGACCGGCTGATGCGCAGTATTGGACTGCCGGGAAAATCCTTTGTGCCGTTGGTCGTCGGATTCGGCTGCAATGTTCCCTCGGTCATGGCCAGCCGGACTCTGGACACACAGCAGGATCGACTGCTCACCACATTGATGGCCCCCTTCATGTCCTGTGGAGCCCGCCTCACAGTGTATACCCTGTTCGCCGCGGCCTTTTTTACCCATAACGGTCAAAATGTGGTCTTCGGCCTGTACATCATCGGTATCGTGCTGGCTGTCCTGACCGGCCTACTGGTGCGTCGCAAAATGCTCAGCCGGGACATCGCTCCGTTCATCATGGAACTGCCCAATTATCACGTCCCCACCTTGAGGGGATTATTGATCCACAGCTGGCATCGCCTGCGTGGTTTCATGCTACGGGCCGGTAAAGCTATTGTCGCGGTCGTAATCATTCTTAACTTTGTGAATTCCATCGGCACCGATGGCAGCTTCAACAACCAGAACACAGAACGCTCACTACTTTCCAGCATTGGTAAAACCATTACCCCCATTTTTGAGCCCCTGGGTGTAAAAGAGGAAAACTGGCCGGCAACCGTAGGGATTTTCAGCGGCATTTTTGCCAAAGAAGTAGTGGTTGGCACCCTTGATGCCCTCTACACCGACATGGCCCTTGCCGGCAGCAGTACTACCGATGAAACATCGCCCAGTATTGGCGGGATGTTAGGCGAGGCGTTTGCCTCAATACCCGCCAACCTGGCGGAGGTTAACCATATGTGGGGAGATCCACTGGGGCTTAGTGTCGGCGACCTGGCAGATCAACAGGCCGCCGCCCAGGCTCAGGAAGTCGAACTCACGACCATCGGCTTGATGCAACAGTTGTTTGCAACACCTATCGCCGCTTTCAGTTACATACTGTTTGTTCTGCTTTACATGCCCTGCGTAGCGACCCTCGGAGCAATCTACAAAGAAGCCGGCGGTACCTGGGCCTTCTTTTCGGCGACCTGGAATACACTGCTGGCCTATGCCGTTGCAGTCATGACCTACCAGCTGGGTACTTTTTCTGAACACCCTGAGCAGTCATTGATGTGGACTGGTGCGATGGCAGCAATCCTGTTGGCGGGTTATTTTCTACTGATGGAATACGGCAAACGGCAGGCACGACGCCAGAACCTGATTCCGGCCGTCAATTTGCACGGTTAAGCGGTTTTCTGTGAAAACGTCTGGACGCCATTCAACAACTGGCGACAGGTAATCTGGCCCACCAGCTTGCCCTTCTCAACAACCGGGCAGCGGCGAAAACCACGTTGCAACATTTCCTGAGCCACATCGACAATATCTGCGTTTGGCGAGACGCAATAAACATCACGGGTCATTACACCGCTGACGGGGCCGACACTGGTTTCCTGATTGTAGCGGGCGGTAAGAATAGCTCCCAGGCAGTCCACTTCGGACAACATACCCACCAGGTTATTCTCGTCGTCCACCACACAAACCCCGGAAACCTTATTGGCCACAATGCGATCAATCGCCACAAACAGGTCATCATTCAGATTGACCTTAATGGGATTGCGGAGCATGTAATCTTTCAGTTCGACTGAATTAAGCATATGTACAAACCTTTAACGACTCTCTGTTTAAGCTTAATCAAGAATTTCAGAAGAGAAACCCCCGTCCTGAGAAATTTCTCCCACAGAAAGGTGCTAGAAATACCCCTGAACCAAATTGTTGTGGTTCAGTGGCAGAGTGTTTTATAAGAAAAGAACGATCACTTGTCAGGCAAATGGATGTCTTAAAATGATGGTCTCCACCCGATCCGGTCCAGTGGAAATAATATCCACCGGCGTCTTGAGTATTTCCTCAATACGCGAAATATAGGCACGCGCGTTAGCCGGTAGGTCATCCAGTGATTTGGCACCGATTGTAGAATCCTGCCACCCCGGGATTTCCTCATAAATAGGCACCAGCTTTTCGTAGTCATCAGCGTGGCAAGGTGCGGCTGCTTCATTACCTTCGGCATCTTGGTAACCCACACAGAGCTTGATGGTATCCAGACCATCCAGCACATCCAGTTTGGTCAGACACAGGCCAGATACCGAGTTTATACGGATCGCCTGCTTCAGGGCCACAGCATCAAACCAACCACAGCGCCTTTCACGCCCGGTTGTAGCGCCAAATTCATGCCCTTTTTCACCCAAGTGCTTGCCGATAGCATCAAAAAGCTCCGTAGGGAACGGTCCGGAACCAACCCGGGTGGTGTAGGCTTTGGTAATACCCAGTACGTAATCCAGATAAAGCGGACCAAAGCCGCTACCAGTAGCTGTGCCACCGGCAGTGGTATTAGAAGACGTTACGAAGGGATAGGTGCCGTGATCAATGTCCAACAGGGAACCCTGGGCCCCTTCAAACATGATGTTTTTGCCCGCTTCACGGGCCTCATGCAACTCACCGGTTACGTCGGCAACCATGGGCTCTAGCTCCTCGGCCCATTTCACGGTTAGAGCCAGTGTCTCTTCATAACTGACCGCATCTTCCTGATAATAGTTTGTCAGCATGAAATTGTGATAAGCCATCAACTCTTTCAGCTTGTTGGCAAACAGCTCACGATTAAACATATCACCCAGGCGTAGCCCCCGACGGGCTACTTTATCTTCATAGGCCGGACCAATGCCGCGGCCAGTGGTGCCAATCTTGGCATTGCCCCGGGCGCGCTCGCGGGCCTGATCGAGTGCAATGTGCACAGGCAGGATCAGCGGACAGGCCGGAGACAGTCGCAAACGCTCCCGCACAGGTACACCCTTGCCTTCCAACTCGGCCATTTCCTCCAGCAGCGCCTCTGGCGACAACACCACGCCATTGCCGATCATGCAGGTAACGTTGTCGCGGAGAATGCCGGAAGGAATCAGGTGCAGCACCGTTTTCTGGCCTTCGATAACCAGCGTATGACCCGCGTTATGGCCACCCTGGAATCGCGCTACCACGGAAGCCTGATCAGTCAGCAAGTCAACGATCTTGCCCTTGCCTTCATCACCCCATTGGGTGCCCAGCACCACTACATTCTTACCCATGTGTTCTCTCTAGCCCTGAAATGGTTAAACAGGTTTTACTTGGTAGGTACCGTCCACCAACAACAACTGGCGGTCACAGTGTAATTCCTCGTAGTCAGGCTGCTGGCCGGGAAACCCACAGACCACCCTCTCCCCCTGCTGCCTAAGCCCAGCGATGGTATCGCGAAGCTCATCACCCTCTGTAACAGGCACATAAATACCTGCAGGAATAGGAGTATTTGTAGCGATCTCAGCCAATGCCTGCAAACTCATATTGAAACCGGTGGCTGGCCTGGAGCGACCGAACCCTTCGCCTACGTGGTCATAGCGACCACCATTGCCAATGGCCTGACCCACGCCTTGCGCATAAGCGGCAAACACAATGCCGGTATGGTAGTGGTAACCGCGAAGTTCACTCAGGTCCATATAAATATTCAATTCCGGATAACAGGCCTGAAGGCTATCAACAGTCTGCTGCAATTCATCTAAGGCCAACTCAACCTCGGCGGGAGCCTCTGCAAATAATGTGCGGGCGCGGTCCAGAACATCAACACCACCGGCCAAGTCCACCAGTGCACGAAGCAGGGTTGCCATTTCAGGGTCAGACACATTAGCCGTCAGCCAACTGTCCAGCTCCGGCACAGCCTTGCGCTGCAGCAATTCAAACAGCTCAGCTTCCTGATCGAACGACAACTCAGCACATTCCAGCAGACTGCCATAAACGCCCACATGCCCCAGGTCCAGCTGAGGCCTGTCAACACCGATCAACTGCAGCGTTTCCAGCATCAGGCTTATCACTTCGATATCCGCCGCCAGCCCTGCTTCACCGTAGAGCTCGACGCCAATTTGTATCGGTGAGCGGCTTTCCAATGCATGGCGGGGACGGGTATAGAGCACGGTGCTGGCATAGCACAGACGGCTGGGGCCCTGCCGTTGCAAGCTATGGGCATCCATGCGACTGGTTTGCGGAGTTATATCTGCGCGAATACCCATGGTGCGGCCACTGAGCTGGTCCGTCACTTTGAAGGTCATCAGGTCTAGGTCTGAACCCGTTCCGCTTAGCAGGGAGTCAGTAAATTCCACCAGCGGAGGTATGACCAGGTCATATCCCCAGCTGTGATAAAGGTCAAGCACCTGCCGTCTGAGTCGTTCTATCTGCAGTGCCCGGTTGGGAAGAATTTCCTCCACCCCGTCTGGCAACAGCCATCGATCCGCCACAGTCATTGTCATTACCCGTTGATCAAGAAGAGTGCACCGGCTCCGAGCAACATGCTACACAGACCCATGATCCGCATACTGCGATCATCGACCTGAGCCAACAGGGATGCCATATTGCGCCAACGCCCGGGAGCCAGAAAAGGCATAATGCCCTCCAGCACCAACATCAGACAAAACGCCTTGGCCAAATCCACCCACATACAAACACTCAGACAGCCATAAAAAAACCGGGGAACCCCGGTTGCAGAATTCTACCACTGTCTTGCAGCAGTTGCTGCATTTTTGTTGGGACTTCAGGTGACCCCGATCGCCTGTAGAAACGGGCCCCTCGGGGCCCGCTCTATTTTACTTACCCTGCTGCCTGTCAAGATAGCGAAAGAAATCGCTGTCCGGATCAACCAGCAGCACGTCGCCCTTATTGGAAAAGGCCTCACGGTAAGCTTTCAGGCTGCGCTGAAAGGCGTAAAACTCAGGGTCTTTGCTGTAGGCTTCGGCATAAGTTGCCGTCGCCACCGCATCACCTTCACCACGGGACTCTTCCGCTTCTCGGTAGGCGTTCGCCAACAGAATCGTGCGCTGACGATCTGCATCTGCGCGGATTTTTTCCGCTTCTTCCGCGCCTTTTGAGCGCAATTCGCGGGCTTCTTTTTCCCGCTCTGCCGTCATACGACGATACACCTGCTCACTGACCTCAGAGGGCAGATCAATGCGCTTGACCCGCACATCGACAACCTCCACACCCAGAGATTGCCTGACAGTGGTGTTCAGGTAATCTTTGATGTTCTCCATCAGCATGTCACGTTCACCGGACACCACTTCGTGTAACGTGCGCTCACCGAACTGGTTTCGCAGTCCATCGTTGACCCGGCTGGCCAGGCGATCATGTGCTACGGCCTCATTACCGCCGGTGGATTTGTAGTAGGTATCCACGTCGGCAATACGCCACTTGGAATAGGCATCCACGATCAGACGTTTTTTCTCTACCGTAAAGAAGCTGGCGGGCTCTGCATCCAGAGTCAGCACCCGGGCATCAAACTTGCGAATCTTGTCTGCCAGTGGGATTTTGACATGCAACCCCGGCGTGATTTCACCCTCAATGAGTCGACCAAAGCGCAGCTTAACGGCGCGCTCAGTTTCCTGAACCACGTAGAGTGAAGAACTCGCCAATATCAGTGCAAGGGCGATAACCACCAGCAAACCTGTTGAACGGGTAGTCATTAGCGTACCTCCCTACGACTGCTGCTTGTGATAGTTTCGCGCTTCAGGCGGTTAACCACTTCATCGGCGATACTTTTGACATCACTGCCTTTGAGTCCAGAGGCAGCACTGCTGCCAGAAGCGCTAGATTCAATGATTTTATCGAGCGGCAGGTAGAGCATGTTATTACCGCCCTCAACATCGATCAGCACCTTCGAGCTGTTGCTCATCACATCCTGAACCGCATCCAGGTAGAGTCGCTGGCGCGTCACTTCCGGCGCTTTCTGATATTCGGTCAGCAGGGCCAAAAAGCGGTTCGTCTCACCCTGGGCCTCAGCAACTACCTGTTCTTTGTAGGCCAGTGCCTCCTCAAGCATACGCTGAGCTTTACCACGAGCCTCAGGAATGATGCCGTTTGAATAGGACTGGGCCTCATTGATGAGCCGTTCCTGGTCTTCCCGCGCCTTGATCACATCATCGTAGGCCGCTTTCACCTCTGAGGGTGGCTTGGCCTCCTGAATGTTGATTTTGCGTACCAGAATACCGGCACCGTAACTGTCCAGATACTGTTGCAGACGCAATTTGACTTCTTCAGCAATTTTGCCACGCCCCGTAGAGACCACCTCGTCCAGCGAACTACTGCCCACCACATGACGCAGTGCACTGTCGGTGGCATGACGAAGGCTAAGCTCCGGATTTTTCACGTTCAGTACGAAGTCTTTTACATTGTTGATGTTGTACTGCACCGTCAAGGGAAGTTCGACGATGTTTTCATCCTGAGTCAGCATCTGGCCACGGGAGGAGTACTGACGCTCTTCCGTCACGCGCTCCTTGAAAACACGGTCCAGCAACAATGGGCGCCAGTTCAGACCCGGGCCTACGGTGTCGAGGTATTTACCCAGACGCAGTACCACGGCCTGTTCTTTTTCATCCACCTGATAAAAACCAAACAGACCCCAACCGGCAACCAACACCACCAGAACGATGGCAAGCAGGTTATTGTTACCTGAACCACCTTTTCCGCCGCCGGAACCGCCAAAAATTTTATCCATACGGGCACGGAGCTTCTGCAGCGCCTCATCCAGGTCTGGCGGACCATCTCCACCGCTGTTGCCACCCCAGGGGTCTTTGCCACCACCGGGCTCATTCCAGGCCATAGTCTTCTCCGTTAATTCGCTCGTTATGAAACGGCTGCTGATTGTACCAAGCCGCCCTGCAAATACTACGTTTTCAGTATCAATTCATCTAAAAGCTTGCCCCCGATAGGGCCCGGCAAAGCCTGATCCGCATTCATTGAGGCATGACGTGTCATGCAATGTGTTGATGATTGCCAGATAGTTTACGTAATTCTTCCAGCGTCAGATTTTCTGCTTTCAACAAGCGTAAAAAATCTGTCTTGGGCAAGGTAATGTCCAATTGGACTTCACCTGTGCCACCCTGCCTTTCCGACACCACGGCATTGCTACTGTACAACATGGCCCGCAACCGACCCATCGTAGGGGGCAGAACAATCGTTTCCCGCACCATCTCTGAACCGAGTAATTCGATCAGCGCCTCGAACAATAGTTCACAGCCCTCTCCTGTCTGGGCGGAGAGCCACACAGCACAGGGGCGCCCACTGTCATCACGCTCCAGTCGAGGGGTGCTGTTTTCAATAAGATCGATTTTGTTAAATACCATCAATGTCGGTAATTCGAGGGCGCCGATTTCTAACAAGACTTCATCAACCCGGGCAATGTTGGTCGGCCGCTCCTCACTATGGGCGTCAATGACATGCAACAACAGTGAAGCACTTGCTGCTTCCTCCAGAGTTGCACGAAAAGCTTCCACCAGTTTGTGGGGCAAATGACTGATAAAGCCAACAGTATCGGCCAGAATAACCGGCCCCAGGCCTTCCAGTTCAACCCTGCGCATGGTGGGATCCAGCGTGGCAAAAAGCTGGTCTGCCGCGTAGACCTCGGAATTCGTAAGGCGGTTGAACAGTGTCGATTTTCCGGCATTGGTGTAACCCACCAAGGAAACTGTGGGCAACTCGGCACGCTGACGGGAACGCCGCCCCTGGTCGCGCTGACTACGAACTTTTTCCAGGCGTTTCTGAATGGATTTAATTCTCGCGCGTAACAGCCGCCTGTCTGTTTCCAGCTGGGTTTCACCCGGGCCGCGCAGACCGATGCCACCTTTCTGTCTTTCCAGGTGAGTCCAGCCACGGACCAGTCGGGTCGACATATGCTGCAATTGCGCCAGCTCAACCTGCAATTTACCCTCGTGGGTGCGGGCTCGCTGGGCGAAAATATCGAGAATCAGCCCGGTACGATCCAGAACACGGCACTTGAGTGCTGCCTCCAGGTTTCGTTCCTGGCTTGGGGAAAGATTGTGGTTAAAGATCACCAGTTCGGCACAGGTCTCATGAACCAGCTCAACCAGTTCTTCAAGCTTACCGGTGCCGACAAAATATTTTGGATGTGGTGAACTGCGCTGCCCTGATACCAGAGCAACCGGATCGCCACCAGCAGATAGTACGAGTTCCTCAAATTCCCGGGGGTCTTCAGGTTCATCCTCACTGCTCAGGTTTAAATGCACCAGAATAGCGAGCTCACCTGACTCCGGTCGTTCAAAAAACAATCAGTACCTCTTCAGTTATTCGCCAGCATCCATCATGTCATCCGGACCGCCGGGGGTCGACATGGGCAAACGCACAGGACGTGAAGGGACCACAGTAGAAATGGCATGCTTGTAGACCATTTGGCTGACGGTGTTTTTCAACAGGACGACGAACTGGTCGAAGGACTCAATCTGGCCCTGTAATTTGATACCGTTGACCAGAAAGATCGAGACAGGGATACGTTCTTTTCGTAAGACGTTTAGAAAAGGGTCTTGTAGATTATGCCCTTTTGACATTGTGATTCTCCTAAATAAAGGAACAAAATAAACCGCCGTAAAAACATTCAATCACTTTTTGCTACGGCGAAACCGGAAATCCATGTAGGGAAGCCATCATACTCGTGGGCCTACACCTTGTATATGGGTTCATTTTGCAGAATTTTCAAGCACTCTGCCTCAATCTCGGAAAAATTTATTGACTGGCCAGTCACAGTGTCAATAAAAATTTCATGCAACCCGGTCCATCCCCGTAACCACGTGAGCTGGCGTTTTGCCAGCTGTCGGGTCGCCGCCATGCCAGCCTGCACCATTTCATCATAGGTCAGTTCCCCCGCCAGATATTGCCACATCTGGCGGTAACCCACGGCTCTCATGGAAGGCATGTCTTCCTGAAGATCCCCCCGCTGGAATAAGTGCCGCACCTCAGCTTCCAGACCTGCCTCCAACATGGTCATAAACCGCTGCTCAATACGATGGTGTAACAGGGCCCGCTGATGGACCAACAAGGCAATTTGGGTCACCTGATAACGCTCGCCCACAGGGCCAAGACGACTCCCCTGCTGCTGCTCCTGCTTGAACACGGACATTGGCTTTCCGGTAGCACGATACACTTCCAGAGCACGCTGTATGCGCTGAGAATGATTAGGATGGATATTGTCAGCCGACTGGGGGTCAACCTGTGCCAGTTGCTGATGCATCCAGGGCCAGCCCTTTTCCTGTGCCTGTCGCTCGATGTCCTCGCGGATTTCCGGCGAGGCAGGAGGCATGTCCCCCAGCCCATCCAGCAAGGCCTTGAAATACAACATGGTGCCGCCCACCAGCAGAGGAATTTTTCCAGCAGCTCGTATATCGTCCATGGCCTGTCTGGCATCCCGCGCAAACGCAGCAGCAGAATATGGCTCAGCCGGGTCTTTAATATCGATTAAACGGTGGGGGGCGTGCTGAAGCACCTCGATAGAAGGCTTGGCGGTGCCAATATCCATACCCCGGTAGACCAGTGCCGAATCCACGCTGATCAACTCCACCGGCAGGTGTTGCTGCAGAGCAATAGCCAAGTCGGTTTTACCCGTCGCCGTCGGCCCCATCAGGAAAATGGCCGGATGCAGTTTATCTACCATCGGACATTACCCCTTGTGCAAACGGCATGCTCTCGGCAATGGTATCGAGTTTGAGAAGCTGCATGAGGAGGCGATCGACACCTAGTGCTACCCCAGCACAACCTGGTAACCCGTAGGACAGGGCGGCGAGAAGATTTTCGTCCACGGGAGGCTCGGATTTACCGGCAGACTTGCGCAACCTCATATCTTCCAGAAAACGGTTCTTCTGCTCCACCGGGTCGGTCAACTCATAGTAACCATTTGCCAATTCCATACGATTGAGAAATGCCTCAAATCGCCGGGCGACCTGCCGACCACAACTATTGGTATCGACTCGAGCCAACGCTGACTGGCAGGCCGGGTAATCGTGGACAAACACCAAGCCATCCTGCAGTGTCGGCTCGACGGCGAGACTGAATATCAAATCCAGGCAAGTGGACCGGCTTTCCTGCGCAAAGCTACTACCCGAAAGGTCTGACGCATATTCTTGCACAGCTACTAAATCTGCCACATGGGGATCGAGACCGGTTGCCTCTTCAAACACCTGACCATAGCTATAGGTCACCGTATTCAGATCGGCGATCAGGGGCGACAATAGCGCCGCCACCTCAGACATCAACTGATGCTCATCCCAGCCCGGGCGATACCATTCAAGCATGGTAAATTCAGGATTATGTCGCGGCCCCACTTCGCCGTCACGGAAGGCTTTTCCAAGGTAATAAATACTGCCACAACCGTACGCCAGCAAGCGTTTCATGTAGTACTCGGGGGAGCTTTGCAGATACTGCACACTGTCGTTGACACTGGTTTGCAGACAATCAATATGCAAATCAGATACACAAGACTCCGCTAGCACCGGAACATCCACTTCCATAGCTCCGGTTGCAACGAAATGGGCACGGAGATGTGACAACAGCTTCGCCCTTTGCACCAGGGTTTCCAGCGTTGCCGTCGGCCGCCAATCTGCCTTCCTGTCTAGACTCAACAGAAACTCCCAAAAAACCCTTTCACACGACAACCAGGCCATCTTGCCCCGGTTATCACCCAAATAAAAAAGGGTGGCCAGTGCCACCCTTATTCAGCCTGCATAGTTCAAGCATATACCCGATAGAAATCTGGCTTACTTCATATGCTCAGCTACATGCTACGCACGGCTGAGATATTCGCCGGTACGGGTATCAACACGAACCACATCACCAATGTTAAGGAACAGAGGAACCTTCACTACGGCTCCAGTGGCCAATGTAGCCGGCTTGGTGCCACCCTGGGCAGTGTCGCCCTTCAGGCCCGGGTCGGTCTCAACAATTTCCAGCTCCACATGGTTCGGCGGCATCACGGAGAGGGGTGCACCGTTGTAGAGAGTGACAATAACGGTGTCTTGTTCGCGCAACCACTGGGCAGCATCGCCAACTATCTTGGCATCAGCCTGATGCTGTTCAAAGGTGTCCGGCTCCATAAAGTGCCAGTATTCACCGTCATTGTAGAGATACTGCATATCCCGGTCTGTGACATCAGCTCCTTCCAGACTATCGCCCGACTTGAAAGTACGCTCCCAAACCCGACCGGTTTTCAGGTTGCGCAAACGAACACGGTTGAAAGCCTGTCCCTTGCCAGGTTTTACAAATTCATTCTCCACAATGGAGCAGGGATCGCCATCCAGCATGACTTTCAGACCGGAGCGAAATTCGTTGGTAGAATAGTTTGCCATTATTGCCTCAACACTCGGTAAATACTTCCTCAAAATAAGAGCGCGCTATGATAACCGGTTCTGCCACAACTGTGGATAGCCTGAGCTGGCAAGAACAACTTGCCACCAGTATCCGCGATCCCAAAGAGCTCCTGCAGAAGCTGGAGCTCGACCCCGCACTATTGGATGGTGCACTGGCGGCCCACAGCGACTTCCCACTGAGGGTACCCCAGGCTTACCTGCAGCGTATTGAGCGTGGCAACCCCAACGATCCCTTATTGCGCCAAGTGCTACCCCTGGGTACTGAACTACTGGCCACACCTGGATACAGCAACGACCCTCTGGAAGAGTTGAATGCCAACCCTGTACCGGGCCTGGTACACAAATATCACGGCAGGGTATTACTGATTGTCAGCCCCAACTGCGCCATCAACTGTCGCTACTGCTTCCGTCGCCACTTTCCCTACGGGGACAACAAACCCGGCCGCAGCGAATGGCAGCAGGCACTGGACTATATTGCCGCGGACCCATCCATCAGCGAAGTAATTTTCAGCGGGGGCGATCCCCTGGCGGCCAGCGACCGCCAGCTTGAATGGCTGACATCACAATTGGAGGCTATCCACCACGTGAAACGTCTGCGTATTCACACCCGTCTGCCCGTGGTCATCCCCGACAGGATCACCGACCACCTGCTGCAATGGCTAGGCGATTCCCGGCTGTTCACATCAGTGGTGATTCACAGCAACCACCCCAACGAGCTCGACGAAAATACTCGCAAAGCACTGGTTCGTTTACGCAATACCGGTATCACTCTGCTGAACCAAACTGTACTTCTGGCAGACATCAACGACGCACCCCGAGTTCTTGGTCAGCTTTCCGAGCGCCTGTTCGAGTGCAGCGTACTCCCCTATTATCTCCATCAGCTCGACCATATTGCCGGTGCCGCCCATTTCGCTGTATCCGATGAGCTCGCCCGCTCATTGCATCGGGAGTTGCTTGCCACCCTGCCTGGCTACCTGGTGCCAAAACTGGTCAGAGAGCTGCCGGGGATCCCTTACAAAATGCCCATAAACCTCCAACACGCACCATAATAAATGTGATATGCATCTCATAAGGAGTACTATCCGGGCAACATTTCAACTTCAGCCCCCAAGACCAGACTACGACAACTGTAATCTGCGAGTTGCATTACTCTATAATATCCAGCCATAACGCCTGCATAATCAGACCTTTATTGAGGGATCGACTTAAGATGTCATCAGACAACGCACTGACACTACTGCTGGTTCACGACAGCTTTGAAGAAGCCAACCGCATTGTCAGCCTGTTACGGAATGCCAACTATCGCGTTGAATCCAAACACGTCGAGAATGAAGCGGTCCTTTCCAAGTTACTGCAGGACAGAAGCTGGGACCTGATCATCGGCCAGTTCAATGGCACTCAAACCCCGGTCAAAAGCATTTTTGCGCTGTTGCGTCGCCTGAATACAGACACGCCCACCATTCTCATTTCTGACGAGTACAACCCCCAATCCATTGTCGAAGGTCTTCGCCTGGGCGCCGAAGATGTAATCCCCATGGATGAAGACCAGCACCTGCTGCATGTACTGAGCCGCACCCTGTTCAACCTGGAGCAACGCCGTCAATTGCGCCATTGCCGACGCAAATATGCCGACTCGGAGGGCCGTTGTGACCGTCTGCTCGGCTCATCTGTAGACGCCATTGCCATTGTTCAGGAAGGCACCTACCTATTCACCAACGACAGTTTTTCACAACTGTTTGGATATCTGGACAGTGAGAGCATGGTTTGCCTGCCGGTCATCGACAGCATTGCCCCGGAAGATCAGGACAGGCTGAAGGAATACCTCCGCCCCATCGACGGGGAAGAAGATATCTTTGTCGAAAAACTGACGTTTACCGGCATGACCAACGACCGTATTCCAGTGCCCATTGAAGCGCGCATTGCCAAGGTCGATTACCAGGGTGAACCCGCGCTGGAGTTCCTGATCGCCAGCGATTTTCTCGAGGGTGGACATGAAGGAGGGCTCAACGCCACTGTCAGCGGCTTCCAGGAAGATAGTGATGCCGTGAGCATTCAGCGCGACAAAGTAATCGACATGGTGAACATTGCGATACGCCAGGCAGCGACCAAGCACAACAGTGCCATCATGCTGTACATCACCCTGGACAACTACCCCAGTATTCTGGAAGAGGTCGGCGTTCAACAGACCGAACAATTGGTCACACAGCTGGTGGACAAGATCAACGAGGAAAACCCGGAAGGCTACCCTCTCAAGCGGTTCAAAGAAGACACCTTTGTCATGATCATGACCAACACCGGGACCGATGCGGGGATGCACTATGCCACCAAGCTCTGTGAAGCCGTTGCATCACATATTTTCGAGCTGAGCAACCTCACACGAACTGTGACACTGGGCATTGGTGCTTCAGTCATTAGCGAGACAGTAACCACAGCTGAAGGCTGTATTGATCGGGCCCTGTCAGCACTCAATGAACTTTACAGAGCAAATAATGGCAGTTTTGCCAACGGTGCCAAGCTCTATGAATCCGAAGTCGGCCACGAGTTTTGTGAGGAAGATCTGGACGACGTTGCCAGGAACATGCTGGAAAGCAAGCAATTCGAATTGTTCTACCAGCCAATCATTCCTCTGCAAAGCCAGGACGATGAGTTCTACGAAGTGCTACTGCACACCAAGGACAATGAGAAAACTGCAGCTTTGCCGGACAACTTCGTTGCCAAAGTGTTTAAAACCAACGTAGCCTCGGAAATTGATCGCTGGGTGATTCTGGAGTCTTTCAAAACACTGTCAGAAAAGCTCAAGTCCTCACCCAAAACCCGACTGTTCATTAATATCAGCATTCAAACCATTTGTGACGACACCTTCATCACCTGGCTCAAAGTCGCTCTAAAGGCTTCAAGCCTGTCACCTCGGCAGGTGATTTTTCAGCTGCGGGAAATTGATGTGGCCCAGCAATTTAATCGTTCGGTCGACCTAATTAACGAGCTTAGAAAGATTAACGGCGATGTAGCCCTATCCCATTTTGGCCTTGCCATCGAGCCCATGACCCTGCTGCAAAAACTTTCGGTCAACTATGTCAAATTCGACAGCGTCATTGTCGAGAGAGCCTCCCAACAGGACGGGGGCATGTCAGAACTGGAAGAGCTTATCGGTCGACTCAAGGAAGATGAAAACGAGCAGATTATCGTGCCGTTTGTGGAGAGAGCCGAGATGATACCAGCCCTGTGGACCTCTGGAGTGCACTATATTCAGGGCCACTTCCTGCAGTCCCCATCAAGAAGAATGGACTATGACTTTAACGACGAAGAGTCGTAACGCTTAAAACCCGGCCAAACGCTGATTAGGACTGGGTCCAGAACAACGTATCCCGGTCACTCAGTCCCATCAGGTAAAGGATCCCGTCCAACCCCAGCTTGGAAATTGACTGCTTGGCATTTGCCTTCACCAGCGGTTTCGCTCGGAAGGCAATGCCCAAACCGGCAATGCTCAGCATCGGCAGATCATTAGCGCCATCTCCCACGGCAATCACCTGCTCCAGTGAAATATTTTCACGGGCAGCAATATCCCGCAGCAATTGAGCCTTTCGCTGACCGTCCACCACCTCACCGGTAACCCGACCGGTCACCTTGCCGCCTTCAATCTCCAGCTGGTTCGCATAGACATAATCGATACCCAGTTGCTCTTGGATACGCCGCGCAAAAAAATCGAAACCGCCAGACAGAATTGCCGTTTTGTAGCCCAGACGCCGCAAATTGGAAATCAGCAGTTCGGCACCCTCGGTGAGCTTCAACCGGGCCGAAATAGCATCCAGCACAGAGGCATCAAGCCCCTGCAGCAACCCTAGGCGCTTGGAAAAACTGGCAATAAAGTCCAGCTCACCACGCATCGCCGCTTCGGTAATAGCCGCAACTTCATCACCGACACCCGCCTCCCGTGCCAGCTCATCGATGACCTCCGCTTCGATCAACGTGGAATCCATATCAAACACCACCAGGCGCCGGTTACGACGATAAATATTGTCTTCCTGATAGGCGATATCGATATCCAGTTCCGTGGACAACTCCAGCAGTGAGGCGCGAAGAGCTCCCAGGTCATCGGGTTCTCCGCGAAGGGAAAATTCAACGCACGCCTTGGTATTGGCCTCCATGTGCTCAAGCGGCACACGACCCGAAAGGCGGGTAATTTTGTCGATATTCAATCCCTGGGTGACGGTGACTGCCGTCACTCGGGCAATATGGTGAGCTGCCACCCTGCGCGCCAGAAGCGTCACGATATGCCGTGGCTTGCCCTGTTGGGCGACCCAGTGCTCGTAACTTTCCTCGGAAATTGGCTGAAAGCGGACTTTCATATCCATGGCGTGAAGGCTGTAGAGAATTTCTTTCTGTACTTTTTCCGGGGACTGCCCCTCCGGAATCTTAGCCAGGATGCCCAGATTGAGATTGTCGTGAATCACCGCCTGTCCGATATCCAGAATGTCAGCGCCGTGCTCATCCAGCACCCGGGAAACCGCGCTGGTAATACCGGGCTTGTCTTCCCCGGCCACGTTGATCAGTAGAATCTCTCTCACATTGACATCCATTATGGGTAAATCAGTCCACCATCTCTTTGGGGCGGGTATTATAGGAGAGCAACGGATAAGATAGAATGCGCCATTCTTAAACATCGCAGGGAATTATCGCCCCATGGGCAAGCTAGCAAAGTCATACGCCATTCAACTGCCCGCTATTGCCCTCATTTCCTCCATCCTGTTCGGTGCTGCGCTGCTCTTCGCACTTTCCTTACAGCTCAATGAGCTGGCCGAGAAACAGGGAACACAGCTCAGCCAAACTCTGGCCCACCAGTTGGCCAAGGCCGTGCGGGATCCACTAATTCACCGCGACAATCTCAGTCTCCAGGTTGAACTGGATGAATTAATCACGCTGGAAGGCGTGCAGCGTGCAGCAATTTATGATGTTAACCAGCACCTCATTGCCGAGGCGCAACGTCGCATGACCAGGGATGTCGCCCAACATGAGCAGCGCAGCCCGGTGAGTATAGAAACCGCCACCGTCGGTTATGCCGTGGTGTCACTGACAGAATCCTACATGACTCAGGGTACTACCCGCGTACTGGTAACTGCCGGGGCAATCTGGGCCATGTTCACATTGGCACTGGTGTTACTGGCCTATCGCACCGGGAAAAATCTCTCCGAAAGAATTGCCAGGCTAAACGATCAACTCCCCGGAAACGATGAAGATAAACCACTGGAGGAGCTCGCAACCCTTGAACACAGACTGGTGCCTTTATTGGCCATACCCAGCAGAAAGCCAGTTCCGCAGGACAACAAGCCCGTGGCGCTCCTGGGCATTGCCTGCCGAAATCTGGCGCGCCTGGAAGCGCTAGTAAACCGGGAACACTTTGAGTCGCTTATGAAGCAGCTGGACCAGCTCATAGAACGCACATTGCACCTCTATGGCGGGCGCCGACTGCACGGCGAGCACTACAACGTTTATATCGAATTTTTGGGCAGCGATAACGAAGATGACCAGACCATGAACGCAGCCTACTGTGCTGCCGCACTGCTGCGACTGTCTGGCGCCCCGCTGCAGGGTGAAGGCGTCACCGTTGACCTTGCCGCCGCTGTATTCCCAGGAATTTCCCATATCACCGGCTCGACACTGCTCGACGAGCAGACACAGGCGCAGCAACTTCAAGAGCTTCGCGACCTGCTGGAAAAATCGGAAAAGGGCGAAATTCTCCTCAACCAGGCAACCAGCGACCACCCCTCAGTCGCCGAACTAGACCTCACACCGCTGGCGGAAGGCAGCCCGTTTTGCCGCATTAATGGCTTTGGCGAAGACGGCGAGAACCTGTTAGCACGGCAACTGGCGGTACTCTCCCACCACTAGGGCCTATCCCGCTCATATCCCAGCAACCCTTTCACACGTTTTACGCTTAAAAGTTTACGTTTACGTTTACGTAAACGTAATCTATAGTTTTCCTAGAGAAACAGTTTTAAAGGGGTCCCAAAAGCAGGCTATGGCAGATCATTCCGAGTTCAATATTGGTGAGTTGGCGCGTGAATTCGGCGTCACCACCCGCACCATCCGTCACTACGAGGAGATTGGCCTGTTACAGCCCATGCGTCGAGGCCAGGCCCGTATCTACAGCCCAGCCGATCGCACCCGGCTGAAGCTGATCCTGAGAGGCAAGCGCCTGGGTTTCAGCCTGGAT
Organism: Porticoccus litoralis; assembly: GCF_030676955.1. Classification (NCBI taxonomy): domain Bacteria; kingdom Pseudomonadati; phylum Pseudomonadota; class Gammaproteobacteria; order Cellvibrionales; family Porticoccaceae; genus Porticoccus; species Porticoccus litoralis. The sequence goes on along the minus strand of NZ_JAUUUU010000002.1, from coordinate 227,786 downwards.
GAGAGCCGTGCCATTGTTGATCTCTACGATCCTGCCCGTGGCAACAAAGAGCAACTTCAGGCCCTGCTGGCACGCATTCAGCAGCAACGTGACAAGCTCAATGCTCAGCTAACCGACATCAAGCAGATGCTGTCATCCCTTGATGACGCCGAAGAAAGCTGCCGCAAGGCCCTTAAAAAGGCCCGGAAACAAGAAAAGAAACAAACAAAGACTCAAGTAAATAAAAAGGGCAAAACATGATGGGAGGGACTGTATATGACCACCCCGCATCAAAGCCTCGATTTTCAACTTGGCGAAGACATTGACCTGCTGCGCCGCAGCTTCCAGCAGTTTGCCAGCAAGGAAGTAGCACCCAGAGCGGCACAAATCGACCGGGACAATGATTTTCCCCGGGACCTGTGGCCAAAGCTGGGGCAACTCGGCCTGCTCGGCATCACCGTGCCGGAGCAATATGGCGGCAGCGGTATGGGTTTTCTGGCACAGGTGGTGGCCGTGGAGGAATTGTCCCGGGCCTCGGCGGCGGTAGCGCTGTCCTACGGCGCCCATGCCAACCTCTGCGTCAACCAGATCTATCGCCACGGCAGCGAACAACAGCGACAGAAATACCTGCCCAAGCTTTGCAGCGGCGAGCACGTGGGGGCCCTGGCCATGTCCGAACCCAACGCCGGTTCCGATGTGCTGTCCATGACCCTGAAGGCAGAAAAGCGCGGCGACCAGTTCCTGCTCAGCGGTAACAAGATGTGGATCACCAATGGCCCCGACGCCGACACCTGCGTGGTCTACGCCAGAACTGGTGGCAAGTCCGAAAAGGACAGCATCACCGCCTTTATCGTTGAGCGGGAATTCCCCGGATTCTCCCACCACCAGAAGCTGGACAAGCTGGGCATGCGCGGCTCCAACACCTGCGAGCTGGTGTTTCAGGATTGCCCGGTGCCAGTGGGCAACGTACTCGGCGGCGAGGGCAATGGCGTGGCGGTGCTGATGTCCGGCCTGGATACCGAGCGCGCAGTGCTGGCCGGTGGACCGGTGGGCATCATGCAGGCCTGCCTGGATGTGGTACTGCCCTACATGCACCAGCGCCGCCAGTTCGGCCAGGCCATCGGCGAATTCCAGCTGGTGCAGGGCAAACTGGCGGATATGTACGCCGGGCTGAATGCCTGCCGCGCTTACCTTTACGCGGTGGCCACCGCCTGCGACCGAGGCCATGAGTCGAGAAAAGACGCCGCCGCAGTAATCCTGTTTACCGCGGAAATGGCCACCCGCATGGCCCTGGATGCCATCCAGCTTCTTGGCGGCAACGGCTACATCAACGATTTCCCCACCGGTCGCCTGCTGCGGGACGCCAAACTCTACGAGATCGGTGCCGGCACCAGCGAAATACGCCGCATGCTGATCGGCCGGGAACTGTTTCGGGAGACCGCCTAGCGGTTCCGTCTGGAGGCGTTTGTCATGGCTATTCTCAGCAGCAAGCTCGATACCAACAGCCCCGTATTCCAGCAGAACAGCCAGCATATGCAGGGGCTGGTAGACCGTCTTGAGCGCACCCTCAATCAGGTGCGCCAGGGCGGCGGCGAAACTGCCCGGCAGCGCCATCGGGAGCGCGGCAAACTGCTACCCCGGGAGCGCATTGCCCATCTGCTCGACCCGGGCAGTCCCTTCCTGGAATTGTCCCCCCTGGCCGCCTGGCAAGTGTACGAGGACGCAGTGCCTGCAGCTGGCCTGATCAGTGGCATCGGCAAAGTGTGTGGGCAGGATTGCCTGATCATCGCCAACGATGCCACCGTCAAGGGCGGCACCTACTACCCGCTGACGGTAAAGAAACACCTGCGCGCCCAGCAGATCGCCGCCGACAATCAGCTGCCCTGCATCTACCTGGTGGATTCCGGCGGCGCCTACCTGCCCAGCCAGGACGAGGTATTCCCGGACCGCGAGCACTTCGGCCGTATCTTCTACAACCAGGCCAACCTGTCGGCCCGCAACATTCCCCAAATCGCCGTGGTGATGGGTTCCTGCACCGCCGGTGGCGCTTATGTGCCGGCCATGTCCGACGAGACCATCATCGTCCGTGAACAGGGCACCATCTTTATCGGCGGCCCGCCACTGGTGAAAGCCGCCACCGGGGAAACCATCAGTGCCGAGGAACTGGGCGGTGCGGAGCTGCACTGCCGCACCTCCGGAGTGGCGGATCATCTGGCGAAGGACGATCACCATGCCCTGGAACTGGCGCGGCACTGTGTCGCGCGCCTGAACCGCAAACACCCGGTACCATTCGACTTGGCAACACCGGCGGAACCACTATTCGACCCGCTTGAGCTGTACGGGGTGATCCCCGCCGAGCGCCGTCTCGGCTACGACGTCCGCGAGGTCATTGCCCGGCTGGTGGACAGCTCCGAGTTCGACGAATTCAAGGCATTGTATGGCCCCACCCTGGTGTGTGGCTTCGCCCTATGGCAGGGCTACCCCATTGGCATTGTCGCCAACAACGGCATCCTGTTCAGCGAGTCCGCCCAGAAGGGCGCCCACTTTATCGAACTTTGTGCCCAGCGCGGCATTCCGCTGCTGTTCCTGCAGAACATCACCGGCTTCATGGTGGGACAGCGCTACGAGGCCGGCGGCATCGCCAAGCACGGCGCCAAGCTGGTGATGGCGGTGGCCTGCGCCCGGGTGCCGAAATTCACGGTGCTGATCGGCGGCTCCTACGGCGCCGGCAACTACGGCATGTGCGGTCGCGCCTACGACCCGCGCTTCCTGTTCATGTGGCCCAATGCGCGGATTTCCGTGATGGGTGGCGAACAGGCCGCCGGGGTACTGGCCCAGGTCAAACGGGAGCAGCTGGAGCGTGAAGGCAAGCCCTGGAGTGAAGATGAGGAAAAAGCTTTCAAGAAGCCTATCGTCGAGCGCTACGAGGCACAGGGCAACCCCTACTACGCCTCGGCCAGACTCTGGGACGACGGTGTCATCGATCCACTGCAGACCCGCCAAGTGATTGGCCACTGCCTGGCCATCGCCGCCAACAGCCCGATTGAGGAAACCCGCTTCGGGGTATTCCGCATGTAGCGGACCAATCCAACCCAGGTGATCGTTATGAGCAAGCCCTCCGTAACCACCCACATTGACCGGCGCGGCGTCGCCACCGTCACCCTCAATCGCCCGGAGCGGCACAACGCCTTTGATGACACCGTCATCGCCGAGCTAAGCGCGGCTTTCTGCAACGTGGCAAGCAATAACAGCATACGAGTGATGGTACTGGCCGCCACCGGCAAACACTTTTCCGCCGGGGCGGACCTGACATGGATGCGGCGCATGGGCAACGCCAGCTACGACACCAATCTCGCTGACGCCGAGGCCCTGGCCAACATGCTGCGCACCCTCAACGAATTACCAAAACCCACCATCGCCCGGGTACAGGGAAGCGCCTGGGGTGGCGCCCTGGGATTGATCTGCTGCTGTGATCTGGCGGTGGCTACCAGCAGCGCCACATTCCGCTTCAGCGAAGTGCGGCTGGGACTGGTGCCCGCCACCATCAGCCCCTATGTCATCGCCGCCATCGGCCCGCGTGCGGCGCGACGTTACTTTCTCAGCGCCGAATCGATCAATTCTGACACCGCCAAAGATCTAGGTCTGGTGAGCAAAATAGCGGAGGAATCAGATTTAGACCCGGTAGTGGAAAACTGGATCGACCACCTGCTACAGAATGGCCCCGAGGCCATGGCGGAAGCAAAACATCTAATCGCGGAAGTAAGCGGAAAGCCGCTCAGCGATGAACTACTGTGGCACACCAGTGAAACCATTGCCCGGTTGTGGGTTTCGGAAGAAGGACGGGAAGGCTTATCTGCTTTTTTAGAAAAACGTGCGGCCAAATGGTGACCGGGTAAAAAAGCAAATCATCACTGAAGCAACGACCAATTGCTTGCAGTAGCAACACGAATGCCTCAGAAATCTTGCCCGCTGTAATTAACCAGCTGTTATTACATCACTGTAGGACGGCTCAACAACTGACCCTAGATCACACGTCACCGAGAACGGCAGCAAAGAAGTAATAGCTGTAGAGAAAAGTGTTTATTTTATCGATTTTTTGTCAGATAAATTTATAACAGCCCCTTCCAACGAACCGTAACCTATTGTTTTTTGTACAGTGGCATATAGATTGCTAGGGATTTAAAAAAACAACATCAAGGTAAAGGTTTAACATGAAAGGGTTTACAAAAAGTTCTTTATTGCTTTGTTTGCTGCTCTCATCATTTCAACTGCACGCTGGAACCAGCTACACCTTTGAAATTGATTACCTGAATTCCGATATTTACGACATCAGCCTCTCGGGCACGCTAGACCAGACCCTGGATACAAATGATGTATACACATGGACTGCGGCTACGGCCGACACTATCAATCTAAACCTGTATTTTTTGGATAGTGAAATGGATATCGACATGCAGGTTGCTGATGAAAACGGCTACTTTTCTAGCTCGTCCTCAACCACAGACAATGAGTTCATCAGCTTCGGAGCCATCCTCGGCAAAGATTATTTCGTTAACATTTATCGTTATGCGGAAGTAAGCATCGCAGCCTACATCGCAGATGCCTACGAGGAAAACAACAGCCTAGAAACGGCCTACGATCTGGACAGCCTCAATGACAACAATAATGTGCCGCTGCCGGCAACAGTGTGGCTGTTTGTTCTGGGGCTGGCGGGCCTTATCGGTTTAAGAAAAACACAGAAACCGGTGTAATTACTCATTTGTTTTTTCATTATTAATTGAAGTCGCTAGGATGTGCCCTTATGACAACTCTTCGACCATTATTTTTATCCGCTTTGTTATTCGTATGTAGCCAATCTGCAAGTGCTGCCCTTATCGACGGTTTTGAGAGTGGCGACTTCTCCGCCAACTCATGGTCAACCTATGGCGCAGCAGACTGGAGCATTGATTCCTCTACAGCGGCCTCAGGTATTTACAGCGCAAGATCAGGGCGGATCACACACAATCAATCCAGTTATCTGGAGTTGGAACTTGCAACATCAGCCGGCACAGTGTCCTTTGACTATCGCGTCAGCTCAGAGGACAATTTTGACTACCTAATGTTTTATATTAACGACATTAGGGTTTTTTTAATCACCGGCGACACAGGGTGGCTGAACTACTCTAGAGAGGTCATTGCGGGAACTCACGTTTTTACCTGGCGATACAGAAAAGATAGCAGTGTGAATTCATATCTAGATACTGTATGGATTGACAACTTCAGTGCCCCCTTACAAGACGTATCGAATGTCCCTGTTCCTGCAACAGCTTGGCTTTTCGCCATAGGCCTTGCCGGAGTTGCAGGCTTGAGCGGACTCAGGAAAAAAGCCTAGGTCTACCCGTTTTTCTTCCAGAACCCCTCTCCAGAAAACCCCACTTCGGTGGGGTTTCTTATGTTCGCAGCTAGACGTTTGGGACCAGCCCTGGAGCTATTCAGATTACCCGCTGCAGGGCAAGGGAATCTCGCCACCGTCAGCGACTTTTTTCCAAATCAAGCAAGGCAACATCAACCCAACTCTTGGGTTGCTGGTTAACGCACACAAAAATGTGCTTGGGATAAACGTAGCATCACTACCAACGACCCCCCGGCTAGAAGAAAAACAGGCGTGGATAATTACCATCACCCTTGTCGGCAGGCGTCAATAATGACCGAGAAACACTTCCCCGCTAGCCAGCAACTGTGTAGGTTCATCCCCCGTACCCTTGTAGACAGCCGCCACTTCGGCAAAATAACGATTGCCGCGGCCACCGGAACAGGGTGGCAGGTAGGCGCCAGGCTCACCACGCCCCCCTTGGTGTGCCTGCTCCAGAAACATCCCCTTGGGCAGATCGAAGGACTCACCGGCCACAACAGGTATCTCGATGCTGTTATGCAACCTTCCTGTCCAGAGACCGATCATGCCATGGCCGCCATGGTCCATCAGAAACCAGCTGCGATCACTAAAGGCAACAATTACGGCATTGGCTTCATCGGGAATACCGCTCACTTTCAATAACGGCGTCGCACCATGGCCACCAAATTTCTTGCACTGTTGCCCTTCGGGAATGGCATAGCCGTCCCATGCCGGGTCCGCCAGGCTAACCTGTAGCTCGGCCACCCTCTCGGCTAGCTGATATTCAAAGGTGTCGCAACCGGAGAGCACCGACGCAAGAACGAGCAAAGCAGCCATAGGGATTATTTTCATGGGCATATTCCTTCGAATCAAAATGCGCCCATGCTAAAGACGGATACTTAACAGACTATTAAGACAAAGCGCGCTCTTTAGGAACAGTAAATGGAGCAGGGTGAGTGCAACTTAACGGCGCTCAAGAATAACCAGGGCGATTCCTCCCAACACCGCCAGGGAAGCCAGTACCAACCGTATACCCAGAGGCTCACCAAGCAACAACACGCCACCAACAGCGGCAATAACCGGCACACTGAGCTGAACGGTGGCGGCACTGGCCGCCTTTAAAAATGGCAACGCGGTATACCATATGGCGTAGCCCATGCCGGAGGCAAAAGCACCGGAGGCCAGCGCATAACCAGCCCCAGCAGGATCAATACTGAATGTTGGAATGGTGAAGACACTCAACAACAATGCGAACGGCACCGCGTAGCGGAAATTGCCGGCGGTCACCCGGGTGGCATCGCCACCACGGCGACCCCGCAGGGAATACAGCCCCCAGGCCACACCCGCCAACACCATCAGCCCGGCACCCAGCGCAGGCGGTGCCGAGACGCCCGGCAGCAGCAATCCCACCAATCCCGCAATGGCCAGACAAACACCCAGCCACTGAAGCGGCCGCAACCGCTCCCCAGCCCAAAGGCCGTGACCTATCATGGTCACCTGCACTGCGGCGAACAGCAGCAGTGCCCCGGTGGCCGCCGTCAGGCTCAGATAGGCAAAGGAAAAGGCTGCCGCGTAGGCAAATAGCCATAGGCCGGATAGCCAACTGCCCTGCCCCTCCCGGTGATCACGGCTCAGGGAAACGATCAGCCATAACACCAGGGCGCCGGACAGCAAACGCAAGGAGGTAAAACTGGCGGCGTCGATGCCGGTATCCCGCAAAGCGGCCCGACACAACAGGGAGTTGCCCGCAAACGCCACCATAGCAAGCGCCGTCAGCGACAGCGCTCGCAGGGAAAGACCTTGAGTGACATTAGACATGCTTGGGCTCCGGAAGGAGGAATGCCATCAACCATAGCACCCCACCGCCCGATAGCCCAAGAGCGGTAAATCCGCTTCTCAGCGACTGGCCAGGTAGGCTTTCCACCCCCCCAGATTCGTAATATCGGTGGCGCCTTCAACACCTCTGGGCTCGCAGATAAAACCGGTCACCACGGAGCCATCCTCTACCAGCACTTTGCCGATACCCAGCGGTGCGGGAATCCCCGCCACGAAGCTGCCAAACTCAGCAGAAGGAACAGACCATATTTCCACGTCAATGGCCGCTCCGTTCTGTTCATCCATAATCAGCCCGGGCCGGAACGGCGGCCCACCGGCCAAGGCATACATGCGGTAGCAGGGCTTGGTGCGGGTGCGGCTTTTCAATACTGCGCCCCGCTCGGTGAGCTGCCAGTTAAGCGGCAGCCCCTCCAGATGAGCCCCACACACCAGCACATCGATACGGCGATTGTCCGCCACCGGCTGCTGTACCTGAGGCAACCCCGCGGGCTCCGCACCGGCGGCATCGGTGCACTCAATACCTACAGGCAGAGCCAACCCCTGCTGGATGCGATTGGCGATGGACAACAATACCCGGTCGCTGAAACAGTTTCCCACCAGGGTAATACCGAACGGCAAACCAGCGGCGGTAAAGGCCGTGGGCACCGCCACCGACGTCATGTCCAGCAGGTTCATAAAATTGGTGTAGTAGCCAAGCTGGCTGTTGTAGAGAATCGGCTCCGCCAGCATTTCTTCCACAGTGAACAGACGCCCGGCGGTGGGCGTCAACAGGCAGTCCAGCTGGTCCAGCGTCGCCACGCAGACCTGTTTCAGGGCCTCAAGCCGGTACTGGGCACGGAACAGCTCGGTGGCTTTCGGGTTGCCGCCCGGCTCCACGATGGCGCGGACTACCGGGTGCAGCGCCGCGGGGTTTTCCTCGATCAGCGGCTGGCAGGCGATATAGCGTTCCGCCACCCAGGGGCCCTCGTAGAGCAGCCGCGCTGCCTCGTCGAAGGGACGGTAGTCCACTTCCACCAGCTCGAAACCCAGTTCGGTCAGTTTTTCCAGCGTGGCGGCATAGGCGGCCTGATATCCGCTGTCGCCAAAGAACTGAAGCTGGTCTTCAGGCAGCACCCCCACTTTCAACGACCCCTGCCGGTAGCCGTAGTGGCGGCTAAGATTGTCGTAGCAGTTGTGGCGACTGTAGCCGTCCCCGGCATCGAAGCCCTCTGCGCAAGCCAGCACCGTGTTAGCGTCATCTGTGTTGAGGGCCATGATGCTGATGCAATCGAGGCTGCGGCAGGCGGGCACCATACCCCGGGCGGACAGCAGCCCTCGGGTGGGTTTCACGCCTACCAGGTTGTTAAAGGCGGCGGGCACCCGGCCGGAACCGGCAGTGTCGGTGCCCAGGCTGAAACTCGCCAGCCCCAGCGCCACGGATACGGCAGAACCGGAGCTGGAACCGCCGCTGATGTAGTCGGGATCGAAGGCATTGCGGCACGGGCCCCAGGGGGAGCGGGTGCCGTTGAGGCCGGTGGCAAACTGGTCGAGATTGGTCTTGCCCACCGGGATGGCCCCGGCGTCCAGCAACTGTTGCACCACCGGGGCGGACGCCGACGGTGTGAAGGTGAAAGCCTCGCATCCAGCGGTGGTGGGTATCCCCGCCAGATCGATATTGTCCTTGATGGCGAAAGGTATACCCCACAACGGGCACTGTTGCGGGTCCTTCTCTGCGAGCGCCGCCAGGTAGGGTTGTTGCTCCTCGGCGCTGAGCAGGTGAATCCAGATGTTGCGGTCAGAAAACTCCTGCGCCCGGTGGCGGATGTCCTCCATCACTCCGGCAGGAGTGAGAGAACCTTCCCGGTAGGCGTTGCTCAGGTTGGCTATTGTCATGTTGCTGCTCATTTCACTGCTCCTCAAACCATCTCTTCCAGTACCACCAGCGCCTGTCCCGGCCGCACCCGCTGGCCAGCACTCAGCAGCAGGTGGCTGACCACCCCGTCACGGGGCGCCTGAATGGGAATTTCCATCTTCATGGACTCCAGAATCACCAGCGCCTGACCGGCGCGCACGTGATCACCCACCGCCACTTCGGTTTGCCAGACACTGCCGGACACGGGGCTATCCACCACGATGCTATCCTCGGGCCAGCTCACCTCATCCTCTTGCTGTTGCTGCTCCTCGGCCTCGAAATTGAACTGGCCGGTGGCATGCCACTGGGCTAATTCCTCGATCTTCAGGGGATAGTTGCCGCGGGGAAATTCCCGGCGGATCTCCTGCAACTCTTCCTGGCTGACCTCGTAGAAGCGAATCTGGTCAAAGAAGCGCAGCAGCCAGGGTTTGGAAAATTCCGCCGTCTGCCGGTAGCGGTTCCACATCTGCAGGGTGCGACCGACAAACTGGTAACCGCCCGGCCCCTCCATGCCGTAAACGCACAGGTAGGAGCCGCCGATGCCCACGGAGTTTTCCGCGGTCCAGGTGCGCGCCGGGTTGTACTTGGTGGTCACCAGCCGGTGGCGCGGGTCCACCGGGGTGGCAACCGGCGCCCCCAGGTACACATCCCCCAAACCCATTACCAGGTAGCTGGCCTCAAACAGGATACGTTTTACTTCATCGATGCTGTCCAGGCCGTTGATACGGCGGATGAATTCCAGGTTGCTGGGACACCAGGGGGCATTTTTGCGCACCGACTGGCTGTATTTCTCGATCGCCAAACGACAGGCCTCGTCGTCCCAGGACAGCGGGATATGGACGATGCGCGACGGCACCGCCAACTGTTCCAGCCGATTCGCCAATGACTCTTCAGCGGTGCGCAGGTGGGTCAGTAGGCGGCGGTGATCCAGTTTCTGGCTATCGAAATGAATCTGCAGGGAACGGATGCCCGGGGTCAGTTCACGGATGCCCGGCAGTGAATTCTGTTGCAGCCACTGCATCAGGGCGTGGGCGCGAAAGCGCAGGCGAATATCCAGCACCTGCTCACCGTATTCCACCAACAGAAAGTGATCCCCGGCGGCGCGATAAACAATTTCGTCACCAAACTCATGGGCTTTCAGTCGCGCCAGTACCGGAGTTTCCGGCGTAACCGGCTGCCAGGTCAGTTCATGGGGGACAAGGCTATCCACCTGCCGCTGCTGCGCCGCCTCCAGCGCCACTGCCTGTTCGATGCTTACCGGCACAAAACGCACCTTGTCCCCCGCGTGGAGCTGGCCCAGTTTCCACAGGTCGGCACTGATTACCGTAGCCGGGCAAACAAAGCCCCCCAGGGAGGGGCCGTCCGGACCGAGGATCACCGGCATATCACCGGTGAAGTCCACGGTGCCAAAGGCGTAGGCGTTGTCGTGGATATTGGACGGATGCAGACCCGCCTCCCCGCCATCCTGCCGTGCCCAGGCCGGTTTCGGGCCAATCAGGCGCACCCCGGTGCGGCTGGAGTTGTAGTGCACTTCCCAGTCGTGAGCGAAGAACGTTTCGATATCCATGTCAGTGAAAAAGTCCGGGGCACCATGGGGACCGTATATCACCCGCAGCTGCCAGCTGTTGCCAATCTGCGGCAGCAGTGCCGGATCGAGCTGAGCTGGCGCGACCGCAGCGGCAGTCTGGTCCAGATGGAGCACATCGCCACTGCACAGAGCGCGACCGTTGTGCCCCCCGAACTGGCCCAGGGTAAAGGTGGCGCGGGAACCCAGGTAAGCGGGACACTGGATACCGCCGCGTACCGCCAGGTAAGCGCGGGCACCGCCGTCGCGGATGCGTCCCAGGCTGAGCTGCTGGCCGGCCTTGACGTCTACTACCTGCCACAGAGGCACGGGGCGCTGCTCGCCGGATTCAGTATTCACCAGCTTGGCGTCAATGGCAGCGCCGCCGATCACCAACTGGGTATCGCAGGAGAACGCCAGGGTCGGCCCCTGCAATGTAATCTCCAGAGCTGCCGCATCCGCCGGGTTGCCAAGCAGGCGGTTGGCAACCCGGAAGGAATAGCTGTCGAAGGGGCCCGAGGGTGGCACACCCACATCCCAGTGGCCGCTGCGACCGGGATAGTCCTGTACCGTGGTCTGGGTGCCACCCTGCAACACATCGATGCGGGTGGGCTGAAAATTAACGCTATTCAAGTAGCGGGTGGTGACCTCGCCGCGCACCAGCACAGGATCGCGACTCAGGGTGCGCAGGTAGTCCAGGTTGGTTTCGCTGCCGTACAGAGCGGTGTTGTCCAGGGTCCATTGCAGTTTGATCAGTGCTGCCTCACGGTCCGTATCGTGCACGATGATCTTAGCCAACATGGGATCAAAGAAAGGTGGCACCTCGGTGCCCGCCTCAATCCAATGGTCAATACGGACCCCCTCCCCCTTGGGAAACATCACCTGGGTCAGAAGACCGGGCGAAGGCTGAAAGTTCCGATAGGGATCCTCTGCATAGACCCGTACCTGTATGGCATGGCCGCTAGGGCGAAGCTGCCCGCGTCGGGTTTGCAGCGATAAATCTTCCCCCGCGGCCAACCGCAGCATCCACTCAACCAAGTCAACGCCGTACACTTCCTCGGTGACACCGTGCTCCACCTGCAGGCGGGTATTGACCTCGAGGAAGTAGAAATGGTCCGTGTCGGCGTCGTAAATAAATTCCACGGTGCCGGCATTGCGATAGCTGACGCTGGCCAGCAGCAACTCGGCGGTGGTGTGCAGTTGCTGGCGCACCTCGTCTGTGAGGTTGGGCGCCGGGCACTCTTCCACCACCTTCTGGTTGCGACGCTGGCTGGAACAGTCTCGCTCCCCTAGGGCCAGGGCCTGGCCACAGCCATCACCAAAAACCTGCACCTCGATATGGCGGGCTCGGGCGATGAATTTCTCCAGGAACACGCCGTCGTCGGCAAAGTTATTGGCCCCCAAGCGCTTCACCGAATCGAAGGCGCTGCTCAGTTCCTCCTCGCTGTGGCAGAGCTGCATGCCGATGCCGCCGCCACCGGCGGTACTCTTCAGCATCACCGGGTAGCCGATCTGCGCGGCCACAGTTTTGGCCTCATCCAGATCCCGCAACAGGTCGGAACCGGGCAACAGTGGCACTTCAGCAGCGGTGGCCAGCTCCCGGGCCCGGTGTTTCAGCCCAAACGCTTCCATCTGCTCTGCAGTGGGACCGATAAAAACGACACCCGCTGCCTCACAGCGGCCCACAAAGCCAGTGTTTTCACTGAGAAAACCGTAGCCCGGGTGAATGGCCTCGGCACCGGATTCGGCGGCGATTTCCAGCAGTCGGTCCATATTCAAATAGGTATCGGCAGCTCCGCCCTCGCCGAGGCGATAAGCTTCATCGGCAAGGCGCACGTGCAGGCTGTCGGCATCGCAGTCGGCGTATACCGCCACCGAGCCGATGCCGAGCCGCTTCATGGTGCGAACGATGCGGGTGGCTATGGCGCCGCGGTTGGCAATCAGGACTTTGTTGAACATCTTCTAACCTCGACCGGGTCGTCCCGGTTCTCATGGCTGCGACAGTGGTCGTCCACTGAAGGGGAATCTGGCGAATCAGTTATCCCAAACCAGAATTTCCACCGGCGTGGGGTTATAGCCATTGCAGGGGTTGTTGAGCTGCGGGCAGTTGGAAATCAGCACCAGCACATCCATTTTTGCGGTCAACTCCACATACTTACCCGGCGCGGAAATGCCATCCTCGAAGGTCAGCCCACCGGAGACGGTCACCGGCACATTCATGAAGAAATTGATGTTGTGGCTGATGTCCCGTTTGCCGATGCCGAATTCCGGATGCTCGGCAATGGCCAGCATCCAACTGTCCCGACAGGCATGCATACAGCGCTTTTCGAGGTCGTAGCGCACGGTATTGCTCTCAGTGGCGCAGGCGCCGCCAATGGTGTCGTGGCGGCCACAGGTATCGGCGACGATCTCCAGCATCGGGTTGTTCTCATTGGAGCGCAGCACCGAGCCAGTGGTCAGGTAGAGGTTGCCCTGCTCACGGATGGTATCCGTGGCACTGTAATGCTCCGCCGGATCGGCGGCGCTGTAAAACAGGGTATCCGCCGCCTGGTTGCCCTCGAGGTCGAGGATGCGCAGGGTCTGGCCAGCCTTAACAGCGCCCAGGTAGTAATCACCGGCATCAATCACCTGACGCAGGCAGGCATTTTCGGGTTGGCGTGAACTGCTTGTCAGCATGTCAGATTCCCCCCTCTAGAAAAGGCAACAACTCGGGAGCCGCCCCCAGGTAATAGAGTGCGTTGTTGGCAAAGCCGCGGCGGTTTTCCGGACAGTGGTTGCGGCAGACGTCATCCAACGTCACTGGCTCCGCTACTCCCAGCTCGATACCCACCGGACGCGCAGGGTACTCGGAGGAAAGGTTGAGGGGATGGGGGCAGCTGTGCAGCAGCACCAGGGTGTCCATCTCGAATCGCAGGCTCAGCTGGCTGCCGGCGGGACTGGCCCCTTCCACCAGCCGCAGATTGCCGTCGTCGTCGGCAGCCACCTGGCTGAACCAATTGATGTTGGCGGCCAGGTCGGCACTACCGAGACCGTATTTAGCCAGTTCCACCAGAAAGGCATCGTGGCCGTTCTGGTGCCACTGGTTGCGGTCTCCCTGGTAGTCCCGCTTACCCCATCGCGCTGCCACCTGATCGGCGCGGCTGTTGCCGCAGATGGTTTCATGCCAGCCGACGCTGTCCTCGACCACCGAGGCGAAAATCCGCCCCATATCAGAATACAGGCAATTGCCGCGGGTCAGTTTGAATGTGTGCTGGCACTTCAGGGTATCAGGCGCGTTGTAACGCTCCAGCAGGTTTTCCGGGTTGTAAAACAGCATGCCAACGTTGGAGCCGCCCTCGAGGTCGGTAAGCCGCATTAGCGTGCCGCGTCGCAGCCGCAGCGACCAATGGCCGCCGGGTGCAATATCGGTGGTGTAGTACATATTCGTCATGGTTGTCCTTCCAACCCATCTTCACTCTGGCCGGTGTACACCGGCCTCAGGCTGTCGTCGATCTCTTGATAGAGCCGCTGATCCAGTTGGCCAACAGGCAAGTCATAAGTAATGGAAGCCCCGTAGGCGTTGGGGGCCTGGGGATCGTGACGCAGTTTGTCGAACACCCACAGCCTGGTGCCCAGGTAAAAGCCTTCCTTGAGGTCATGGGTGACCATGAATACCGTCAGCTTGTACTCGCGCCACAGGTTCAGGATCAGCTCATGCATGTCGGCGCGAATACCCGGGTCCAATGCGCCAAACGGTTCATCCAGTAACAGGATGCGCGGCTTGGCTAACAGGGCTTGGGCGATGGCGAGCCGCTGTTTCATGCCCCCGGACAGTTCGTGAGGGTAGCGGTTGAGAGCATGGCTCAATCCTACCTGCTCGAGAATCTCAGCAGCTTCATGGCGCGCCGCCTTTTTGGCACCGCCAAACAGGTAGCCGGTAATACCTGGGCGTTGAAAGGCTTTGGCCGCCACCACGTTTTCCAGCACGGTCATGTGGGGAAACACCGAGTACTGCTGGAACACGATGCCGCGATCGGGTCCGGGCTCGGAGGAGATGGGCTTGCCGTCCAGCAGCAATGAGCCACTGCTGGGGCTCTCGGTGCCGAGCAGCATTTTCAGGAAGGTGCTCTTGCCGCAACCGGAGGTGCCCACCATGGTGACGAACTCCCGTTCCGCCACGTGCATGTTGATCTGTTCCAACACCACGTTGTCGCCGTAGCGCTTCCAGAGGTTATTTGCTTCGATCATTACTGAGCCCCCCCATTTGCATGCCAGGGGAACAGCCTGCGGCTGAGCCAGGCAAGCGCCACATCAAACAGGAATGCCAACAGGGTAATCCACGCCACATAGGGCAGGATCACATCCATGGACATGTAGCGGCGCACCAGAAAAATCCGGTAGCCTAAGCCGTCAGTAGAGGCGATGGCTTCAGCGGCGATCAGGAACAGCCAACCGGCCCCCAGGGTCAATCGCACTGCGTCAATCAGCTTCGGTAGCAACTGTGGCAACAGTACCCGAATCATGATCTGTGCTGTGTTGGCCCCCAGGGTCTGGGCTTTCACCAGCTGTTCAGCCGGAATTTCCCGGGTACGTCGCTGAATATCCCTGGCAATCACCGGAGTGATACCGATAGCCACCAGCATCACCTTGGACAATTCTCCAAGGCCGAACACGATAAATAGAATCGGCAGCAGCGCCAGCGGCGGAACCAGCGATACCACCGTCAATAGCGGTGAAACGCCAGCATTCACCAGCGGCAGTGCGCCGGTAAAAATCCCCAGTGCCAGCCCCAGCGAAGCTGCAATCAGTACCCCCAGGCCGAGGCGCTGGAGGCTGCTGGCGGTGTCCTGCCAGAACAGGTATTCCCCGGTGCGCTTGCTGGGTTCGAATGCCATGCGGTGGATTGCATCGCCGATCTGACTGAAGCTTGGCAGCAACTTGTCGTTGGGATTAGCCTCCAGCCTCAGATCAGAAGAAGCCACGTACATCAGCAGGATCAGTGCGAAGGGCAACAGCGCCAACATCATGCTCACCACTGGCGAAGGGGCCAGATTGATCAGTCGTTTCATGACTCGTCCTCAGGGAGCGGCAAACCGCTCCCGCTTGGTTACGCCAGACTTAGAGTTTTCCGTCAGCTGCCATTTGCATGTAGCTGGGATCAAAGCGCAGCTTGACGTTGCTGCTGCTGCCGTAAAGACCGGCTGGTGTTTCGACACCGATAAACCCGGCATCGGGGGCACCATCACCGAGTAGACCGTGATCGAAGGAGAACTCAGCCACTGCCTTCATGGTGGCAGTGAGCTTGTCGCTGTTGGTCAGCTCCAGGGCGGAGCTCGGGGTATAGAACATTTTGGTAGCAGCCAGCTGGGCATCGTAACCGGCCAGGTCGGTGCCGGAAGCCTGTGCCATAAAGGTACGAGCGGCTTCACCCTCCTCGCCCGAGCCACTCATTAGGCCCATGATTTCATACCAGGCGCCGGTCAGAGCCTTACCCAATTTTGGGTTCTCTTTGAGGGTTTCGGTATTGATCACCAGCAGGTCGATGATCTCGCCGGGAATCTGGGAGGAATCGAACACCTTGTAGCTGTTTGGCATACCGAGAATCTCGCTCACCAACGGGTTCCATGTAGTCACCGCGGTTACCCCGTCGGTGCCGTACACGGCCACCATATCGGCATCGGAAGTATTCACCACCTGCACATCGGCTTCACTCATACCCACCGTTTCCAGGCCCCGTGCCAACAGGTAGTGGGACACACTCAGCTCCACCAGGTTGACCTGCTGGCCCTTGATGTCTGCCAGAGACTCCTTGCCCTTAAGAATGACGGCATCGTTGCCATTGGAGAAATCACCAACAATTAATGCGGTGCTGTCCACGCCACCGGCGGCGGGAATGGTCAGGGCATCCATATTGGTCATGGTGCAGGCATCAAACTGGCCGGCGGTGTACTGGTTGATGGATTCTACGTAGTCGTTGATCTGTACTACATCGATAGTGATGTCATATTTATCAGCCCATTTCTTGACGATGCCGGATTCAGCACCATAGGCCCAGGGCATCCAGCCGACATAAATTGACCAGCAAATCTTAAAGTCATCGCGCGCCATGGCGCCGGAGGAGAACAGCAGTGAAGCAAGAAGGATTGCAGCAAGTTTTTTCATGATAAACCTCTCAGTCGGTTCTTTCGTGTATCGGGTTACACCGGTGCAAGTGGAGTACTTTTGGCTCAACGCCAAACAAGTCTCCCGGGCTTTTGTCCCGCCGTGTAACCCCTCATATCACTGAGAGGTCGAGTGCTCTCGGACCAGACACCCATCGACCTGAAAAGACTTTCGATGAATCGGAACCCTAGCGCTCTATTTGCCAGATTGTCTCAATTCGTGTTGCCAAAAGTACGAACACTGATGAAACTGCATTCAGGATATATGCCAACTTTTCCGTGTCAATCGCAAATGCCCCTCTTACAGGGGCTTGAGCGCACACTGACCACGGCACATGCCATTAGCACACGAAAAATTCTGTTCCCTGATTGTGCACCTAAATCCTGATGCACCAACACAGTGCATAAAGGTGATAGCTTAA
This sequence comes from Porticoccus litoralis, assembly GCF_030676955.1. Taxonomy (NCBI): domain Bacteria; kingdom Pseudomonadati; phylum Pseudomonadota; class Gammaproteobacteria; order Cellvibrionales; family Porticoccaceae; genus Porticoccus; species Porticoccus litoralis. Next base: position 210,583 of record NZ_JAUUUU010000002.1, on the reverse strand, counting down.
GTGCCGACCCAAGGTGGCATTTTTCATTGCATTAGCCGTGGGAACTGTCATATTTCACTAACGCCGAATTTTTATGCTCGATGCACTCGGATAAAAGGACTCTCTGACATGCGAATGAAGGCTTTCGCCCTAACCCCGCTGCTGGGGTCCCTGCTGCTGGGAACTGCCCCGGCCCTCTCAGTCGCGGCCACCCCGGTACCGGTGTTTGTGAAAGCCGCGGTGGTCGAACCCCTTGAAGAAACCATCGAAGCACTGGGCACCCTGAGAGCCAACGAGGCAGTAACCCTCTCTGCCACCGTCACCGAAACCATTACCGCCATTCACTTTGATGATGGTGAACGGGTCGAGTCCGGCAAAGTACTGGTGGAAATGACCAGCGAAGAAGAGCATGCCCTGCTTGAAGAAGCACGTTCAACCCTGCGTGAAGCACAGCGCCAATACCAGCGTATCAAGGGGCTGGTAAAAACCAATCTGGCCAGTGAGTCCCTGCTGGATGAACGCCGCGCAGCCTATGAAACAGCCCAGGCCAAACTCCAGGCCACCCAATCCCGACTGCAGGACCGCCTCATCATTGCCCCTTTTGATGGTGTGGTCGGGCTGCGCCAGATCAGCGTTGGGGCACTGGTAACACCTGGGGACAGGATTACCACACTCGACGACGACAATGTCATGAAGCTGGATATGTCGGTGCCGGCGGTATTCATCAACAGCCTGCGACCAGGAATGACGGTGGTCGCCAACGCCAGGGAATTGGGGGACAAGGATTTTGAGGGTGAAATCGCCAGTCTTGATTCCAGGGTCGACCCTGTCACCCGTGCACTCTCCGTGCGGGCCCTGCTGCCCAACCCGGAACGGCAGCTCAAACCCGGCATGCTAATGACGGTGACCCTAAAAAAACCACCGGTTAACTACATCATGATTCCCGAGGAGGCTCTGATTCAGGAGGGGTTTAACCAGTTTGCCTTCGTAGTGGATACCAGCAAAGAACCAGCCACTGTGTCCAAACGCCAGCTGTCCACCGGCCCTCGCCGCCCTGGGGTTGTCTCCGTGATAACCGGCATTGAAGCCGGGGAACTGGTGGTCACCCACGGGATTATGCGCCTCAATCAGGGCTCCGCTGTCTCCATCACTGCCACCCAGCAAGGTGAGGAAAGTCTCAGCGAACTACTCAAGCAGTCAAGCACTGACCGCGGAGCTCACTGATTCCATGCTGCTGTCCGATATCAGTATTCGGCGACCAGTTTTTGCCTCGGTCATTTCCCTACTGCTTGTGGCTTTCGGGATGATTGCTTTTGATCGACTACCCCTGCGTGAATACCCTGATATCGACCCACCCATCGTCTCCATCGAAACGAAATATCCGGGCGCTGCTGCCAACGTGGTGGAAACCCGCATCACCCAGGTCCTGGAAGATCGCATCTCGGGCCTGGAGGGCATCAAGTACATCGAGTCGAACAGCTCCGATGGCGAATCTAAAATTAATATTGAGTTTAACCTGTCCCGCAATATTGAGGCGGCCGCCAACGATGTCCGCGACCGGGTTGCCCGCGTACTGGAAGATTTGCCGGAGGAGGCCGACCTGCCCACCGTAGAAAAGCTGGATACGAATGACGAAGTCATTATGTGGCTCAATCTCACCAGCGAAGCGCTCTCGGTGCCCGAACTTACCGATTATGCGGAACGCTATTTGATGGATCGCTTTTCGATTCTCGACGGTGTGGCGCGGGTACGTATAGGGGGAGGCCAGAGTCTGGCCATGCGTATCTGGCTGGATCGCATCAAGCTTGCCGCCCACAACCTCACGGTGAGTGATGTGGAAGCTGCCCTGAGGTCTGAGAACGTGGAACTGCCCGCCGGTAAGATCGAATCGATCCAGCAGGAATTTACCGTGCGGGTGAAACGGGTGTTCCGCACTGCGGAAGACTTCAGCCAGCTGGTACTGAGCCGGGGCGAGGATGGCTACCTGGTGCGACTGGCCGATGTGGCGACGGTACACAGGGGCACCGAGGAATACCGCACCCTGTTCCGCGGCAATGGGGAGACCATGGTGGGTCTGGGCATCACCAAACAGTCCACCGCCAACACCATTGAGGTATCGCGGGCGGTCAAGACGGAAGCGGCTAGGCTCAACAAGTTATTACCCGACGGCATGCAGATCCACGAAAGTTACGATTCCTCCGTGTTTATTGAGCAGGCCATCGGCGAGGTCTACAAAACCCTGGCCATCAGCATTGGTCTGGTGATCTTTGTGATCTATCTGTTTCTGGGTAGTGCTCGGGCAATGCTGGTGCCCGCGGTCACGGTTCCCATCTCCCTAATCGCAACCTTTACCGTCCTGATGGCCATGGGCTTTACGGTCAACCTGCTGACACTGCTGGCACTGGTACTGGCCATTGGCCTGGTAGTGGACGACGCCATCGTGGTGCTGGAAAACATCCATCGCCGTATGGCGGAGCACCGTGAGCCCGCTCTGGTCGCGGCTTTCCGGGGCACTCGGCAAGTGGGGTTTGCCGTCATCGCCACCACGCTGGTGCTGGTAGCGGTATTTTCGCCAATCTCCATGCTGGAGGGCGATATGGGCCGGTTATTCTCTGAGTTTGCCCTCACCATGAGCGCTGCGGTGTTATTTTCCAGCCTGGTGGCACTGACCCTGTGCCCGGTGCTGGCATCATTACTGCTCTCCCGGGCAGGCGGGGACCTCGCACCGGAAACCCGAGTCGACCGATTCTTCCAGAGTTGCCGTGGCCATTACCGCCACCTGGTAGAGGCTAGCCTGAATCACCCGCTGCTGGTCGGGCTACTCTTTGCAAGCTGCATCGGCCTCTGTGTCTGGCTGGTGGCCCTTATTCCCAACGAATACGTTCCCAAGGAAGACCGTGGCGCCTTTTTTATCATGGTCAAGGGTCCCGAAGGAGCCAGTTACGCCTACACCAAGGCCTACATCGAAGAAATTGAACAGCGCCTGTTACCCCTGGCCAGCGAAGGAGAAGCAGGCCGGATTCTGGTGCGCGCGCCACGTGATGCCTTTAACACCGGCATTGCCATTGTGGTTCTCAATGAGTGGGGCAGTCGCCGCTCCGCCTGGGACATCATGGCTGAAATCCGCGCCAAAACCTCGGACTTGGTCGGCGTACAGATTCACCCCGTTATGCGCCAGGGCATTGGTAACCGCACAGCCAAACCGGTGCAGTTTGTGCTCGCCGGTGGCACCTACGAGGAGTTGGCCCGCTGGCGGGATACCCTGTACGCAGAGCTGAGTAAAAATAACCCGGGCTTTACCGACATTGACAGCGATTACCGGGAAACCAGCCCCCAGGTACAGGTCAATATTGACTACAACCGCGCGGCAGAACTTGGGGTGTCAGTACAGAATATCGGGCGAACACTGGAAAGCATGCTGGCTTCGCGCAAAGTCACCACATACCTCGATGCCGGGGAAGAGTACGACGTGATGATTGAGGGCAAACGCGATCAGCAAAACAGCCCCGATGACCTGACCAATATTTATGTGCGATCAGAGCGCTCCAACCAGCTCATTCCCCTGTCCAACCTGGTGACATTGGAGGAATACGCGGATTCAAAAACACTGAATCGCTACAATCGCAACCGCGCCATCACCATTGATGCCAATCTGGAAGATGACCTGCCCTTGGGCGAAGGCTTGACCTATCTCGAGCAACTGGTGCGCGAGCACTTGCCTGAACACGCGGTGATTGACTTCAAGGGGCGCTCACTGGATTTCAAAAAGTCCGGTTCCGCCAGTTACTTCATATTTATTCTGGGTGTGCTGGTGATGTTCCTGGTACTGGCCGCCCAATTTGAAAGCTATATCAGTCCACTGATTATTATTCTGACTGTGCCACTGGCCATAGCCGGGGGATTGCTGGGTCTGTGGGCCAGCGACAACACCCTCAACCTCTACAGCCAGATTGGTCTGATCATGCTGATCGGACTGGCGGCCAAGAACGGCATTCTTATCGTCGAGTTTGCCAATCAGATGCGCGATCAGGGTAGTTCTGTGCAAGAAGCCATTATTACCGCTGCACAGGTGCGGCTGCGCCCTATTGTCATGACCAGCATTACCACCATTGCCGGGTCCATACCGCTGATACTGTCCTTCGGTGCCGGAGCAGAAACCCGCCAGGTGCTGGGTATAACCCTGTTCTGTGGCGTGGCTTTCGCCACGGTGTTTACACTGTTTATCCTACCGGTCGCCTACCACTTGCTGGGGCGTTTCACTCGAGGCCCCAAATATGTTTCCAATAAACTGGATCAACAGTTGAACGACACCCCCGTGCCATAACAAAAAACTAACTTTTCACCACGACCTTGCCCACTGGCGCCAGAGTCAACAGTGCCAGCTTCAGGTGCTGAAGGGCAAAGGGAATACCAATAATGGTAATGAACAGCGCCAATGCCAGGGTGATGTGACCCACCGCCAGCCAGAACCCGGCCAGAATAAACCAGATAATATTGCCCAGCAGCCCCAGCGCGCCGGTACCCAGATCTTCCTTGCCTGTGATGACGCTACGACTCACGGCTTCACGCCCAAAGGGCAGAAATGTGAACTGGCCGATGACAAAACAGGAGCGACCCCAGGGAATACCGACAATGGTAATAAACGCCACCAGGCCGATCAGCCACCAGGCCAGGCCCATCAGCAGACCGCCAAAAATCAACCACAAAAGATTTCCCAAAAAGCGCAACATGATGATTACCGTCCCCTTAAAAACAGTTTGTCCAATTCTCCCAGTGACATCTGGGTCCAGGTAGGCCGGCCGTGGTTACACTGGCCACTGCGTTCTGTCGCTTCCATATCCCGCAACAGGGCATTCATTTCGACAATGGATAATTTGCGGTTGGCCCGGACCGAACAATGACAGGCCATGTTGGCCATAATTTCATTGAGGTGTTCCCTGATGCGGTCACTGTTGCTATGGCTAACCAGGTCCGATAGCACGTCCCGAACCAGCGGTTCCACATCCGCATCACGCAGCAGTGCAGGTACCTGCCGCACCAGCAAACTTTCCGGGCCCGCCCGTTGTAATTGGAAGCCCAGGGATTCAAACACGGCAGACTGTTCCTCTGCGGTATCCGCCTCGGCCTGGCTGACCGCCAGTGTTTTGGGAACCAGCAGCGGTTGGGACATCAGCCCCTCAGCATCAAATGCCTGCTTCATGCGCTCGTAGGTAATGCGTTCATGGGCGGCATGCATATCCACCAGCACCAGGCCCGCAGCATTTTCCGCCAGAATGTAAATACCTTTTAACTGGGCAATGGCATAGCCCAGTGGCGGCAGGGTTTCATCGGTTTGCGCCAAAGGCGATGGCGAGATGGATGTCTCCGGCACATGCAGGTCGCCATACACGGCCATTTGTTCTGCGACGCGATTAGGCCCCGGTGACTTTTCGCTGAAACTGATCGACGCCTGCGTCACAGGGGAACGGTCCACCGCTGGTAAAGGTGTTTCCGTAGGCTCGCTGTCACCAGCTTGGTTGCTATCCCCAGGGCGGATATCGGCCACGCAGCGGTGCAGGCTACGGAACAGGAAATCGTGGACAGTACGACTGTCGCGGAAACGCACTTCGTGCTTGGTGGGGTGTACGTTGACGTCCACATCTGCCGGGTTTAATTCCAGATAGAGGACAAAAGCCGGGTGACGGCCGTGATACATCACATCCTGGTATGCCTGGCGCACCGCGTGGGTCACCAGTTTGTCGCGAATGCTGCGGCCATTGACAAAGAAATGCTGCAGATCTGCCTGGCTGCGGGAAAAAGTCGGCAGCCCCACCCAACCCCAGAGACGCAAGCCAGCGGCTTCCATATCTACGTAGATTGCATTTTCCATAAACGCCGGGCCACAGATGGCCGCCACACGGCGCTCCTGTTCAAGCTGGGTGCCAGCGGCGCGAAACTGGTGGGCCACCTTGCCGTTATTGCGCAGGGTGAAATCAATGTCGAAATGACTGAGGGAGAGTTTTCGCAGTATTTCGTCAATCCGCTTGTATTCAGTGGTCTCTGTGCGCAGAAATTTGCGCCGGGCGGGGGTATTAAAAAACAGGTCACGCACTTCAACTGTGGTTCCACGCGGGTGGGCCACCGGTGCCAGGTTCACCGCCATATCACGCCCTTCAGCTTCGGCTTTCCAACCGGGGCCACTGTCCCGATCATTGGTGGCAATAGCAAGTCTGGCGACGGACGAAATACTGGCCAGTGCTTCGCCACGAAAACCGAGGGTAGCCACAGCTTCGAGGTCGTCCAGCTGCTCAATCTTGCTGGTGGCATGACGGCTGAGCGCCAGAGGCAAGTCTTCTTCTCCAATGCCACAGCCGTTATCGCGGACGCGCATGAGCTTAACGCCGCCGCTTTCCACATCAATCTCAATGCGGCTGGCACCACTATCAATACTGTTTTCCAGTAACTCTTTGATCACGGAGGCGGGGCGCTCTACCACCTCACCGGCGGCAATCTGGTTAGCCAACCGGGGACTGAGCAAATGAATTTTGGGCATGAATCAATAATCTTCAGGAAGCGGGAATTTTCAGGCGCTGTCCAACTCTGATGCGCGTGCTATTGAGACCATTATGTCGCAACAGGTCTTCTACGGACACATTGTAACGAACGGCTATATCCGACAGCGTATCACCCCGGGCAATGACGTGTACGCCCCCACCACCCATGGTTTTACGGGCCGCCAGCAATGTCCCAGCCGGAGGTGCTTTCTCGAAGTATCGATTGACACCGTTAAAAATGGCCCTCGCCATCTTTTGCTGATAACTCCGGTCGCTTAACTGCCGGGCTTCCTTGGGGTTGGAGATAAAGCCAGTCTCAACCAGAATGGAAGGGATATCCGGGGACTTAAGCACCACAAAGCCCGCCTGCTCCACATGTTTCTTGTGCAACCTGGCAACGCCACCGATGGAGCGCAATACCTCTGCCCCCACTTCCAGGCTGCTGCTGAGCGTGGCGGTCATGGATAGATCCAGCAGCACGCTGGCCAGCATGTGGTCCTTATCATCCAGGCTGACGCTGCCGGCACCACCAATCAGGTCCGCCTGGTTTTCCCGGCTGGCCAGGTAGCGGGCCGTTTCACTGGTCGCACCGCGCCGGGAGAGCGCAAACACCGAGGCACCATTCGCCGATGACTTGGTGAACGCATCAGCGTGTATGGAAATAAACATGTCAGCACGGTGGTTACGCGCGATTTCAGTACGCTTGCGCAGGGGAATGTAGTAGTCGCCCGTTCGGACCAGCCTGGCGCGAAAACCCGGGGTGCTATCAAGCAGCTTCTGTAATTCCTTGCTGATCGCCAGCACCACCTGCTTTTCACGTATACCTTTCGGCCCCAATGCACCCGGATCTTCTCCGCCATGGCCGGCATCGATGGCAATAATGATATCGCGGTTGCCACTTTCTCCTGCGACGTCCTTGACTGTTTTCACTGTCTCCTGACCGATGTCATAGAGATCAACCACCAGGCGATCACCATATTGCTGGTTTTTGGAGAGTGCAAAACTACGGGGTCTGACGGCAGTTTTGAGATCCAACACAATGCGCAGGTCAGTCTTATCCTTGACGCCGGTGCGCAGTGCAGTAACCGGAGTTGTCGACAGGTCCAGACCATTGGTGCTGGTATTGATGGATGAATGGGCAATATCCATCACCAGGCGAGGAGGATTATCCAGGGGGAAAATTTTGTGGCTTACCGGACCACTCAGGTCAAAAACCAGTCGAGTATGGTCCGGAGCCCGCCACAAGCGAACACCGTCAACCGTCGCCGCTAAAGATGCCTCGCAGAACATCCCCAGCAGCAATAGCAACAAGGTTTTGATACATGCTGAATTCAGCAACAAACTGTCCTCATGACATGGCTGCCAATTGTTTGATCGCGCCCTCACCCCTCTCGGTGTTGGCCTCGACAAGTACACGCCGCGCGCCGTTTTCAATCCTGATCTGTATCCTCAAATCCGGCTCGGGCAACATGCCAGCACCCCGTTCAGGCCACTCCACCAGGCAACAGTTCGCTTGCTGGAGATAATCTCGAATACCAATATATTCGAGTTCTTCGGGATCGCCCAAACGGTACAAGTCAAAATGATAAATCAGTTTTTTCCCCAAGTGATAGGGCTCCACCAGTGTGTAGGTGGGGCTTTTCACAACACCGTGATGACCAAAGGCTGACAGCATACCGCGACTCAGGGTGGTTTTTCCTGCACCCAGATCACCTTCCAGAAATACCAGGCAGCCATCGGGCAACATACTGCCCAACTGCCGACCAAAAGCCACCATGGCGTCTTCACCAGCCAGGTGAATGTCAAACGACTCTCTCATGGATTCACTAACCGACGCAGTGGACCCAGCAGATCGGTCGCAGTCATTCCCCTCTCACCATCCACCGCAGCTCGGTCAGCGGCTTCCGCATGCAAGCCCACGGCTAGAGACAGTGCCTGTCCGGGATCAATACCCTGGGCCAGCAACGCCCCCGCTATACCGCTCAACACATCACCCATGCCGCCAGATGCCATGCCAGGGTTCCCGCCTGTGCAAACGGCCACCGGGAGTTTATCGGAACAGCAAATCAGGGAGCCAACACCTTTTAACAACACCGGACATTGATACTTTCGCCACAACTCACGCACGGCAGCAAATCGATCTGCCTGCACTTCAGAGACGGTTTTACCGAGCAGTCTGGCGGTCTCACCGGGATGGGGCGTGAGAATCCAGTGTCGGGAATCATGGGCCTGAGACGTCTGAGCGGCCAGCAGGTTCAGGCCATCTGCATCAACAACCGTTGGTTTGCAAGCCATACATACTTGGCGAAGCAACTGCTCTGACCAGGGTGTTTTCCCCAATCCCGGGCCGACTACCACAACGGACGCTCGCTCGAGCAGAGGCTGAAGTTCCTGCCCGGAAGAGACAGCATTGACCATGAGTTCCGGACAACGGGATAGCATGGCCGACACATGTTCTGAACGGGTTGCCACAGAAACCAGACCCGCCCCGGTGCGTAACGCCGCTTCTGCGGCCATGGCAACAGCGCCGCCAAAACCTCGCTCACCACCCACTACCAGGACATGTCCGAAGTCTCCCTTGTGTGCATCTCTGCGCCGCTTCGGCAACAAGGGCATCAGTTCTTCGAGATCCAACCGTTCACATTCCGGCGTCACCTGGTGGTACACCAACTCGGGAACACGCAAATTGTTAAATACCAGCTCCCCGGTATGCTGCGGGCCTTCACCAGTAAACAATCCCTGTTTCATACCGATAAACGTCACCGTTACATCTGCACCGATCACCGGACCAACTGCTGTGCCGGTATCACTGCAGAGTCCGGATGGGATATCCACAGCGACAATGGGCAGACCACTGTCGTTAATCAGGCGAATCGCCTGTGCAAAGGGCTCGCGAACTTCACCATTCAAGCCGGTACCCAACAGGGCATCAACTACCACACCTGTTTCCAAACCCATGCCATCACTAAAAGGCTTGATACTGACTCCTGCCTGCACTGCGTAGTTGTAGGCTGACAATGCATCGCCCTGGAGCTTGTGGGCAGCAGCGAGCTGAATGATTTCCACGGGCAAACAGCTTTCGGCGGCCAGTGCCGCGACGATGTATCCATCACCCGCATTGTTGCCAGCTCCACAAAAGACTGTCAGGGGAGCTCCAGGCCAGCGACTGATTATCTGTTGAAATACAGCATAGCCTGCACGTTTCATCAACTTGATGCCGGGAATGCCACAATCCTGAATGGCAATGCGATCCAATTCCCGGACCTGTCGGGCGGAGTAAAGAGGGACTGGCAGATGGTGCGACATAAACTACCGATAATCCGCTGAAAATCTGTCAAAATTATACGTTAACTATAGACTTAAGTTCGACCATGACACTTCAGCACAAAGACCCTGATTACACTCAGCTGGCCCTTCAGATCAAGGAGTGGGGAAAGGCGCTGGGCTTTCAACAGATAGCCATAGCCGACATTGACTTGTCCGACAGTGGTCAACAGCTCAACCGCTGGCTTGAAAAAGGCTACCAGGGAGATATGCGCTGGATGGGTGAGCACGGCAGCAAACGCTACCACCCCGAGCAACTGCTGCCCAATACCCGCCGGGTGATTGTGGTGCGTATGGATTACCTACCCCCAGACGACAACCTGGTTGCCGTACTGAAATCCGATGATCGTGCTTTCATTTCCCGGTATGCCCTGGGGCGCGACTATCACAAGCTGATTAGAAAACGCCTCACCACACTGGCGAAAGAAATCGAAAAGGCAGTGCCGGGAGGGGTGACCCAGCGCCCATTTGTGGACAGCGCCCCGGTGATGGAAAAACCCCTGGCAGTCAAAGCGGGCATTGGTTGGCAGGGCAAGCATACTCTGGTGATCAACAGCCAGGCCGGCTCCTGGTTTTTTCTGGGCGAAATATACACCAGCCTGCCGCTGCCCGTGGACACCCAGCTTGAGGAAGACCAGTGCGGGGAATGTCAGGCCTGTCTGAAAGTCTGCCCGACGGACGCATTCCCCGAACCCTACGTATTGGACGCAAGACGTTGTATCTCGTATCTGACTATTGAGAACAAAGGAGCAATACCCGAAGAATTTCGGGAGCCCATGGGTAACCGGGTATTCGGTTGTGATGACTGCCAGGCTGTCTGCCCGTGGAATAAAGCCGCCCCCACGTCCAATGAGAAAGATTTTTCACCCCGTCATCAGCTGGACAACAGTGAACTGGCCACCCTTTTTTTATGGAGCGAGGCTGAGTTTATGAAATACACAGAGGGGTCACCCATCCGGCGCATTGGCTACCAGGGATGGTTGCGAAATCTGGCTGTGGGACTGGGGAATGCGCCGACTACTGAAAAGGTATTACAGGCACTTGAAAGCCGGACCAACTTTCCCTCGCCATTGGTTCAGGAGCATGTCGCCTGGGCATTGCAGCAACATCGTGAACCAAGACGCCGAAAACGCAAGGTTGCCAACCCGGACTCCCGCCGCAACTGAATCAATAGGCTACTGTTGCGTGGTGAGGTAATCAAGAATTGCCACTACCTGCTGTGGCGTCTTTGCCCAGGCCATGGCAGACCCATCCACTTCCTTCAGCGGATGGATAATATCGGCGTCGTGCAATGTGATATAGGGCGTGCCCAATGCCGCGCAGTAGCCCGCATCGAACGCGGCATTCCACTGCTTGTACTTATCACCGAAGCGGATGATGGCCAGATCACACTGCTCGATCAGTGTTTTGGTACGAATCGCATTGATTTTCGAGGACTTATGATCCCGCCAGAACGGCTCTGGCTCAGTGCCGAGCACATCACCTGCTGCGTCGCTGGCTTCGTGATCGGTGACGGCAGAGCTAAATGTCACCGGCAACTGTTTTTCGCTGGCACCCTGAATAATCCGGTCTCGCCAGTCCGTATGAATTTCCCCCGATAAATACACCTGCCACATCAGGGCTGCTCCTCCATCACAAAAAACACATCCCGGTAATATTTCAACTCGTTGATGGAATCCTTGATGTCATCCATCGCCAAATGCGCCCCCTGCTTGGAAACGCCCTTCAACAGCTCTGGCCTCCAGCGGCGAATGATTTCTTTGACGCTGCTAACATCGAGATTTCGGTAGTGAAAAAAGGCTTCCAGTTCCGGCATCTGGCGGGCCAGAAAACGGCGATCCTGGCAGATAGAGTTGCCGCACATGGGGGACTGACGGGCATCAACAAACTGGGACAGGAAATCCAGCGTTGCCTTTTCAGCTGCCGCCATGGAAATGGTGCTGGTACGCACCCGTTCCGTCAGCCCGGATTGGCCATGTTGTCGGGTGTTCCATTCATCCATACCCTCCAGCAGTTCATCGGGCTGATGGATCGCCAACATCGGCCCTTCACCCAAAATATTGAGATGCTTATCAGTCACAATGGTGGCAATTTCAATAATGACATCGTTGTCGGTGTCCAGCCCGGTCATCTCCAGGTCAATCCAGATGAGATTGAGGGGGTCCTTGCTCAGTAATACGTCATTCATGGGGAGTTTCTTTGGCCTTGCTAATGATACTGTCCAGTGCCGCCAGCCTCGTTTCTCGCTGCTCGACTTCTGCTTTTAAAACCTTGGCTTCTTCCTTACCAGCACTCTGCAACTGCTCTTTGAGGGATTTGAGTTCCTGGGTAATGGTCTGCTTTTCATCCTCAAGAGAATGAATTTTTTCAGCCCGGTCAGCCTTGTCAAAAATCATCGCTTCCGGTGCTTCTTGCTCGCTCTGCTTGACCTCCGGCTTGCCCGGAATGCCGATAAATTTCTCACCACTCTGGTACTGACGCTGATTCATGAATGTTGGAGACACAATCTCGATACCCGCCCCATGCAACTTATCCAGAACCTCTTTTCGGAGTTTGCTGCGTGTCGTCAACAGATGTTTCACCTCTGGGTAATAGCCGGAAATCTTGTAGCTGACCGAGAAATCTCCCAGGTTGCGTATCTGCATAAAGGGTTCGGTAAGGCCCGCTGCCAGCGCCGCTTCCTTGAACAGTGGCTCCAGTTGGTGGTGGGCCACGTCATAGCCAAGGGATAGTTCACAGGAAACAATGGTGCCGGATGAGCGCACAACGGTGACCGGATTTGAAGCCAGAAAGAGATTTGGCAATGTAATCAAGTCGCGGTCTTCAGACTGAATTTCCGTATGAAACAAACCGCGCTCTGTCACTCGACCAAAGTGCTCGCCAGCACGAATAAAATCACCGTGATGAAAGCTTCTCACGGCGCGCAGCATCAAACCGGCCATCGCATTGGAGACAAAGGTGGTAGACGACAGGGCAATAACACCTGTCAGCACCAAACCCAACAGGCTCAGCAAATCACCCCGCGTGGACTCGCTAACCGGCAAGGCCAAAATGACGATCACCAGAGCGATCGCCGTCAGCACCAGCATGGTAACCTGACCCGGCAGCCTCGATTCCGTGGTTAGACTGGCACGTCGCAACAACAACCAGTTGGCAATCCACAGGCACAAAACAATGAAAGCAATTGTCACCAGCAGCGGAATAAATGTTGCCAGCGACTGGTAGATTCCTTCCAGATCAAGCATTTCTGATTCCTGTCCCCCGATGCGCTTATGCTATATCCTTGCGCCCAACGAAGCCAGCTAATAACCCTGGGCACCTATTCCTGTCAGGATTGGATTTTGAGCAAACGCCATTTAACCAAACAACAGCAACGGCGCATACAGCGCAATCAGAACAAGGCTCAGGCTGCTGTTGATAGAGTGCAGGCAGAAGCGTTGCTGACCACGGATAATCTTGGCCCGGAGCAGAATGGGCGGGTTACGGCCTGTTATGGTTCTCAGGTAGATGTTGAGCCTGAAAATGACGGCTCTCATGAATCAAAGCGCTGTCACCTACGGGCAAACCTGCCTTCCATTGTCACCGGAGATAATGTTATCTGGCAGGACGGTGACCCCAAGGGTGTGGTGGTTGCCATCAAGCCACGCAACAGTGAACTCTGCCGCCCGGACAACCGCGGCAAGCTCAAACCTGTAGCTGCCAATATTGACCGCATTGTGATTGTTATCGCACCCCTGCCCGAACCCCACCGGAACCTGATTGATCGCTACCTGGTTGCCTGCGAGCATCAACAGATCGCACCGGTGTTAGTGATGAACAAAAGCGACTTGCTCGATGACAATAGCCGTGACCGTCTCATGGATATGCTGTCTGACTATCAGGCGTTGGGCTACGTCTGTTCGCAGGTTTCTGCCCACAGTGGCGATGGGATGGGGTTGCTATCCGATCTTCTCGACCGAACAACCAGCGTGTTTGTCGGCCAGTCGGGTGTTGGCAAGTCTTCCTTATTAAATGCACTGTCTCCCGGGACAAATACCGCGGTTGGCGCGCTGTCAGAAGCAGTGACCAAGGGTACTCACACCACCACCAAGGCACAGTTATTTCACTTACCCGGGGGTGGTGAAGTGATCGATTCGCCGGGAATACGTGAATTCGGGTTATGGCACCTGAACCCCGAGGAAGTCGCTAGCGGCTTTATTGAATTCCGACCTTTTCTCGGTCACTGCAAATTCAGGGATTGCCAACACCGAGGCACCGAGCCCGGCTGTGCCATTAACGAAGCCATAGCTGAAGGTCACATCAGTACCCAGCGAGCAGACAGCTACCGGCATATTCTACAAAGCCTCGAAAGCGACCATTAAGCCCGACAAAACACTGCAAAATCAGTGTTACAATCGCCGCCTGCTATCAGTACGGGAGGCACCATGTCCACAATTCCAAAGTTACTCGAGCCACAAGACCTGCTTAACCTGCTCGACCAACCCAATATTCTGATCATCGATCTGTGTAACGATGGTCTTTATACGCAAAAACATATACCCGGCGCAGTTCACGTCTCACCAAAAGAGCTGATGAATGGTGGCCAACCCTGGCCTAACAAGTTGGCATTACCCCCACAGTTAAATGCACTGTTTGGACGTCTGGGATTAACCGATGACACCCATGTCGTTGTTTACGATGATGAAGGCGGTGGTTGGGCTGGCCGCTTTGCCTGGACACTTGACGTGATTGGGCACCACAACTGGTCATACCTGAATGGTGGCCTGGTGGCCTGGCACAATGAAGGCTTTGCCGTGACTCAGGAAGTACCCCCTCCGACAGCAGTTGAGTTTGATGTAAAGGTCGACCTAGAAGCACTGGTGAGAACCGAAGAAATCATAGCTCACCTGGATTCCGGCGACTGGCAAATCTGGGATGCTCGCACCCCGGCAGAGTTCTGCGGCGAAAAAGTCATGGCCGATAAGGGCGGACACATTCCCGGCGCCATCAACTGCGAGTGGACCAGCCTGATTGATAATCATAGGAATATGCGAATTCGAGAAGATGCCCTGGAGCGACTGGCTTCAATCGGAATCGATCCCAGCAAACCTACTGTGACACATTGTCAATCTCACCACCGTTCTGGTTTTACCTACATGCTAGGCAGAATATTGGGCTTTGACGATATACGAGCCTATGACGGCTCTTGGTGGGAATGGGGTAATCGCCCGGATACTCCTGTGGAGCAATAGTTTGAACACATACCTGGCGGAATGGTTTGTCGCACTGCAGCGACTATTGCCCCAACACGGACTGTCCCGGTTGGGGAAAAAACTCGCGGAGTCTCAATCTCCGCGAGTGAAAAATGCGCTGATTCGACAGTTTATTAAAACCTACCAGGTCAACATGGAAGAGGCTTTATCTGCATCGCCCGATGACTACGCCTGTTTCAATGACTTTTTCACCCGCGCACTTAAGCCGGAAGCCAGGCCTATCGCCAAGGGCGATAGCGTAATCACCTCGCCGGCAGATGGGGCCGTCAGCCAACTAGGCACCATTACCGCAGGCGAAATTTTTCAGGCTAAAGGTAAATCCTTTTCTGTAGAGACACTGCTAGGTGAAGCTAACGAGGATAGCCGGCTCTTTCAGCAGGGTCAGTTCATGACCATTTACTTGTCGCCAAGCGACTATCACCGTGTCCATATGCCGGTGTCCGGCACACTCGACTACTGTCGCTATATTCCTGGAAAACTGTTTTCGGTCAATGCGGCTACCACTGCCATGGTCGATGGGCTATTTGCCAAAAATGAACGCTTGGTCTGCGTTTTTGACACTGATTTTGGCCGCTGCGCTGTGGTGATGGTTGGCGCGATGATGGTAGCGGGTATTGAAACCGTATGGCAAAAAGGCTATCAGGCAAATCAGCTGCGTGTGGATCAGTTTAAACCTGAAGAGATTACACTGGACAAGGGTGAAGAGATGGGCCATTTTAAATTTGGCTCAACAGCAATTCTGCTGTTTGAACCAAAGACCATTCACTGGTCACCTGAGATTGCCAGTGGTCACAATGTGCAAATGGGCCAGGAGATAGGCCAGCGAGTGCCTGGCTGACAGCCAAAGATCAAATTCGAAAACGATCCTTCAGGTTGGTAAACATACCGAATTTCTTAGGTGAAGTTTCCACAACTTCCTGATCGCCAGCCAAAGCACTATCAAGAACTTTGCTGGTATTTTTCATGAAAATGGTGGTAACTGCAGGTATATCAACGTCATAGCCTGACAACTCCAGATCCCTTGCAATCGCCAGCTTGGAGACCGAACGCGCCTTGGCCACGCCACTACTCATCAAAGCTTCTCGCGACTGCTTCTCGTCCTTCAAGTCCAACAGTATATATTCGCCAGAAGCCTTGGCTTTTTTCTGATTGAAGACCGCCACCTTAGGTGTCAAGCGAGAATCCGCATGTTGCTCTACCACTACACCGACATCACCAGTGGTCAACTCCACCAGAGTACCGGTGGGATACAAGCCGATCGACTGGATAAACTGAACAACCAGGTCATCCTGAAATTTTTTGTCTCGCATGTTGTAGAGCAGACTGACGGCACGAGATGGCGCCACAGGATCCTCAGACTCTTGCGGATTTGAAATAGCATCATATGTCGTGGCAATACCAGCAATACGGGCCAACAGGGGAATTTTCCCGCCCATAATACCCTCGGGAAAACCACTGCCATCAAAGCGTTCACAGTGGTAACGAACCACTGAAATCACCCGAGGCTCAACATTTTTCGAGGCTCGGAGCATTTCCACCCCGTACTCAACAAATTGCTGGTATTCCTTGTTTTCTTCAGGGGTGCGACGCTTTTTGCGCAACAGTCCATTGGGCAATTTGACCTTGCCGATGTCCTTTAACAGAGTACCCAGACAAAGTACGGACATGTCGCCCTTGGGCATTCCAATGTAGCGGGCAAATTGAACGGCCCAAAGCGCCGCTCTCATACTGTGGTCGTGTGTATGCTGATCTTTAAGACGCAGTCTCAACAACCAGGTGAATGCATCAGGACAGCGCACAACGCTATTGACCATATCAGCAACCGCATCTTTCAGCAGCTGATAATCAAAATCTCGACCTTTGGCTATCTGTTTGGCGGCAAGAGTAAACTGGCCGCGCAATTGCAATAATGCCTTTTCAGCATGTGCCACTTCACTGCTAAGCGGCACAACCTCAGTGTAAACATTGCGCTTGACCTCAATCGGAGTCACGTCACTTTTCTCCGTTATACCGGCCTGAGCTTTTGTCAGTGAAGAAATTATTTTTTTTCCTTGACCTGATTTGGCGGAGTAAGCATCGGTTACAACTGTGCCGATCGGGCTAGCGCCCTTGGTCACATCAATGAAAACAAAGTCACAGTAGTTACGCAGTGCGCTTATCTCCTTCGGGCTTTTGACCAGCAAGCCCTGGATGGGGAAAGGTGTTTGACTCCACGGGCGATCAAGACAGGAGACGTACATACCAATGGTGACGTCTTCCGCTCTGATTTTAACCTGTTTGATGCTCATAGCTTTCACCCCCCCTATCAGGGGTAGAGATAATTTTTAGCCTGCGTTAAACCACAGACTGACAATGTAAGAATAAACCCGACAAAAAGAAAGGCAAGAGAGAGGGTGTCGCCGGTCAGAAATAACGATAACTGGTTACTTTAATTAGAGTTTTTGTGGTACTTCTCTGACAGTTCGTGAACTGCGTCAACAAATGCACCGGCGTATTCAGGGTTGATATCCGGAGTTATCCCATGACCCAGATTAAAGATATGGCCTGAACCAGCACCATAACTTTCAAGAATCGAAGCAACTTCCTGACGGATCCGGGCGGGGGAAGCCCTAAGCACAGCGGGGTCCATATTGCCTTGCAGGGCAACTTGCCCCCCAACGCGTTGACGCGCGGTGCCGATGTCAGTTGTCCAGTCCAGACCTATTGCATCACAACCAGCGCCAGCGATGGCTTCGAGCCACTGGCCACCACCTTTAGTAAAGAGGATAACGGGCACAGGGCGCCCCTCATTTTCTTTCAATAATCCCGAGACAATTTTGCGCATGTAGGCAAGTGAAAATTCCTGGTAAGCACTATGAGAGAGACTCCCACCCCAGGTATCAAAGATTTGTACTGCCTGTGCTCCCGCTGCAATCTGTGCGTTCAGGTACACAATCACCGACTCAGCCAGAACATCCAGCAGTTGGTGCATCAGCTCAGGCTGTTCATACATGAGTGTTTTACAACGGGCAAAATCACGACTTGAGCCTCCCTCAACCATGTAAGTTGCCAATGTCCAGGGACTCCCTGAAAAACCGATCAGCGGCACCCGCCCATTCAATTCACGGCGGATGGTACTCACTGCATCAACAACATAAGCCAGGTCTTCATGGGGCTTAACTACCTCCAGAGCAGTGATCTCCTTTTCGGTACGCACTGGCTTTCGAAATTTTGGACCCTCGCCCGCTTCAAAATAGAGGCCAAGGCCCATCGCATCAGGGATAGTCAGGATGTCAGAAAATAGAATGGCGGCATCGAGCGGATAGCGCTCAAGAGGCTGCAGTGTGACTTCACAGGCAAGATCCGGGTTGGTACACAACCCCATAAAGTCCCCAGCTTGGCTGCGGGTCTCCCGGTACTCAGGCAAGTATCTCCCCGCCTGTCGCATCATCCAGACAGGTGTGACATCTACCGGCTGACGCAGCAATGCCCGCAGGAAGCGGTCGTTTTTCAATGCCGTCATTAGTGCACCTTAAATTTCCAGGTAATCCAGGATGCCTTCACCGGCCTGACGGCCTTCCCAGATAGCAGTCACCACCAAGTCTGACCCACGTACCATATCACCACCGGCAAATACCTTGGGATTGCTGGTTTGAAACTTGTAGGGCTGTTCTTCAGGAGCAATGACCCCCTGCCAGCTGTTCAGCTCTACGTCGATATCACTTAACCAGGGAGCCGGGCTGGGCTGAAAACCAAAAGCAATCAAAACAACATCTGCCGGCAGAATTTCTTCACTGCCCGCAACAGGGACCGGGCGACGACGACCTTTTTCATCGGGCTCACCCAGTTCGGTGGTAACGACCTTAATACCTTCCACACGATCATTACCGACAATTTCTATGGGTTGCCGGTTGAACAGGAACTCGACCCCTTCTTCCTTGGCATTCTGCACTTCACGGCGAGAACCAGGCATATTGGCTTCATCTCGCCGGTATGCACAGACCACAGCCTCTGCACCCTGACGGATTGATGTGCGGTTACAGTCCATGGCGGTATCACCTCCGCCCAACACCACAACTCGCTTGCCTGCCACACTGATAAAGTCAGAGGAATCTTTTTCCCAACCCATATTGCGGTTCACGTTAGCAATCAGGAAGGGCAACGCATCATACACACCTGGCAGGTTTTCACCGGGAAACCCTCCTTTCATATAGGTGTATGTTCCCATACCGAGAAATACCGCATCAAATTCCTGCAGCAGAGCAGTCATCTCCACGTCCTTGCCCACCTCGGTATTGAGTCGGAATTCGACGCCCATATCCTCGAAAACCCGACGGCGATTCTGCATCACAGACTTTTCCAGCTTGAATTCGGGTATACCGAAGGTAAGCAACCCACCAATTTCAGGGTAACGATCAAAAACGACCGGCTTCACCCCGTTTCGAACCAGGATGTCTGCACATCCCAACCCCGCAGGGCCCGCACCAATAATGGCAACTCGCTTGTCCGTCCACTTCACGTTTGACATATCAGGGCGCCAGCCCATGGCAAATGCCGTGTCAGTGATAAACTTTTCCGCACTGCCGATGGTCACTGCGCCAAAGTCCTGATTGAGGGTGCAGGCACCTTCACAGAGTCGATCCTGCGGACAAACACGACCACAAACTTCGGGCAACGTATTGGTCATATGGCTGAGTTCAGCTGCCTCAAGGATGTTGCCGTCAGAAAGGAGCTTTAGCCAGTTGGGAATGTAGTTGTGTACGGGGCACTTCCACTCACAATAGGGATTCCCGCAGTCCAGACATCGGTGCGCCTGACTGGAAGCATCTTTCTGTTCAAACGGTTCGTAGATCTCAACAAATTCACGTGTGCGACTCAGGAGCCCTTTTTTACTGGGTTCTCCCCGCTCAACCTGAACGAATTGAAAATTGTTGTTTAGCCTCTGGGTCATAAATCCAAACCTATTCTCAGTTGCACCGTTGCCTGTTACTGGGGTTCTGCCCGAGTATGCTGCAGCAGACCCTGCAGACTCGCCGCCTTGGGTTTTACCAGCCAGAAGCTACTCACATAATGTTCAAAGTTATCGAGAATCGTCTGGCCCCAAGAACTACCCGTTTCCTCGACAAACTCTTTAACAATGCCTTCCAGATTGTGTCGGTACGCCTCAGTGGCTTCGCTGGTAATACGCTGAATATCAACCAGCTCCATATTGTAGCGGTCGACAAAATTGCGCTCTTGGTCCAGCACATAAGCAAAACCGCCGGTCATACCTGCGCCGAAGTTGTACCCTGTTTCTCCCAGCACCACGACAATACCGCCGGTCATATATTCACAGCAGTGGTGGCCAGCACCTTCAATCACTGCAAGAGAACCGGAGTTTCTCACAGCAAAACGTTCACCTGCCCGGCCTGCCGCGAACAACTTGCCCCCCGTGGCACCATAAAGACAGGTATTACCAACAATCGGCGCATCATTTGAGGCGTAGCGGCTGTTTTCAGGCGGTGCAATGACAACCTTACCACCGGCCATACCCTTGCCTACGTAGTCATTGGCGTCACCAATCAGGTGTATATCCAGGCCACCGGCATTCCAGACGCCCAGTGACTGCCCGGCCACACCCCTCAAGTTCAACTTGATCGGCGCATCAACCATGCCCTGGTTGCCGTAACGCTTGGCTATTTCACCCGACAATCTGGCGCCAATTGAGCGATCACAGTTACTGACCGAATAGCTGAATTCACCGCCGGCCTTACTTTCAATGGCCGGCAGAATTTCTGTAACCATCTGCTCGGCCAAAACACCCTTATCAAATGGGTAGTTTCTGGCAACCTGACAGGTTTGTGGCTTGCTCTGAAGCAGTTCATCGGTGTAGATAATAGGCGAAAGATCCAGCTTTTTATGCTTTTCCGTTGTACCGGAAAGCGTCTCCAAAAGGTCTACCCGACCCACTAGCTCTCCCAACGTCCTGACACCTAAACGGGACATCCACTCACGTGTTTCTTCTGCCATAAAGCGGAAAAAGTTGCGCGCCATTTCTACCGTACCGTGGTAGTACTCTTCCCGCAGCTGTTTGTCTTGGGTGGCAACACCTGTTGCGCAGTTGTTGAGGTGACAGATGCGTAGATATTTACAACCCAGCGCAATCATAGGCGCAGTTCCGAAACCGAAACTTTCTGCACCTAAAATGGCCGCTTTGACCACATCAAGGCCGGTTTTCAAACCGCCATCGGTCTGAACCCTCACTTTGTCGCGCAGATCATTGGCCCTTAATGTCTGGTGGGTTTCCGCCAAACCAAGCTCCCACGGGGAACCGGCATAGCGAATAGACGTCAGTGGGCTGGCCGCTGTGCCACCGTCATAACCGGAGATCGTAATCAAATCTGCATAGGCCTTGGCCACGCCGGCTGCAATGGTTCCCACGCCAGGTCTGGATACAAGCTTAACGGACACCAATGCCTGCGGATTGACCTGCTTCAGGTCAAAGATAAGCTGAGCCAAGTCCTCAATGGAATAGATATCGTGGTGAGGAGGTGGCGAAATCAGGGTGACACCGGGAACCGAATAACGCAGTCTGGCAATCAAGTCATTGACTTTACCACCCGGCAACTGCCCTCCCTCACCCGGCTTTGCACCTTGCGCAACCTTGATCTGGATGACTTCAGCACTGGAAAGGTAATGTGGCGTGACGCCAAAACGACCAGAGGCAACCTGCTTGATTTTGGAAACCTTGATCGTGCCATATCGGGCAGGATCTTCGCCACCTTCACCAGAGTTAGACCTGCCGCCGAGGCTATTCATGGCTTCTGCCAACGCCTCATGTGCTTCGGGTGACAATGCACCCAATGACATGCCGGCAGAATCGAACCGTTTGATAATATCTTCAATCGGCTCGACTTCACTCAGTAGCACAGGAGCAATATCGCCTCTCACCTTCAACAGATCACGAAGTGTTGCTATCGGCCTGTCATTTACCAATCCGGCATAATCATGCCAGGCAGCATAATCATTGTTCTGTACCGATTTGTGTAATGCTGTAACGACATCCGGATTGAAAGCATGATATTCCTGACCATGCACATATTTCAGCAAACCACCCGGGTTAATGGGCTTGCGATCACTCCAGGCTTCTGCCGCCAGCAATTTCAAGTCGTTTTGCAGCTCGCCGAAACCGGCACCCTCGATTCGACTTGGCGTTTCAGCAAAGCAGATTTCAACAACATCAGATGACAAACCGATAATTTCGTACAACTGGGCACCCCGGTATGAACCGATTGTAGAGATACCCATCTTGGATAAAATCTTAAGCAGCCCCTTGTTAATACCCTTACGGTAGTTTTTGAAGGCTGTTCCCAGATCACACAGTACTTCCCCGGAATTCACAAGATCTGACAGAATATGGAAACTCAAATAGGGATAAACGGCAGAAGCACCATAGCCAATCAATGTGGCGATCTGATGCGAATCGCGAGCCGAGGCCGTGCTGGCGATGATGTTCGCATTACACCGCTCACCTACGGCAATCAGATGATGGTGCACAGCCCCCACAGCCATAAGCATTGGAATGGGCAACTTATCTGCAGCAATCTCTGAGTCAGACAGGATACAAAGTACGACACCCTCTTTGACCGCTTTTTCCACTTCCAGACACAGGTTCTGAATAGCGTCTTTGAGGCTAAATGTTTGGGGGTTGTAATTGACACCAAACTTTTTAACCGGGTACTCGCTCTGGTCAATATTTTTCAGCGCATAATACTTTCGAGGTGACAGTACGGGGCTGTTCAAATTGACACGCCTACCGTGTTCAGGCGTTTCCGAAAAAAGGCACTCTTCCCGACCCAGCTGGGTAGCCAATGACATCACCAGTGATTCGCGCAGAGGATCAATAGGTGGGTTTGTCACCTGAGCAAATTGCTGGCGGAAGTAATCGTAAAGGGAGCGCTGCTTTGCAGAAAGCACAGCCATGGGTGTGTCGTCACCCATGGAGCCAACAGCTTCCTGACCGCCTTCGGCCAGTGGTCTCAACACCTGGTCTCTTTCTTCCTGGCTGGCAAGAAACAGCTTCATGTAACGGCGCACCTGCTCGCGACTGAGCGCCCCCTCCACCTCGATGCTGTCTTGGTCCATGGTGGACATGACCTTGACCGTGCCTTCTCGCAACCATTGCTGGTAAGGATTTCCTGATGCCAGCTCGCGATCTATGTCTTCAGCAGTCAACATATTGCCAGTCAGGGTATCAATGGAGAGGATGTCACCGGGCCCAAGTCGGCCTTTTGCAACCACGTTTTCCGGTTGATATTTGTAGACACCGATTTCAGAAGCTACAGTGATGATGTCATCATCTGTCAGCACCCAACGAGATGGACGCAGACCGTTTCGGTCCAAGGTACAGACGGCATAGCGACCGTCAGTAATCACCATTCCTGCGGGCCCATCCCAAGGCTCCATATGCATGGATATGTATTCAAAATATGCCCGTTCGTTGGGCCCGTAATCCTGTGTGTTGTTCCAGGCAGGCGGCACCAGCAAGCGAACGGCCTTGTGCAGATCCATACCACCAGCCACGAGAACTTCCAACATGTTATCCAGGCTGGAAGAGTCTGAGCCCGTTCTGTTCACCAAGGGTGCAACATCCAGCAAATCGGGCAACAGCGGGGTCTCAAATTTCGGTGTTCTCGCTACCGACCAGTTACGGTTCCCGGTAATGGTGTTGATTTCACCATTGTGAGCAAGCATCCGGAATGGCTGAGCCAAAGGCCAGCGAGGCATTGTATTTGTCGAGAAACGCTGGTGAAAAACACAAATTGCGGTTTCCAGCGCAGGATCATCCAGATCAAGGTAAAACTTGGGCAGGTCTACCGGCATCATCAGCCCTTTGTAGCTGATAACATTGGCCGACAAACTTGCAATGTAGAACGACTCATCTGCCGCTAGGACTTTTTCTGCCTTGCGTTTGGCAATAAAGAGACGAGCGTTAAACGGCTGTTCCTCTAGATCGCCTGCAGCCACAAACACCTGCGCAAAGACAGGCAGGGATCGCAAGGCAATTTCGCCAAGACAATCTGTATTGGTAGGCACTTCCCGCCAGCCAATAACCTGAAGCCCTTCTTTTTGAAGCGTTTCATTAACGACTTGCTGAGACTGTTCACGGAGTGCAGCATCCTGGCTCAACATGACGGCGCCAACCGCATAGAGCTCTGGCAGGTCTACAGCAAACAGCTCTTGCGCAACCTGACGCATAAAGCTATCTGGTTTTTGCAACAACAAGCCGCAGCCATCACCTGTCTTCCCATCGGCGGCAATACCACCGCGGTGGGTCATACAAGTTAATGACTCAATGGCCGTTTCCAGGATACGGTGACTTGCTTGCCCCTTAGTATGGGCAATCAAACCAAAACCGCAGTTATCTTTGAATTCATCTAACCGATAAAGGCCTGTCGACATAATAAAACTCTAGACAGAAAGCAAGTAAAAACAGCTGGTTATATGGCCCAAAAATAGGTGACTCATATGGGCACAAAAGGAGGGACATTTTACATGGCAGAAGCCTGCGCCACAAATATCTAAAAGATAAAAGCCTATGGCGAAGGGATAACTATGAAGCCAAGAGCTTCATTCTGGTTCATTCTTCTGCTGACAGCAAGGTTCTCAGGTAGTCCGCGTCGAAATCTGAAGTAACCGTGGCTTCCCCCAAAGACTTCAACAATACCAGTCGCAAAGTGCCATCAAGAACCTTTTTATCGACGCTCATTAGGGACATGAACGTTTGGCGATCAATACTCTTAGGAGCCCATACTGGCAACTGACATTGCTCCAATAGGTTCACCACACGCAGCTTGTCTTCTTCACTTACCCAGCCCATCCTCCTGGAGAGCTCGGTCGCCATCACCATTCCCGCTGCAATAGCTTCTCCATGCAGCCATTCTCCATATCCCTGAGCGGTTTCAATGGCATGACCGAAGGTGTGACCAAAATTCAGAATAGCCCGAACACCACCTTCTTTTTCATCTTCATGAACTACTTTTGCCTTGTTTTCACAGGAACGGTGAACTGCGAATGCAATTGCTTCAGGATCACGAGCCAGCAATCGTTCCATATTACTTTCCAGCCAGACAAAAAAATCCGCATCCCGAATCAAGCCGTATTTAACAACTTCAGCTAACCCTGCGCGGTATTCTCTATCGGGCAGCGTGTTAAGGGTATCTGTATCAGCAATCACACATTGCGGCTGGTAGAAAGCTCCAATCATATTTTTCCCTTTCGGGTGATTGACAGCTGTCTTACCTCCTACAGAAGAGTCGACCTGGGCCAGTAAAGTTGTAGGGATCTGGATAAAATTGACACCCCGCTGATAGCAGGCTGCCGCAAACCCCGTCATATCACCAACGACTCCGCCACCCAGCGCAATTAGCGTTGTGGTCCGGTTATGTTGCTTGCTAAGCAACTCATCAAAAATCCGGTTCAATGTATCCAGGTTTTTAAATTTTTCACCGTCAGGGAGAATAGTTGTATCAACTTGGTAGCCCGCCAGAATTTGACAGACTTTGCTCAGGTATAAAGGTGCTATCGTCTCATTTGACACGATCATGACTTGAGAGCCAGAAATAAATGGGCACAAGTGCTCTGGTTTGGACAGAAGGCTCTCACCGATAAAAATTGGATAACTGCGATCGCCCAGGTCGACCATTAAAGAGGTAGCGGCGGCAAAACTGGTCACTATCATCGACTCCCCGTCAGAAGGGGTGCGAATTTACCACATCAACATCGATGCTGGCGAACCTCTCTTGTTACCCACTCAGCAACAAATTGAGGTTTTTTTCTTTCTGTTTCGACGATGAGGTCAGCCACCTCCCGATACAACGGGTCTCGTTCTTTCATTAGCCGTGTCAATACAGATAGCGGATCATCGACCTGCAGGAGTGGCCGCGAACGGTCATGCGCCGTCCGTTCAAGCAATTGCTTCGCAGATGCACATAGGTAGACGACACATCCCCGGGACTTGAGCACTTCCCTATTTTGGGGGTCGATGACGGCACCGCCACCGGTGGCCAACAGAATGCCCTCATCGGCCGCCAACTCTGCCAGCAACAAGCTTTCCCGCTTGCGAAAGCCTGCCTCTCCCTCAACATCGAATATCCAGGGAATATCTGCCCCACAACGCTTTTCTATTTCAGCGTCCAGATCAACAAATTTGAGAGAAAGATTTTTTGCGGCGATACGGCCAATTGTGGTCTTGCCGGCCCCCATGGGGCCGACAAGAAAGACATTGTTAGGTTTTGACATTAATCAAGAAGGGCTTCGCTGAGAATTTTAGGCGTAATAAAGACAAGGATTTCACGCTTTTCCATATCATCCAGGTCCTTACGGAAAAGCCTACCCAGATAGGGAATATCACCAAAGAAAGGCACTTTCTCAACCGTATCGACAGTTGACATCTGGAACAGCCCACCGAGCACAAGTGTCTGCCCATCACCAACAATGGCCTTGGTTTCAACCTGCGTCACATCAATCACGGGCTCTCCTGTAGGCAAGATATCTCCAATGGAGTCCTGATTGACATTGATATCCATCACTATGCGACCGTCTGGGGTTATTTGTGGCGTTACTTCAAGCTTGAGCACAGCTTCTTTAAACTGAACAGATGTTGCACCACTTGACGTCGCATTCTGGTAGGGGATCTCTGTACCCGTTTTGATAGATGCCTTTTGCTTATCACCCGTCAGCACCTTCGGTTGAGAAACAATTTCGCCTGTTCCTTCATTTTCTAAGGCGCTTAATTCCAGGTCGAGGAAAGTATTCTGCGTAAGCAGCTCGATAGCAAAGCTACCTGTTGGGTTGTTGACACCCAAATCCACACCTAGGCCTGCATCATTAACAAGAATTGTGCCGCCACCCTGATTGAATACCTGAATGGGGTTGTAGGGGCTTTCAAAGTTTTCAATTGAGCCGCCAAAACCAAAGTCTGAGCTATCCGGTGTTCTGGCACCCTGAATGCCAAGACGTGCGCCAATTTCTTTTCTGAAATCCGTGTTGGCAATCACAATACGCGCTTCGATCAGCACCTGCCTGATGGGAATATCGATCTCTTCGATCAACGCCATGAAATCCCTGATCTTGTCTTCCGTATCCGTCAGGATAATGGTGTTGGTCCTGTCATCAACAATAGCTGAGCCACGATTAGACAACATACTATCTGTGGCATTGCGACCGCCACCGCCGCCGCCACCACCATTGCGGCGAACATCAAACAATTCATACAGCTCACGCGCATCGGCGTACTTGATCTTAATAAACTCCGTACGCAACGGCGCCAGCTCTTCCAGCTGTTTATTTGCCTCAACCTGCAAGCGTTCCCTCTCTGCAATCTCTGCAGCAGGAGCCACCATCAACACATTTCCGTCCTGACGTTTATCCAGCCCTTTGGCTTTCAAAACAATATCTAACGCCTGATCCCAAGGCACATTTTCAAGACGTAGCGTAATGCTACCCCTGACTGTATCACTGGCCACCAGGTTCAAATCGGTAAAGTCCGCAATCAACTGCAGGACTGAGCGAACTTCAATATCTTGAAAATTAAGCGAAAGCTTGTCACCGACATAAGCAAAACGGGATTTTTTCTGCTCAACCTCTTCAGCCGTGAGCGGTTTGACACTGACAATATATTGGTCATCTGCCTGATAGGCCATATAGTCATATTCACCCAAGGCATCGACCACCACTGTTGTCGTCGAGCCGTCAGAGGTAGTATCGATTTCTTTGACTGGGGTTGCAAAATCCATGACATCCAGACGGCGATCCAGCTCTTCCGGAAGCGATGTGCGGAAGAAGCTCAATTTTATATCACCAGCCGTTTGTGTGATATCAACACTAACTGATGGGTCAGAGAGGCCAACAATCACCAGACCTTCACCCTTTTCACCGCGACGGAAGTCTACAGATTTGAGACTAAAGTCCTGAGCAGCTGGCTTACTACGAGAAGTTGTTACAGCCTGCGCAACTGTTTTCTTTTCAGTACGTGCAACACCTTCACTCGCACCCACAACCATCGTCATAACATTGCCTGTGACACTGGTTTCGTAAGGTGCCATTTGTTGCATATTGAGAATAAGGCGTGTTCTGTCTGATGTTCCCAGCAAGACAGCACTGCGAGCATTTTCAAATGAGAGAGAATGCTTTCTCTCCAGATCACTAGTTACACCCGGCAGATCAAGGACAATTCTAGCCGGACTATCTATCGTGTATCCCTCTGGAGCTGGAGGAGAATCAGAGAATGACATCTTGACTTCAAACCTGTCTCCAGGCAGAGCCACAAAACTGATATCTTCCAATGACACCTGAGCCAATACCTGTGATGAAACCCCAAGACTGAGCGAAAGCCCAACCAGCATCAACACACTCTTTTTCAGATAGCCTTTCATCTCGCGATCCCCAAACATCGATTATTCCTTCTCTCTCAGAGCCAGGGTCCGCGGACGCTCGACCCAGTTTCCCTTGCCATCGGGAACGATTTCTACCACCTCAACCTTGGATTCAGTAATCGTTTTAATTCGCCCATGGTTTTTCCCAAGGTAATTGCCAACGGTTACCCGGTGTATTCCCCCACTGCCATCGTTAATCAATGACCAGATCATTCCATCTTGCGACAGAATGCCGACCATCGACAAAGCTGCAAAGTTGTATGATTCCAAATACTCTTTCTTACGGGACTCATTGGGAGCATCAACCGTATTTTTGCCGGCCAGTTTTTCACCATCAGCCACCAAAAGTGGTGGATCAAATGGACTACGCATGGCAATTGCGCCATACCTGAACGTCTTGTAGGAACGGAAGGTCGGTATAGGCTCAATATCACCGGATGGGCGAGCCTTCACTTCCTTCATAAACTGTTGTAAATCTTTATGTTCACCGTCGCCAGCACAGCCTGATGCGAGAACACAGCTGACGAAAACAAAAAACAAACCCATCAACCTGGCCATTTTCAGTCTTCCTGCGTCTTGTAGCGGTAGGTTTTTGCTTCAATCTCAAGAGCTAGAAGGCCGCCATTCCCTCTTGCTGACAAGCTGAAATCATGCAAAGTCACAATACGAGGCAGGCCCGCAACACCACTTACAAAGGCACCGACATCGTGATAGCCACCTTGAGCGACGATCTTGATAGGTAATTCCACGTAGAATTCAGCAGAACGTTCCGGCTGCAGTGTAATACTGGCAATATTAAGGCTCGCCCCCTGCCCCAATTCGGTAATATCTTCCAGTAAACCAGGTACTTCAGTATCACTGGGGAGTTGAGCCAACAGAGCACCAAAGATTTTTTCCATTTCAGCCATCTGCTCTCGATACTCTTCAAGATTGGCTGCTTCAAACGCTCTTTTTTCAAAGGTTTTTTTCAGCTTCACTTCCTGAGCCTGAACCTTCTGCAATTGCACTCCCATATCTTTAATATGGAAGTAGTACGTTCCCACCAAGACAAGAGAAAGGATCAAAACAAGAATGATTCCCCTGACAGGCAGAGGCCAAACCCCGACCGTCTCAAAATCCGGGTCCGCATAATTGAAGTCTTTTAACTGCTGAAATGTTTCATTCAGTGCCATCATGCATCTCCCTTACCCATGGCAGCATCATCCTCTGCCGGAGAAGCGATGACTTTTGCACGCATCTCAAAGCGACTGCCGTCTTCACCGAGGGTTTGATCTGCCTGAACCTTGGTCAAATTCGGCTCTGAAAACTTATAGGATGCATCCAACTGTCTCATCAAAGCGGATACGCGATTGTTGGATTCGGCATAGCCGACCAGGGAAATGCGACTACCCTTTAACGTCATCTTGGTAAAGTAGACACCGTCGGGAATTGCCCGCACAAACTCGTCATACAGCTTAACAATTTCTGGCCTGTTGCCCTGCAGCTCCTGTATCACCTGCATACGATCCAGGAGGTCTTGGCGACGCTTTTTAAGCTCCTTAATCTCAGCAACCTGTTTATCGAGTTTGGCAATCTCACTCTTGAGCAACTGATTTCTGCTTTCTTGATTGGATATTTGAGCGTTAACCACGCGATCCCAACCAAAAGCCACCAATGCTCCCACAATCAACATCACACACATGAGGGTGATGAATTCCTTTTTCTTCTCGGCGCGGTAAGCCTCACGCCAGGGAAGGAGGTTAATCTTGGCCATACTATTCCAATCCCCTCAGCGCCAGACCCGCTGCAATCAACATAGCAGGAGCATCATTACTTAGTGCAACAGCATCTACCTTGCCCGACACTTCCATATCAGCAAACGGGTTAGCCAGCATCGTTGGCAGTCCCAGCTTTTCTTCCACCTCATCCCTCAAACCCTCCATAGCAGAGACACCTCCAGCCATAATCAACTGGTCAACATAGTTGTATTGGCTGGATGAAAAGAAGAATTGCAATGAGCGAGAAATCTGCTGCACCAAGGCATCCTTAAAAGGCTCAAGCACCTCAGACACATAATCTTCAGGTAGGCCACCCTGCTTCTTGGCTTGGCCCGCCTCTTCCAGAGAAAGCCCGTAACGCCGCTGGATTTCTTCCGTTACTTGCTTGCCCCCAAAAAGCTGCTCCCGGGTATAGACGGTCTTGCCATTCACCAGAACGCTTAAGGTCAACATGGTGGCACCCACATCAGCGATAGCCACCACTTGCTCTCCCAGCTCTTCCAGCTGTGTCGCCAACAACTCAAACGCCCGCTCCACAGCAAAAACTTCAACGTCTACAACCTTGGGATTCAACCCGGCCATTTCCAACGACTCTGCTCGTGAATCCACATTCTCACGCCGGCAGGCCGCCAACAGGACATCTACCTGGTCCGCGTTGTTCTGGGAAGGGCCAATTACTTCGAAATCAAGGGCAACTTCATCAAGGGGATAAGGAATATACTGATCAGCCTCAAGAGCAATTTGTGTCTCCATCGCCTGCTCATTGAGGTCAGCCGGCATTTCAATCACTTTTGTGATCACCGAAGAGCCTGAAACTGCCACGGCAGCATCCTTGGCCTTTGCCTTAGCTTGGGAAACAACCTTGCGTATAGTCTCTGCCAAGGCCTCGACATTGTTGATATTTTTTTCAACAACGGTATTGGGTGGCAACGGCCTTACCAGGTAGCTTTCCACCTTGTAACGACTACCGCTTCTACTTATCTCCAGCAACTTCACAGCAGAAGAGCTTATATCCAGCCCCAATAAACTTTTGGGTTGCTGGTCTAGAAAACTGAAAATTCCCATTTTTGTTTTCTTTTCCCTAGGTTACGCAAAGCAACTAACAGAGAACTTTAACTATTTCCCGCAAGTTTGCAAGTAGTGTATCGCTGTTCCTTTGACTCTATAATATCACGCTGATTTTAAAACGGCTTCAACATGACTCATCCTATTCTCAAAATAACAAGCCTTTTGATTTGGCTGCTTGCCTGTGCGGCCGGCGGCGGCCTTGTCGTCACAGGCAGTTTGTATCTATACCTTAGCCCCAAACTGCCGTCCGTTGAAAGCCTCAGAGAGATAAAACTGCAGACTCCTTTGAGAATCTATTCACAAGATTCACAACTTATTGGTGAATTTGGGGAGATGCGAAGAAACCCTGTGACCTTTGATGAAATTCCAGTGTCTTACATTTACGCCCTTCTATCAGCCGAAGACGACAGCTTTTATACGCACTCCGGCGTAGACATAAAGGGCCTGTTGCGTGCCGCTTCACAATTAATGACATCCGGTGAAATCAAAACAGGTGGCAGCACCATCACCATGCAGGTTGCGAGGAACTTCTTTCTCACCCACAAACAGACGTTCACACGCAAGTTCAATGAAATCCTTCTTGCGCTCAGAATCGAAGACGAGCTTACAAAAAATGAGATCTTGACGTTGTATGCCAACAAAATTTACCAGGGCAACCGGGCCTACGGTATCGAAGCGGCGGCACAAGTCTATTACGGCAAACACATCAATGAACTCAATCTCGCCCAATTAGCCATGATTGCGGGCTTGCCCAAAGCACCATCAGCCTACAACCCTCTGGCCAATCCGAATCGAGCCCTGATTCGCCGGAACTGGATTTTAAAAAGGATGTTTACACTGGATTACATCGATGAGGACACCTACACATCAGCCGTTAATGAGCCGGTAACCGCCACCTACCACGGCTATACCAGTCAGCTGGACGCACCCTATGTTGCCGAGATGGCCAGACTGGAAATTATCGACATGGTTGGCACTGCAGCCTACACCGATGGTTATCGCGTATATACCACCGTCGAAAGCAAGCTACAGCAAAGCGCCCAAAAGGCGGTACAGGATGGGTTGATCGCCTACGATAGTCGCCACGGTTACCGCGGGCCTGAAAAAAGGCAACTCAAGGAAGAGCAATGGATGGGGGCACTTAGAGAAACCCCGACGTTAGGCGGCCTGTCACCGGCTATTGTCATGCAAGTAAAAGAACAGTCGTTGCTTGTACAGCTTCCCAATGAAGAACAAACAGAAATTCTCTGGAATCAGGGACTTGAAGGCCTTCGCAAGTTCAACAGCCCAAATAGCCGCTCTGCGCCCATCAAGAGTGCCCAGGAAATCTTTACCGTAGGCGATCTCATCCGAGTGCAACAACACGAAGATGGCTGGCACCTTGGCCAGCTTCCCAAGGCCCAGGCAGCTCTGGCTGCACTCGACCCTGAAAATGGCGCCATAAAGGCCATGGTGGGCGGCTTCGATTTCCAGCAAAGCCACTTTAATCGTGTCACCCAGGCCGAAAGGCAGCCTGGCTCAAACTTCAAGCCTTTCATTTATACCACCGCATTAGAGAATGGTTTCACACCCGCCAGCATCATCAATGACGCCCCCGTTGTATTCGAGGACGATCTATTGGAAAGCAGCTGGCGACCTGAAAACGACAGTGGAAAATTTTATGGCCCTACCCGCCTCCGGCAGGCACTTTATCTGTCCCGCAACCTGATCTCCATTCGCATCTTGCGGGCGCTGGGCATCAACCAGGCATTATCAGGACTGGAGCGCTTTGGATTTGATCCGTCGCAATTGCCTCACGACCTGTCCCTGGCATTGGGCAGCCATGCAGTCACCCCCCTGAAAATCGCCACCGGCTATGCCAGCTTCGCCAATGGCGGCTATCGGGTAGAACCTTTCCTCGTGGAACGCGTAGAAGACAGTGAAGGCAATATTCTTTTCCATGCAGCCCCGCTAACGGTGTGCCGTGGCTGTGGAAAGGAAGGCAACAGCGTTATTCCTGCGGATGAAAAGATTCAGAGCGAAAGCCCCACCGATTTGGACACCAACGTTGGGGTTGATCAGATCGTGGCACCTGCCAAGCTTCCCCCCCCAGAAGCGCCAAGAATTATCGATGAGAGAACGGCTTTTATCATCGACTCTATTCTCAAGGATGTGGTTCGCAAAGGCACCGGGCGGAAGGCACTTGTTCTGAAGCGGGACGATATCGCAGGCAAAACAGGCACCACCAATGGCCCGAGGGACGCGTGGTTTTCCGGCTACAGCACACACATTGTGACAACGACCTGGGTAGGGTTTGATGAAAACCAGCTGCTGGGCCGAAATGAATATGGTGGCTCTGCAGCACTGCCCATCTGGATCGACTTTATGAAAACAGCTCTGGCCGGCAAACCCCAGATCATTCGCCCTCAACCGGAAGGAATTGTTATGGGCAGAATAGATCCGGAAAACGGCTTGAGTGTTGGGCCCGAACACCGCAATGCCATATTTGAAATTTTCCGCAAAGAAGATGTGCCACCCATGGCCGAACGTCACGGGCCAGGGAATACACAGGGGGCCGCTGGCGACCCGCGACCAGAGGATTTATTCTAGAAACTCTCCAGTTAAAGGCAGCCAGCGCCTCCAGTCGAAATCACGATCGGCAATGACATAAAAACTGGGATTGAGAAGGGAAGGCTTACTGTTATAACGCAGGGGTTGAAAGGTGGTATCAACCAGCAGCCCCCCTGCCGCTTCAACTATTGCCTGCCCTGCAGCTGTGTCCCACTCAGAGGTTGGCCAGAAATGGGCGCAAAGGTCAGCCTTTCCTTCTGCAACCAGACAATGTTTGAGCGAACTACCTACCGGCTTCACCTCCGCTCGGCCAAAATACACCGACAACGCTTCACCCAATAGGGAAGCCCGCTCCCCGCCGTGGCGACGACTAGCCACCAAGGTCAGTGGTTCGCCGTTGTCTTTGCGCTCAACCATGGTTCGCACGTTGATTGAGCACAAGCTACCCGACTCATACCGGAAAGCACCCCCGCCGACCAAACCGCCATACCCAACGCCCGAGACTGGCACATAGACAACACCGAGGACGGGGCACCCATGGGAAATCAGCGCAATATTGACGGTAAATTCGCCACTACCGGAAAGAAACTCCCGGGTACCGTCCAAAGGATCAACCAGCCAGTAATCCGTCCAAGAAGCACGCTGCTTATAAGAAGGAACCTCTGTTTCTTCGGAAAGCACTGGCAGGTCAAGTAGCAAGGGCAATTGCCGTTGCAGAAGGCGATCTGCTGCCCTATCGGCCTCAGTAACTGGAGAACAATCCGCTTTTGTATCAACGCTCAACTCGCCCACTTTCCTATAGAACGGCATGATGGCCTCACCGGCCAACACAGCCAGCGATATAACCTGCTCCAACAGGGAAACATCCAAAGGGAGACTCGTTTTCATCACATTACACCGAGCTGCCTATACCGCCGCTGCGAGCTGCGAGTAAATCTCTGACAATATAAAGCGCTGCAAGAGCCCGGCCTTCATTGACATCATCGCGCTCGGCCAGTGCTTGCAGATCTTTGATCGGCCAGGGAACAACCTCGATAGGTTCGGGTTCATCTCCGGGCAGACTTTTTTTATACAGCTCTTCTGCCAACACCACCTGAATATCGTGCTCCATATAAGCTGGCGATAGGGTCAGGCATTTGATCAACTCTAGACGACGGGCACCGTAGCCCACCTCTTCCATCAACTCCCGGTTAGCTGCCTCAAGAGGGGTTTCCCCTTCGTCAATGGCACCTTTCGGAAGCGACAGATGGTAATCTTCTATACCGGCACCATACTCCCGCACAAGCAGGACAGTTTCAGCATCCAGCATGGGCACCATCAGCACAGCACCCCGACCGGGGCGCATCAAACGCTCATAAGTTCGTCGCTCTTTATTAGTAAACTCCAGTTGCATCTGTTCCACACTAAAAAGGGCAGTTTTAGCCAAGGCCTGGCGCTTCAATATCCGGGGTTTTGTGGGCATACTGGAATCATCACTCGTCTGCGGCGTTTCATTATAACTGTGAAGATTGACTGGACTAACATTGATACGGTGCTGCTGGATATGGACGGCACCCTGCTGGATCTGCATTTTGACAACTATTTCTGGTTGACCCATTTGCCCCAGCGCTATGCCGAGCATCATGGTGTTTGTCCCGACCAAGCCACCAAAGACCTGCACAATCGTTTCAATGAAAAACGAGGAACCCTGGACTGGTACTGCCTGGAATTCTGGTCAAAAGAGCTCTCCGTCAACATCCGCGAGTTAAAAAAAGAGGTTGAGCACCTCATCGTTGAGCGGCCTTTCGTTCAGGAATTCCTGACTCAGCTGGGCGAAACTGGCATACAACGGGTGCTTATTACCAATGCGCATCCCCAGAGTCTGGAACTGAAGCTATCGCTTACCGGCATTGGCCCGTTACTCGACCACATCTACACCTCACATCAGTTTGGCCATCCGAAAGAATCCCCTAACTTCTGGCATGCACTTAAACAACAGCAACATTTTGAGCCTAAGAGAACACTCTTTATAGATGACTCACTAGAGGTACTCAAGGCGGCAAAAAAGTACGGTATCGGCCATTTGCTGGGCATCAGCCAACCAGACAGCAAACAGCAGGCTCGCCAGGTCAACGGCTTTCCCAGCATCCAACATTTTAATGAGATTTTCCCCCATGGATGACCAGAGTCAGGACAAGGTTCGACTGGACAAATGGCTCTGGGCAGGACGCTTTTTCAAAACCCGTGCCCTGGCAAAGGCTGCCATTGAGGGCGGCAAGGTACACATTGACGGACAACGCGCCAAGCCCAGCAAAGAAGTGACAGTTGGGATTCAGCTGGTCATCCGCCAGGGCCGGGATGAAAAAACGGTAGTGATCAAGAAGCTGTCAGAACAACGGCGTGGCGCCAGCGAGGCGGTGCACCTTTACCAGGAAACTGAAGACAGTATTGCTCAGCGCGAAAAAAAGGCTGAGGAGCGCAAAGCAGCCAACCTTACACGCCCCTCTCTGGATCATCGCCCCAGCAAAAAACAACGCCGACAGATTCATCGATTCAAGGAGCAGAACCTATGATTCGCACAACTCTTTGCACGCTAGTGCTGATCTTGCCATTGATGGTATTTAGCGAGATATATCAGTGGAAAGATGCCGACGGAAAAATCCATTACTCCGACAAACCGCCGGAGAACGAAACCGCCAGCAAAGACATTTCCGGTCAGCTCCGTCCACTCAACAGCGACTCAAGCACTTCGGAAACGGATAAATTAAAACAGGTGTTCGCCGGTGAAACGCCAGAAGAAAAAAACTACCGGCTACGGCAGCAGGCTGAAAAACAGCAGCAGGAAGCAAACCAACAACAAGCCTGCCAACGGGCAAAAAACCAACTGTCGGTCTTGCGCGGTCGGGTTGCCTTTATCGACAAGAATGGCAAGGAGGTCATTGTCACCGAGGAAGAACGGCAGCAGCGAGCAGACAAACTGGCTCGAGAAATTGACAAGTACTGTTCTTGACCCAACTTGCTAAAAGCAGAACTCGTTGGGCCTCTGGACAAAACCTCCAAACATCTCTACATTCGCCGCCCTTTTATGGAGGCCACAGCATGAGTCATGCCGATCAGCTACAACGCTTCATCTTCGAGCATTCCGATATTCGCGGCGAAATACTGACTCTACAAGACAGTTATCAGCGCGTACTGTCTAATGCTGACTATCCAGCACCGGTCAGGGAGCTGCTGGGAGAATTTATGGCGGCCGTCGGCCTGCTGAGCGCCACCCTGAAATTTGATGGCGTCCTGACGCTCCAGGCCCAAGGCAGTGGACCACTGTCGACCATCATGGCTGACTGCACCCGCCACCACCACCTGAGAGCCATCGCCCGTTTTGATCACGAATTCGAGTATGAAGAAACACTGGCCCTGCAAGACCTGATCGGAACCGGCACCCTCAGCCTGACGATCACCCCCAATCAGGGAGAGCGTTATCAGGGCATCGTTCCACTGGAAGCCGACAGCCTGTCCGGCTGTCTCGAAGACTATTTTTATCAATCTGAGCAACTCACCACGCGCATCTGGCTCAGTGCCGAGGCAAGCACTGAAACACCCCGTGCGGCAGGACTGCTAATTCAGGCTCTTCCCCATCAAAAAGAAGCCGACCCTGAAGCCAACAAACAACTCTGGGAACATGTGAGCCAGCTGGCCGCGACTGTGACTCCTGAGG
The DNA here is from genome assembly GCF_030676955.1 of Porticoccus litoralis. Taxonomy (NCBI): domain Bacteria; kingdom Pseudomonadati; phylum Pseudomonadota; class Gammaproteobacteria; order Cellvibrionales; family Porticoccaceae; genus Porticoccus; species Porticoccus litoralis. Next base: position 173,032 of record NZ_JAUUUU010000002.1, on the reverse strand, counting down.
AACAACTGAATCTGGAGCACAGCGAACTTCTCTACCGCCTCTTTCACCAGGACGAACTGCGCCTTTTTGACCCCAGTCCAGTGCAATTCGCCTGCAGCTGTTCTGAGGAAAGAATAGCGCAGGCATTGACTTCACTGGGTCAAGAAGAGCTACAAGGCATTCTGGAAGAACGGGGTGTTATCGACATCCATTGTGAGTTCTGTCATCAGCACTATGGCTTCCATCAAGCGGATATCGACCGCTTGTTCGACGAAAGTCCACCAACACTCCACTAGTCCATTTTTTTCTGGCATAATTGCCGACCTTTTTAGCCCGGCAGGGCTTTTTAACCGACCTGAACTTACCCAACAGGACCAAACTGATGACGCAAATCGAAGATTCTGCAGTGAATGTTTACACAGATCTGTGCGAGGCTGAACTGATTGAGCTGGCGCTTCAACGCGGTGAGGGGCACCTCACAGATACGGGCGCACTGCTTTCAGTCACCGGCAACCGAACTGGGCGTTCACCCGCTGACCGGTTCATTGCAGAAGAACCCAGCAGCCAGGATGATATCAACTGGGGCTCAGTCAACCGCCCTATCTCCCTCGATAAATTCAACGCCCTTTGGGAGCGCGTTGAAGCCCATCTGGCTGATCGCGATCGCTTTGTTTCACACCTCCATGTTGGTCAGGATTCCGAACATTACCTGCCGGTAAAAGTGACCACCGAGACGGCCTGGCACAACCTTTTTGGCCGCAATATGTTTATCCGCCCGGAACGCTACAACCCCTCGAACAAGGAGCAGTGGAAAATTCTCCACGCTGCCAATTTCGTCTGTGATCCTGAGCGCGATGGTACCAACAGTGAAGCGGTGGGCATCATTAACTTCGGTCAGCGCAAGGTGCTTATCGCCGGATTGAAGTACGCCGGCGAAATGAAAAAGGCAATGTTCTCGGTGCAAAACTTCCTGTTGCCGGAAAAAGATGTCATGCCCATGCACTGTGCTGCCAATGTCGGCAAAGATGGCGATGTATGCCTGTTCTTTGGCCTCTCCGGCACCGGCAAAACCACCCTTTCTGCCGACCCGAATCGTTTCCTGATCGGCGATGACGAACATGGCTGGTCGAAAGGCTCTGTGTTCAATATGGAAGGCGGCTGCTACGCAAAGACTATCAACCTGAGCAAGAAAAACGAGCCGGTCATCTGGGATGCCATTCGTTTTGGCGCAATTGTGGAAAATGTTGTCACCGACGAAAAACGCACTGCCGACTACGACGACACCAGCCTGACTGAAAACGGTCGCTGCAGCTACCCACTGGAACATGTGGAAATGCGCTGCGAAGAAAACCGTGCAGGCGAGCCTAAAAATGTCATCTTCCTCACCTGCGACGTCTCCGGCGTGCTGCCTCCGGTATCCATTCTCTCCAAAGAAGCAGCCGCCTATCACTTCCTGAGTGGTTATACCGCCCGTGTCGGCTCCACCGAGATGGGTGGTGCTGCCGGTATCCAGCCAACCTTCTCCACCTGTTTTGGTGCACCGTTCATGCCTAGGCCTGCGAATGTCTACGCTGAACTGCTGATGAAACGCATTGAAGATTTTGGCAGCCGCGTATACCTGGTCAATACCGGTTGGACTGGTGGTTCAGGTGCAGCTGGCGGTACCGGTTCACGATTCCCCATTCCTGTTACCCGCGGCATTATTGCTGCTATTCAAAATGGTGACCTGGAAAATGTGGAAACCGTGAAACTGCCCATCATCAATCTGGAAATCCCCACTACGATTCCCGGTGTGGACAGTAGCTATCTGAACCCTCGCGAAACCTGGGAAGATAAAGCTGCCTATGATGAGCAGGCCACCAAGCTGGCCAGCCTGTTTGTAGAGAACATCAAACGCTTCGATGTGACAGACAGCGTATTAAGTGCAGGCCCCCAAATCTGACACTGTCTCACATAAAAAAGGGCGCCAAGTGGCGCCCTTTTTTATTAGCCGAGAAATCCTCGGCGCTTACGTTACTGCTACTTTACAGCTGACAACCCCGTGCTAAGCGTTAACCCCTGCTGGTAATAATGGGCACTTTTCTCATGCTCCCCCAACTGAACCATCAGCTTGGCCAACTCTGCGTACGCTTCAGGCTGCGCCCTGAATGCCAGTGAACTCTCCAGGTAGTCGCGAGCTTTACCCCACAACTGATTTTTCATACTCAGCCTACCCAAAGTGAGCATCAAAGTCGGGTCATTGGGTCGCTCCCTGAGCCAGGCTTCCGCCACCAGTAGCTGCCTTTTCGCATCACCACCATCCACCAGACCATATAGTCTGACCAAGCGTTCATCCCAGGAGTTTTTCAGCGCCTTGCGCAACAGGGTTTCAACCTGTGTCTGCTCACCCAACTGCACCAGACTTTCAATATAGGCCTGCTGCACATGGACATCTGCACGCATATCACGGGACAGGTCCTGCCAGAACCTAGTCAGGTTCTGTATATCTTCGGGGGTTCCGCTTTCCTTTGCCTGCGCCGCAAGCTGCAATATCAAAGTGCGGGAAACATCAATGGAGAGTTTTTCCAAGTGTTCTTTGTCATACACCTTATAGCGACGTAAGTCCGGCAGCATTTTTTCAAGGTTTTTCCAATCACCCAACCCCTGGTAAGCACTGACCAGCATCCGCAGCACCATAGGGTGATCAGGTGTCTTGGCGTACAACCTGCGCAGGATCGCCAGCGCTTCTTCAAAGTGCTGATCTCGCAAATGCATTCGCGCCTGAGCCAGGCCGATCGCCAGCTCACCACCAGCGTCACTTTCTTCCGCCATAACCAGCAGCCTGTTGGCCTCATCCTGATCACCCAGTTCATAGGCACAATTCGCTGCTGCCAAATAGTTCAGCAAGGGCATATCTGCATGTTTGGCGGAACGCATAAGGTTTCGCCGAGCCTGGTCCCAGCGGCCCTCAATAAATTGCAACAACCCTCGAGCGGTGCGATTGCGATGACGGGCCTTGCGCCCTGTGGTACTCACTCGTACCAGCCTCTTACCGGGCTCAACTATCAGTCTTATCAGGTAGGCCAACGCCCGAAGAGCCGCCCATAGCAATAGCAAGAGAAGCAATAAGGTCCACACGCTCATCTCAACACTGTAAAGACCCAGCGTGATAAGAACATAACCGCTGGTTTCACTCAGTTGCCATGCCAGCAGGCCGCCGACAGAAGCCACCACAGCAATCAGCAACAGTAATTTTTTCACTGTTGTGCGCCTCCAGCAGATTCGACCTCGTGGCGATTATGCCAACTGTCGATATAGTCACGTAGCGCATCCAGCCCCTCCGAGATATCCGGTCGAACCTGAACCACAGGCTGCTGCTGCAGCCACGTCAACTGTTCGATCAAAGACTGCGCCGCCAGGTCATTCACTTCAAAGTAATTTTTCGTCAGGGCGATAGCTTCTGCCAGACTCGCCTCATAAACCTGTTGCTGCTCACCCAGCAATGCCAACTGTGACTGCTTGAAAATGACGCCCAACTGCAGGCGCAACAATTTTTCCTGCTCGGGGCTGAGCAACGGGTCAACGGGATTATCGCGACGGCGAACAACGACCAGTTTTTGCGCTTCTGCCAAAACCACGCGGCCCGCGTTTAGCAACGGGGTATACCAGGGAGATTCTGCCTCGGTTGGTTGCAGCGGCTCCGGTTCTACTGCCCTTGATGCGGGTATTTTAGGCGGGACCACCGACAGATTTTCAGATGCTTCGGCCAGCACTTTCAGCTTGATGAACAGCCCTTCGCGGTCCACCACCGGCTGACTTTTTAACGCCACGATATTACGCGCCAGAGCCTCTCTCACTGGCAGCAATTTGACGTCATCCAGCTCTCGTAAAATATCATCGGCCGAAAGCAACAGTGCCAAGGCATTCTCGCTGTTTCTTTCTGTCAGCAATCGCTGATTACCAAGCCGCAGCAAGTATTCCGCTTCTGCCAATAACCAGTCTGTTCTTGTCGTCGTCGACAGTTCGCGTAGGCGCCGAGCTTGACTATTCAGAGTTTCCTGCTGCTCAAGAATCTGTGTTTCCAGTCGATTCGCCAACGCTTCTCGTGCACGCTCAACACCCGACAGCTGGCTTCGCAATTGAGACAGCTCATCCCTGAGGCCACTATTTACCATTTCTTCCGGCGGATTCTGCAGCAGAGTATGCTGCCCATAAAACCACCACCATGCGCCAGCAGCGGAAATCAACGCGATTAACAACAGCCAGAGAATGACCGAAGCCCCACTTTTTTTAGTGGGCTGAGGTTTGCTCGTCGGCTGTTGGGGTTTGGCGGCTGGTTCTGCGGTCGATGGTGTAGACACGTCTGGAGTCGACTGCTTTTTTACCTCCCCTTCCTTGGCGTTGCCCTGACTGCCACCACCTGCCGGTGCAGCCGTCGATTCGTTTTTATCCGAAGTTTCGGGTTTGTCGTTATTCACTGGCTTTATTCCTGCAAATGCATTCCATGGTGGCCATCCTCCACCTCCCCCACACCACGCGTGCCGCGCAAAGCAGCCACCCGGGATTATCCGTGATTACTGTACCATTCAAGAATTGTCGAAACCATGTCATCTGGCAAGGCTGAATTTGCCTCCAATACCTCACGACAACCAAGATCTCTGGCCATATCCGCCACCCGCTGACCGGGCACAAGCACAGGCAAAGCCTGTAGTTGATGGCGACTGCCAGCTACAACACAAGAAAAGAGCTGCTGCAGTAATTCACCACTATGGGCAACCACAATATCCACCTGCGACTGTTGTAGCAGGTGATTAATTTCATCAGCGTGCCGGACTGTGCCACAGCGCTCATAAAGCTCACAGCGGTCCACCTCCGCACCCCGTTGCCGCAGTGTCTGAGCCAGCACCTCGCGCCCACCCTTTCCGGTAAAGATCAGCACCTTTTCACCCGAGACAGTTTGCAGAGATGGCAACGCAAGCAGCCCCTCACTATCAGCACGCCCTATCGGGGTCTCCACTGCAAGCTGATGTTCGCGTAGTAACTCAGCCGTGCTTTGGCCGACAGCATAATATCGCACCCCGTCAGGCAACATCGGCCAGTAATTGTACAACCAGTCCAGTCCATATCGCGCCGCATTTTTGCTGATAAAAATAGCGATTTGATAATGATCAAAGTCCAATATCCGGGATTTGATAGCCTGCATTTCAGGCCGGCCCACCACAGGTGCAATATCCATCACCGGGCAGCGAAAAACTTGAGCCCCGATGCCGATGAGCTTATCAACAAACTCATCATTCGGCTGTTCAGCCCTGACCAGCAATACACTCCTGGACTGGCGAGAGGATGATGGCATCAACCGTTTCCGTAAACCTCGTTAAGAATCTCTGCCGCACCCTGGGCCAGCAAGGTTTCCGCCAGCAGGATTCCGATCGCTTCCGGATCCTCAGGGCTGCCGGTAACCTCCGCCCTTAGCACCCTGGCACCATCAGGTGAACCCACCAACCCCCGCAACCACAATTTTCCATCGGGAACGGGTATCGCATAACAACCTATTGGCACCTGGCAGCCGCCCTCTAACCTGCGATTCATGGCGCGTTCGGCGCGTACGCAGATTGCCGTTACCTCATGGTGTAGAGGTTGTAAAAGGTTCTGCAGTTCTTCGTCATCCACCCGGCACTCGATACCCACCGCACCCTGACCACCCGCGGGCAAAAAGACTTCAGGGGCAATGCGCTGTTGAATGCGATCTTCCATTTCGAGTCTGACAAGACCTGCCGTAGCAAGAACAATGGCATCAAACTCACCCGCATCCAGCTTACTCAAGCGGGTCTGCACATTGCCTCTGAGGCTTCCAACGGTGTGCTGGGGAAACCGTTCCAGAAGCTGCGTCTGCCGCCGCAGACTGGAAGTGCCCACATGACTGCCCGGAGGCAAATCTTCCAGGGATGAAAACCTGTTTGAGACAAAAGCATCACGTGAGTCTTCCCGCTCACAGATCACGCTTAAACCCAATCCTTCAGGAAATTCCATGGGCACGTCTTTCATGGAGTGGACCGCGATATCTGCCCGACCTTCCAACATGGCCACTTCAAGCTCCTTCACGAATAGCCCCTTACCCCCCACCTTTGCCAGAGGGGTATCCAGAATCTTGTCCCCACGGGTAGTGAAGGTCACCAGAGATATTTGCAGATCAGGATGTAATTGCAGCAGATGTTCTTTGACATATTCTGCCTGCCATAGGGCCAGTGGACTTTTACGGGTGGCAATACGGAGATGTCTGGAGGTCATGAATTCAGGCCTTATTGTTTGAGGCCACATGATAACAGAAGCAGCTTAATTCTCCTGCTCCACAGCCCCGGGAAAGAGCACCTTACCTGCTAGATTTGTTCTAGTAGTTTGCGCAGTGGTGCCACATGGCGGCGGCTCACCTGCGGGCGAATATCCATATTGTGCAGACGTACAAAGAACTGTCCGTCAATATTGCGCTCCAAACCCTCAATATGCGGTATAGATACCAGGGCATTGCGGTGAATTCGCACAAAGCGTCCTTCAAACTCGTCCTCGAGCTCTTTCAGGGTTTCGTCCAACAGGGCTTCGCCTTCCGTATGATAGGCTGTGACGTATTTATGGTCCGCCTGAAACAGGCGAATATCGGCCACAGCCACCAGATCGATACCGCGGCGATTCTTGGCAGCGATGTGGCTGCGCCCTTCGGACTGGAAGAAAGGGGAGTCCTGTAATTCAGAGAGCTGCGCCTTGTTAATGCGCTTGGTGCGCATGATGGCATTTTCCAGCTCCACCTGTTTGATCGGTTTCAGCAGGTAACCGATGGCCTCGGAAGAGAAGGCCTCCACTGCATAATCGTCGTAGGCGGTGCAGAAAATCACCGCCGGCGGCGGATTGAGCTCCGCCAGGTATTGAGCTGCCGCGAGTCCATCCATGCCCGGCATGCGCACATCCATAAAAACAAGATCGGGGCTCAGCTCTTCCGCTGCTCCCAGCGCCTGTTCGCCACTGCCAGCTTCACCAACAACCTCACAGCCACCGATAGACGACAACATCCTTTTCAATCGGTCGCGAGCCAGCGGTTCATCATCAACGATCAACACTCTCATCTGACAGGCCCTACCATCCTATGGGGTAGCTAATACGGGTAATATAGCAACTTTCGCTGGGTTCCGCAGTGACCTTGGCCGCGTTCCCGAAATGGGCCTTAAGGCGCTGCCGCACGTTGTGCAATGCCATTTTGTTGCCGCGGTGCTGCTGTAATGCCCGATGTAGAGCGTTGGAGACCACAATTTCAATCCGGTCGTTGATGCGCTTTACCGAAATAGACACTTCACCACCTTCCTGCAGCAGTTGAATGCCATGATAAATCGCATTTTCGAGCACCGGCTGCAACGTCAGACAGGGAATATGCACCCCCTCCCCGTAATCCCCGATTTCCCAACGGGCGGTCAGACGGTCACCTAGTCGCAGCTTTTCCAGTGACAGGTAGCGACGGCAGAGCGCCAATTCCTCCCTCAGCGGCACCAGCGTGTGAGAATCTGTCAGCGCATAGCGAAACAGATCAGACATGTCCTCCACAACACGTTCAGCTTTTTCCGGATCAGAACCGATCAGGCTTGCGATCATGTTCATACTATTAAACAGAAAGTGCGGCCGAATACGTGACTGTAACGCCTGGATTCGAGCCTCCAACTCTGCCCGCTGTTGCAATCTGAGCTGCTGCTGAAGAAACAGATATCGCAGCAAAATACCGGCAGGAATGGCCGCTAATAGCAGATACTCTACGACGTTCCAGAGATTGTAGCCGCGACTGTCCCGAGGTCCTGAATACCAGGACATGACCCCTTCTGCCACCACCCCGCAAATTAACGTCACCAGCAAAATCAACAGGAAAGAAACCAGTGCAGCCGTGACAAGACGCGTCCCGGAAAGCAATCGGTTAGAAAGACACAGCACTGCCGCGCTGAGCAATGCAATCCATAAAGACAGCAGCGAGATCTTGGCAAATGCCACCCAATCGAAATGCTGCAACCCGGTATCGGATATAGTGACCAGAAGCGCCAGCAATTCGGAAATAACCACAACCGCCAACAACCCCTGCCCTCGACACAGGTCAGGCAGAAAATGGTCTCCCTCGCTAAAGAGCATCCGCGCCGGTTTCTGACCACCGGCTTTCCACTTACTCAGCCAACCCATTCAGGCATTTCCATACTGGTCATTCGCTAACTATCCCTCTTTGCTATAATCCCGCCGTCGCCGGACTCTGCGATACTTTATCCTTCGCCACATCAGTAATAAAGGGCCTATTTAGCCATGAGCGATTCAAAAGATACCAACCTGTCCTGGGGTGGACGATTCAGCGAGCCCACCGACGAATTTGTGGCCCGCTTCACCGCCTCGGTAGACTTCGACCAGCGCATGGCCATGCAGGACATTCAGGGTTCCATGGCACACGCTGCCATGTTATCCAGTGTCGGCGTTCTCAGTGAAGACGAACTCCAGTCTATCAAGACCGGCCTGACCGAAATTGTGACGGACATAGAAAATGGCACATTTCAGTGGAGCCTGGCACTGGAAGATGTGCACATGAATATAGAGGCTGCACTGACCTCTCAAATAGGCGTCACCGGAAAGAAACTGCATACCGGCCGCTCCAGAAATGATCAGGTAGCCACCGATATCCGCCTTTGGTTGCGGGAAGAAATTGATGTCATCGCCAGGGAGCTAACGCGGTTGCAACAGGGCATTTTGCAGCTGGCGGAGAAAGAAGCGGACACTATCATGCCCGGCTTTACCCACTTGCAAACCGCCCAACCGGTGACCTTTGGCCATCATCTTATGGCCTGGTTCGAAATGCTCGAAAGGGACTACAGCCGACTGCAGGACTGCCGCAAACGCCTCAACCAGTCACCTCTCGGTGCCGCCGCACTGGCCGGAACTACGTACCCCATCAACCGACATATGACAGCCGAATTACTTGGCTTTGATGGTCCCACCCGCAACTCACTGGACTCCGTCAGCGATCGGGATTTCGGCATAGAATTCTGCGCCTTTGCCAGCCTGCTGCTAATCCACCTATCCCGTGCGTCGGAAGAGCTTGTGCTCTGGACCTCGGCACAGTTCAACTTTATTGAGCTGCCGGATCGGTTTTGCACCGGATCCTCCATCATGCCCCAAAAGAAAAATCCCGACGTACCGGAACTGGTGCGGGGAAAAACCGGCCGAGTTAACGGCCACCTGGTGGCACTGCTGATGCTGATGAAGTCCCAACCCCTGGCCTACAACAAAGACAACCAGGAAGACAAGGAACCCCTGTTCGACACTGCCGATACGGTCCGTGATTGCCTGCGAGCCTTCGCTGATATGGTGCCTGCCATTGAAGCCAAAAAAGACAATATGCGAGAGGCCGCGCGGCGCGGGTTTTCCACGGCCACCGACCTCGCTGACTACCTGGTACGCAAGGGCATTGCCTTCCGCGACTCTCACGAGATTGTCGGCAAATCCGTGGCATACGGCATTGCCAACAACCGAGATCTGTCAGACATGTCCTTACAGGAGTTACAACAGTTCTCCGATGTCATCGGACAGGATGTGTTTGATGTATTGACGCTGGAAGGTTCTGTTGCCGCTCGCAACCACATTGGCGGTACAGCGCCGGAACAGGTCCGACAGGCTATTGCAGATGCAAAAGAGCGGCTAGCTCAACGCGGGTAACAGCCAAGAATAAAAAAGCCGGTATCTGCCGGCTTTTTTTATGCTTAATGCCCTCCTACACCATCGCAATGAGCGCTTGCACCCACTCCAGAACTGCGTCTCTTTCCAGGTAAATAGCCATTGCACAGAATACGGCAATGACCAGCGGGAATGAATTCATCAAACCCTCAGGACTGCGCCATTGATACTTCATCATGGTCCAATCCCCCACCTTGTTTTCTGACAACAACCTGGGTACAAACCAACGCTGAACTTCGTTTTGAGGAAAAAACCCGTGCTTATCTGCCCCCAGCGGAAGTACGAAGTCACCGACCTTGCAGGCACCCTGTCTATTGCAGTACACATCTTCAAATGTCGTGCGGTGGCGCTGACCCGAAAAATCTATCAACTCAATATGCGAGGGGAATATACCCAAACGCATTTTTGTCATTTTTAACATCGGCCTCGCAATCAACAGCAAAGGAAGCGCCAGAAAAATACTCATCATCATCACGTCATGGGAAATAGCATCCTCATCCCACACAACTGGAAGAGCAAACACAGGTAGTAAAACCACCATCAATATCAACACATAGGGCAACCATTTTGCCGCCCGGGAGGCCTCTATCCAGATCCCAGTCGTCGGGACCGATTCCATGCCATTATCGGATTCGATGAGTGATTCGTTATCCTCAGGGATAGTCTGTTTCTGTTGACGAATTGCCACACACCAGCAACCCAAGCGCAAAAATCGCCCAACATGAATATCCCGCATAACGCCAACGCTCAATTTCTGCTCTCTTTTCATTAATCAGCGCAGCGAGAGAGGGCGTGGAAAAATCCACCTGCCGTACACCCCTGCGGTCATAGCGATAAAATGCTAATCGTCCATAGTCAGCCACCAGGATATTATCCCCCCACAACGCTAGGGAAAGCGGGTCAGCCCCAGAGGGCATATCAAGCTGGTCCAGCTCAACACCGGTATCGGTGTAGCGCACCACACGCCCGTAGGACATATTGTCCCCCATCGCCAAGACCCACCAATCCCGGTCAACCTGCACAAAGGCCGATGGCCAAATGTGCAGACTATCGGGGGTTATAGCTATTTCCGACAACACCTTACCGAAGGACTCTGTTTTGGGTGAAACAGCCACAAATCGGTGATTATTGGTGTCCGCAATCCACAGTTTATCGTTCACCAGAGCAATCTGGTTGGGAAACTTAAATCCTTCGGCCGTTGCCAGCAATTTCCCGGTGCTGTCTAGTTTTAGAATACGGTGACGGCTTGTATCGGCGAGATACACGGTATCCGTATCGCGCTCGATAAATACCCTGAAGGCACGATCAAATCCGGGCAAATCGGTGCTAAATTCCTGGCACTTTCTATCACCGAGCTGACAGCGGGCAATAAAGTTACCATCAGCTTGCTCATAATTATGATTGGTGGATCGCATCACCACATCCCACGCCTCCACGATCGACGTCGGGGCAGCTCCCAATCTCAACAGAAGGTCGCCGTTGTCAAAGAAATCGAAATTTCCGATATTGTCAGCAAATCCCTGTCCATCGAGGTCAACGACAACCTCATCACCAGAGTCGCCGTCTATCAGGAACAATTGCCGACCAAATTGGATGGCCAGATGACCATCAGGGGTATTGGTGATAAACGTTGGACGCTCTACCTCCAGCATGTGCTGATTAAAGTAGAAGTTCAGTCCGATTAGGCCACCAAAAAACAAGATGACAAGAAGTGCCACCAGCGGGTTTACCGACTTATTCATATCACATCCCTGTTGCGTTTCTTTGAGTGTCATTACTCATCACAAGCCGCATTATGAATTTATGACGCATCAAAATCCACGTCACATTGCCCTTTGACTATGCGGGCTTTTTTTGATTGGCTCATAAACACGCCTTACTAACTATTTTATGAATCTACTACTATTGGCATAGCTATTGCTATTTTGTCTCTAAGGGCTCATAACATGTACGAAGCCTTCCGTCACGCTAGGAGGTATGTGACAACCTATGAATAAAAGTTGGAAATCCTACGACTCAGGCTCATTTTTTGACGAGCTGCTTACCTCCACAGGCAACCCCCGTTTAGCAGCGAGGGGGATCATGAACTTTTTGCGAAACCTCCCTGGCGGCGAACTGGAAGAACGAAGAGCCGCAGCCGAGCTGGCCATCCGCGACATGGGCATCTCGTTTACGGTGTATACCGAAGGCGGCAACATCGACCGCAGCTGGCCTTTTGACATTATTCCCAGGGCCATTTCAGCTAAGGAATGGCACCGGGTAAGCACTGGTCTAAAACAGCGCAGCCGTGCCCTGAATTGTTTTATTGATGACGTTTACAACAAGCAAAAAATCCTTAAAGACGGGCTAATACCAGCAGACATCGTGCTTGAGTCCACCAATTACAAACCCCAATGCCAGGGCGTTTCGCCCCGATATGGTGCATGGGCCCACATCTGCGGCTCTGATCTGGTGCGGAACAAGGATGGAAAATTCTATGTTCTGGAGGACAACCTGCGCGTACCCTCCGGTGTCTCCTACATGCTGGAAAACCGTGAAATCACAAAACGCGTTCTGCCCGAGCTGTTTGAAAATTACAGCATCATGCCGGTAGATGATTATCCGACACAGCTCTACAAAACACTGGCTTCACTGTCACCACAACAGAACCGCAAACCCTGTATTGCCGTCCTTACGCCGGGCATTTACAACTCAGCATATTTTGAACATGCCTTTCTCGCCCAAAGTATGGGTGCCGAACTGGTAGAAGGAAGCGACCTGTTTACAGACGATGACGATTGCGTCTACATGCGCACCGTAGATGGCCCAGTGCGGGTTGATGTTATTTATCGCCGGATTGATGAGGACTTTATCGACCCTGAAGTTTTCCGGGAAGACTCGAAGCTCGGGGTCCCCGGAATCATGCGCGCCTGGAAAGCCGGCAACCTTGCCATTGCCAACGCCCCAGGTAGTGGAGTTGCAGACGACAAGGTAATCTATGCCTATGTGCCGGAGATGATTCGCTACTACCTCAAAGAAGAACCTCTGATGGAAAGCGTCAAAACCTACCTCTGCATGCTGGAGAAGGATCGCGAATACGTCCTCAAAAATCTCGACAAACTCGTGGTCAAGCCGGCCAATGAATCCGGCGGGTACGGCATGATGGTTGGCCCACATGCCAGCGCAGAGAAACGCCGTGAATTTGCCAAACTGATCGAAGAAAATCCTCGCAACTACATTGCCCAACCCACCCTGTCACTCTCCACAGCCCCGACCTGCATTGACCACAAAGTCGAACCGCGGCACCTAGACCTGAGACCCTTTATTCTGCAGGGCAAGGATGTATGGGTTACCCCGGGTGGCCTGACGCGTGTGGCCATGGTGAAAGGCTCGCTGGTGGTGAACTCTTCACAGGGCGGAGGAAGTAAAGATACCTGGATTGTGGAGAGCAACAAATGACTATGCTGTCTCGCGTCGCTGACCGCCTGTACTGGATGTCCAGGTACCTTGAGCGCGCAGAAAACACGGCCCGCTTTACCAGTGCCTACACCCACCTGATTCTGGACTTGCCCAGAGGTACCGAACTGGGTGGCTGGCAGGTTCTGGTGGACATTCTCGACGCCGAACCTGTTTTCAAAAAACATTACCGCGTCTTCAACGAACAGAATGTGCTGAGGTTTTTAATCGCTGACCTCAACAATTTTTCCAGTATCAATTACGCCATCAAGGCCGCACGCGAAAACGTGAGAACGACCCGCGACGTACTACCGGAAGAAACCTGGGAGCATGTCAACGAACTGCACATTATGTGCAAAGACATGGCCGAGAAATCTGTCGGCAGACGGCACCGCTACGAGTTTCTGGAGCAGATCATTTCCCGCTGCCAGATGATTAATGGCTTGCTGATGACCACGTTGTGCCGGGACCACCCCCACCGCTTTATCAAGCTGGGTCACCTGATGGAACGCGCCGACATGACCACGCGGATTGTCGATGTCGGGGCAGGCGCTATTCTCGAGCGGGAGAACAATAACCCGGCAGAAGACACCTTGCTGTGGAGCAGTATGCTGCAGTCCCTCTCTGCCATCAGCGCCTACCGGCAGAAAATTGGCCCCCTCGTTGAACCCGACCCGGCAGTCAATTTTATTTTCAAGGAACAGACCCTGCCACGAACGGTGGCCTTCTGCCTGAAGGGTATCCTCGAAGAGCTTCAGCCCTTGAAGAATAATGAAACTGCTATTGGTATTGCCGAATCAGCATTGCGCAAACTGACCCGTTTTGATGTTAAGAAAAAGAGCTATGAAGAGCTTCACCAGTTCATCGATCAGTTCCAGATCTACCTTTGCGACCTGGACGATGCTATTACCAACACCTGGTTCCTGCCAATCCCCACGGAACCACAAGAAGCCTGAACCCAAAAGCCCCCGCTGCTGAATTTACGGCAAAAGGGGGCTTTAGCCTTATCGTCTTCTAAGCTCAGATGTCTGCGCCAAAAACCAGAGACAGTGGCGGCAGCTCATTAAAGGCTCTGCGAATATTCTCGTCCCAGCTGTGACGCAACTTCACAAGATAGGGATCATTTTCCTCAAACTTATAGTAATGGGATGTATTGGAGAGGCTGTCTGTGGGGTAAAACAGCAATTCTATGGGCGGTCCCACTGTGGCATTACTGCGCATAGTGGAATCCAGTGAAACCAGCGCACAGCGCATGGCTGTTTCATGGGGTGTAGCGGGCCTGATGATCCGGTCCAGGATAGGCTTTCCATATTTGGTCTCACCAATCTGCAAGAATGGGTACTGCTCCGAGGCCGTAATATGATTCCCCTCCGGGTAAATCATGTACAACTCGGGGTCACCGCCCTTGATCTGACCTCCCAGAATAAAGGTCGCCTCGGCATTAAAGCCACCGCCGACTGCACCACCTCTATGTTTGCCCTGCTCTCTGAGACTGAGAGAGCCCACATAATCGGCAATATCTGCCACGTAACTGGCTTTACGCAGATTAAACTCCGCATCCTCTTTCAAATCGCGCTCTATCTGGGCAACCACCGCCTGACTGGTCGCCAGATTCCCAGCGGTAACCATCATCAACTGCCGATCACCATGAATGGAAAAGCGATGCAGCTTGCTGTAGGTACTTACCCTGTCAGGACCTGCGTTTGTGCGCGAATCTGAGCAGAAAACCAATCCTTCATTTAATTTAATGGCAACACAATAGGTCATGGTGACAAGGAGGCTCCAGAGTTTGGGATGAAGGATTTTAAAAATGGGCTGAAAAGAATAATTCCTCCCCCCGATAAAAGCCATATATCAAACATCAATTATCCGATCATGGCCCACAGACAGAATGTCACCAAACTGCGCCGACAAGAAGCCACGGCACCAACATAACGCACAACCGCTGGCCAAGTTGGTGCAAAAACAGATTCACTCCCGACCTTTTTTAAAAAAAACCATACAAATCAAAACCCTGTTTTGTGGCACATAAATTGCTTTATTAGATCACTACCTTTTATTGCACAACGAGGTGCGTGTCAGATAACCCCTGACGCCCGCACCTACACCAACCGGTGCAAAAGGCGTCAGACAACTGAGAGAGATGCAATATGTCACTCATAAATGTCGTCGTCATAGGCAACGGGATGGTGGGCCACCATTATGTGGAACAACTAGCCACCTCAGACGTTTCAGCCAACATTACCGTACTCGGGGCCGAACCACGTCCCGCTTACGACAGAGTCCATCTGTCAGAATTTTTCGCCGGACGCAAACCGGAAGAGCTAGCCCTGACGACCCGTGAACATTATGAAGAGCTGGGTGTCACCGCCCATTTTGGCGACGCCGTAGTCGCCATCGACCGCGATGCCAAAATTGTCACCACAGACAGTGGCCGCACTTTTTCGTATGACAAACTGGTTATGGCCACGGGTTCCTACCCTTTTGTTCCGCCAATACCCGGTTCTGACCTCTCAGACTGTCTGGTATATCGCACCATCGACGACCTGGGCCTGATTCAGGCAAAAAGCAAAAATGCCAAAATAGGTGTCGTTGTCGGTGGCGGCCTGCTCGGACTCGAAGCGGCCAATGCGCTCCAGAACCTCGGCCTTGAAACCCACGTGGTGGAATTTGCTCCCGGTCTGATGGGGGTGCAGCTCGACGGTGGCGGCAGCTCCATGCTACGCCGCAAGATTGAAACTTTGGGCGTTCAGGTGCACACCAGCAAGGCAACCCAGGCCATTGAAGAAACAAATGGCGAGGGCGATACCCGGCTGGTAATGAAGTTTGCGGATGGTGAAACCCTAGAAACCGACGTTATCGTGTTCTCTGCCGGCATTCGTCCCAGTGACCAACTGGCAAAAGATTGCGGTCTGGAAGTCGGCCCTCGCGGGGGCATCGATGTTGACTACCACTGCCGCACCAGCGATTCCGATATTTATGCCATCGGCGAATGCGCCCTATATGGCGGTATGATCTATGGTCTGGTAGCACCCGGTTACCGCATGGCAGAGGTAGCCGTGAGTCAGCTCACCGGTGAACACAATACCTTCAAAGGGGCTGACATGAGCACCAAGCTAAAGCTGCTCGGTGTGGATGTAGGCTCCATCGGCGATTCCCACGGCAAGACCCCGGGCTCCATCGCCTATACCTTCAGCGACGAACGCGCCGAGGTGTACAAGCGCATGATCGTCAGCGCAGACGGCAAGACCGTGCTCGGCGCCGTACTGGTGGGCGACTGCTCCGACTACGACACCCTGCTGCAATATTACCTGAACGGCATCGAACTGCCGGAGAACCCGGAAACCATGATCCTGCCGGCCAGCGAAGGCGGTGCACCACTGCTGGGTGCGGCCGCCCTGCCCGCCACGGCCACCATCTGTTCCTGCCACAACGTCAGCAAAGGCGACATCATCAACGCCATTGAGGGCGGCTGCTGTTCTCTGGGGGACGTGAAGTCGACAACCGCCGCCAGCACTGGCTGTGGCGGTTGCGCCGCGCTGCTGAAGAATGTGGTGGACGACGAGATGGCCGCCCGCGGCATGGAAGTGAACAAATCCATCTGCGAGCACTATAACTTCACCCGTCAGGAGTTGTTCCACATCATCAAGGTGGAGTCCATCAAGTCCTTTAAGGATCTGATCAAGAACCACGGCAGTGGCCGTGGCTGTGAAATCTGCAAACCGGCAGTAGGGTCTATTCTCGCCTCCCTGTGGAATGACTACATTCTCGAAGAGAAGCATGTGGGTCTGCAGGACACCAACGATACCTTTCTGGCCAATATGCAGAAAAACGGCACTTACTCCGTGGTACCCCGGGTACCCGGCGGCGAAATCACCCCGGACAAGCTGATTGTGCTCGGCGAGGTCGCCAAGAAGTACAACCTCTACACCAAGATCACCGGCGGTCAGCGCATCGACCTGTTCGGCGCCCGTGTCGAAGAGCTGCCGGAAATCTGGAAAGAACTGATCGACGCCGGCTTTGAGACCGGCCACGCTTACGGCAAGGCGCTGCGCACTGTGAAATCCTGTGTCGGCAGCACCTGGTGCCGCTACGGCGTACAGAACAGTGTCGGTATGGCGATCTACGTTGAGGATCGTTACAAAGGGCTGCGCTCTCCCCACAAGCTGAAATCCGCGGTTTCCGGCTGTACCCGGGAATGTGCGGAAGCACAGTCCAAGGATTTTGGCGTGATCGCCACCGAGCATGGCTGGAATCTTTACCTGTGCGGCAACGGCGGCATGAAGCCCCGCCACGCCGACCTGTTCGCCACTGATCTGGATGACGAAACCCTGATCAAATACATCGACCGCTTCCTGATGTTTTACGTACGCACCGCCGACCGGCTGCAGCGCACCTCGGTGTGGCTGGATAACCTGGAGGGCGGTCTCGACTACCTGAAGGAAGTTGTTATCGAAGACAAGCTGGGCATCTGTGCCGAGTTAGAAGAACAAATGAACAGCATCGTCGGCACTTACCAGTGCGAGTGGAAAACCACCATTGAGGACCCGGAAAAACTGAAGCGCTTCCGCCAGTTCGTCAACGTCCCGGACGCAAAAGACGAAACCGTCGTGTTTGTTGAGGAGCGCGGTCAGGTCCGCCCCGCCAACGAAGACGAACTCCAGAACATCATCGCCAAGTCAGCGTAGGAGGAATTGCTGATGAACACTGCAGAAAACAGACTCTCTGAAAACGCGCTGGTGATATGCCAGCACGAGGACCTGATTCCCAACTCCGGTATCTGCGCACTGGTGAACGGCCAACAGGTCGCCATTTTTTACCTGCCGGAAGAAGAGCCGCAGGTCTACGCCATCGGCAATTGGGACCCTATCGGCAAGGCGAACGTGCTGTCACGGGGAATTGTCGGCGATGTCCAGGGGCGAATCGTGGTCGCCTCGCCACTCTACAAACAACATTTTGACCTCACCACCGGCGAGTGCCTGGAAAACGAAGACACGCCTGTGCCGGTTTTTCCTGTTGAATTGATCGATGGGCAGGTAATCCTTAGGGGATGATCCCGGTATAACAACAACTGAACCGAGAAAGTGCCACGCCAGTTGGATGCAAGTACCGGAAGCCCATTGTCATTACGGCAAAAAAGTGAAGGAGTGGAAATACACCACCTGTAACCACTGATCTACCGGCTGCTACATGGAGATTGGCCTTAACGAGGAAGACAAAATTGTGACCTGGCGGGGCATGCAGGTGCCGGCCTGAACCCTGCTTTCCCGGCCAAAGCTGATGCCGTGGATCTGTCCTAGAAGTTCAGTTCCACCGCCTCGCCAGCCTGCTCACTGCAGACACGACTTAGCAATTCTGGCAGGGTCTCGCCGGTTGTGGAGCACTGCCATGAAACACCATCGAAGTTGAAATGATAACCGCCGGACTTTGCCGCCACCCAGATCTGCGACATGGCCGGCTGACGGGAAATAATAACCTTTGAATCGTCGGCCTCGATGGTCAACGTCATAACTCCGGCAGAGGTTTCATAATCAATATCGACACCACAATTATCGAGCGACTCTTCGATCAACAGCATCAGATCATCGGCCAGGTCGCTGAACTCTGTTTCATTCACGATGAAAACAACTCCGAGATAGCATAGAAAAGTGATTCCCAGAGTATACGCGATTGAGTGCAACCAACTACAGCCGGTATACTCGCGGGCTTGTCATCATTCAAATTACGGGTTTTTCCATGCAACAATTTTTTGCATTGGTGCTGTTGGTAGCGCTGTCTCTCATTGGTCTGACTGGATGCGGTAACAAGGGGCCTCTGTATCTGCCGCCCGAACCGGTTGAGGAAATTCCCGCTGAGGTGGAAACACCTACAGATACCGAACCATCCTGATTGCCAACAAGACATCTAACATGACTCATTTCTCCTACCGTGACGGCGAACTGTTTGCCGAAAAGGTATCGTTGACTGCTATTGCCGAACGCTATGGCACGCCAACTTATGTCTACAGCCGTGCCGCGCTCACGGAACACTTCAGGGCCTACAGCGAAGCCCTGAACGATTACCCGCATCTTGTCTGTTATGCCGTCAAAGCCAATTCCAATATTGGGGTACTGAATATTCTGGCCAGGCTTGGCGCCGGTTTTGACATCGTCTCCGTTGGAGAACTGGAGCGAGTACTGGCTGCTGGTGGTGATGCTAGTAAAGTCATTTTTTCCGGTGTCGGGAAATTACCCCATGAAATGGCGCGCGCTCTGGAAGCTGGTATTCACTGCTTTAATGTCGAATCCGAGGCAGAACTTGAAGTGCTGAATGAAGTGGCAGGTGAATGTGGCACCGTTGCCAATATCTCACTTAGAGTGAATCCTGATGTGGATGCCAAAACCCACCCCTATATATCCACCGGGTTGAAAGAAAATAAATTTGGTATCGATATTCATCGAGCACCCGATGTCTACTCACGGGCCAGCGAGCTGCCCAACATCAATATCGTCGGAGTCGACTGCCATATCGGTTCGCAGTTGACTGACACCTCACCCTTTATTGATGCGTTGCAACGGGTGCTGGCATTGGTTGATGAGCTCTCAGCCAGAGGCATTGCATTGCAACATCTGGATCTGGGCGGTGGGCTGGGCGTTCGTTACCAGAACGAGCAACCCCCTCACCCTGCAGAATATATTGCTGCCTTGCGCCGGGAGCTGGGCGATCGTGACCTGACACTGGTGCTGGAACCGGGCCGTTCCATTGCCGCCAATGCCGGCGTGCTCCTCACCCGGGTGCAGTATTTAAAACCGGGGGATGAAAAGAATTTTGCCATCGTCGATGCCGCCATGAACGACATGATACGACCAGCTCTGTATCAGGCCTGGTTGAGCATTGATCCCGTGATCCCGAGGGAAGAAGGGAACTCACGACACTGGGACATCGTCGGCCCGGTGTGCGAAACCGGGGATTTCCTCGGCAAGGATCGGGCGCTGGCCATTGAACCCAACGACCTGCTCTGTGTCGGCTCTTCGGGTGCCTACGGGTTTACCATGAGTTCGAATTACAACAGCCGGGGTCGTGCCGCCGAAATCATGGTGGATGGCGATCAGGCTTATGAAGTACGCCAACGGGAGAGTCTTGCGGATTTGATTCGCGGCGAAACCATTCTTCCTGTATAAACGACAAGGACTGTCAGGCAGGCAAAATGAACACTCGGCGACACAATCAAAACGGCATGCTATTACGTTTTACTAAAATGCATGGACTGGGTAACGACTTCGTTGTGATCGATGGCGTTTCCCAGGGTGTCACTATGACCCCTGAGCTGGCACGCAAGCTGGGTGATCGGCGCTTTGGCATTGGCTGTGATCAGATCCTGCTGGTGGAGCCACCCACAACCCATGACGTAGATTTCCGCTACCGTATTTTCAATCAGGACGGCAGCGAGGTGGAACAGTGCGGCAACGGCGCACGCTGTTTCGCCAAATTTGTTCGCGATCGCCACCTCACCGGTAAAAGCGATATTCGGGTGGAAACGGCTTCAGGTATCATCACCCTGCATGTTCGCCGCAACAATCTGATTGAGGTGAATATGGGAGTGCCGGTTCTGGAGCCAGAGAAAATACCGTTTCTGGCCGATCACAGGCAAACCCGCTACCCCATTGAAGTGCTTGGACAACAATTGCTGGTCGGTGCCGTTTCCATGGGTAACCCCCACGTGGTGCTCAACGTGGAAAGTACAGCGACAGCACCGGTAGACACACTGGGCCCGGCGCTCGAAGGTCACGCCCTATTCCCCAACCGGGTCAATGTCGGTTTCATGGAAGTACTCAATCGCCATGAAATCAACCTGCGTGTCTACGAACGCGGCGCTGGGGAAACCCTGGCCTGCGGCACCGGTGCCTGCGCAGCAGCGGTAGCCGGTCAGTTGCAAGACCTGATAGACTCAACGGTAACCGTAAACCTGCCGGGAGGGAGCCTGGAAGTGAGCTGGTCCGGCGAAGGAGAGCCGGTCATCATGACAGGAAGCGCCACCACGGTGTTTCACGGGCGGATAAGAATATGACAACAGAACAACAAGCGCCGGCAATGGCCGATCTGGATACCGAACAGGTCAAAGCCTATCTGCAGCAGCACCCCGATTTTTTTGAAGACCATCCCGAACTACTGGAAATGATCAGTCTTCCCCACGAAAGTGGAGCGGCGGTTTCCCTGGTGGAACGTCAGATTGCAGTACTGCGTGAACGCAATCTGGAAATGCGGCAACGTCTGAATGGCATGCTCGACTCCGCCAAGGTCAATGACAAGCTGTTTGAAAAGACGAAGCGCCTGATTCTCACCCTGCTGGAAGCCGGCGACCGGCAAGCCGTGCTCGAGGCGGTTTCTACGAGTCTGGCCAGTGATTTCCAGGTCGAATTCCACAGTGTTCTGCTATTTGCAGATCAGGCCCAGGGGCTGCCATCCCCCCACACGCGGATTGTCAGCCACGAAGATGCCAAATCCCAGATTGGTACGCTGCTGCGCAACAGCCGCATCATCTGCGGGGTTTTGGGTACTGATGAACTGTCTTTCCTGTTTGGCGATGCCGCCGGCGATGTGGGATCCGTTGCAGCAGTGCCACTCATACAGGGTAGCCCTTTTGGCTTCCTCGCTATCGCCCACAGTGATCCCAACTACTATCGCAGCAGCATGGGCACACTGTTTCTCAGTTATATTGCCGAGGTCCTGAGCCGGGTCATTCCCCGGCTGGATCGCTAAAGGCTGAGTACGACTCCATGGGCAGCACACTTCCTGAGCAGCTGGCCCGGTTTGAAGAACACCTGCGTAGCGAGCGCCGACTGTCACCCTATACCGTGCAGAGCTATGGCCGCGATCTGCAAAAACTTGCTGACTGGTGTCAGCGGCAGCAACTGTCCGATCTGTCCCGACTGAATAGCCAGCATATCCGCCTCTGCCTCTCCGAACTCCACCGCCAGGGTCTCGGTGGGCGCAGCCTGCAGAGGTGGCTGTCATCATTGCGAACTTTTTTTAACTACGCACTGAAACAACAATGGGTCAAAACCAACCCCTGTGCCGGCCTTAACGCACCCAAATCGCCAAAAAAACTGCCTCGAACACTGGATGTTGATCAAGCCAACCAATTTGTCAGCACACCAGGTGATAGCTGGATAGACTGCCGGGACCACGCCATCATCGAGCTGTTCTACTCCTCTGGATTGCGTCTTTCCGAACTGATTTCTCTGAACCTGGTGGATATCGACTTCGCTGACCAGGTAGTCAGGGTCACCGGTAAAGGAAGTAAAACCAGACAGGTGCCCATTGGAAGCCACGCCATCAAGGCATTGCGGCAGTGGCTGAAACGCCGCCAGGAAAATCAGTCAGATGCGGATCAGGAAGCAGTTTTCATCTCAGCCCGCGGCAAACGCATTGCACCGCGCACAGTGCAGGAGCGCCTGCGCCTGATCAGTTTACAGCAGGGCATGCAGGGCAAGGTTCACCCTCACATGCTGCGCCACTCATTTGCCAGCCATCTGCTCGAGTCCAGCGGAGACCTCCGCGCCATCCAGGAACTACTGGGACATGCCAATTTGTCCACCACTCAGATCTATACCCATCTGGATTTCCAACACCTCTCGAAAATTTACGACCAGGCCCATCCCCGCGCTAAACGCAAAAGCGATCCGGAGTAAACGGTTCTCTTTTGCCTTTATTGTTTACATGGCAATTTAAGTAATTTTTACAAAACTTTTTCCACGCTGGGGACTCTAACCGTAGTTGCTTTGCACCCCTACACGGAGTACCTCGTGCGCCAATTACTGATTATTACCCTGGCTCTTTTTTCAATATCCTGTCTTGCCGATGATGATAACCGCCGCCTTATCTCTACTAATGGATACGGCGAAATCAAGGCCAGTGCCGATACGGCCATTATCGATCTGAGCATTCGCGCAACCCGCAAATCCGGACAGGATGCCAAGCAGGAAGTGGATGATCGCTTCAACAATTTTCTCGACCAACTGCAATCCATGTCCATTGATCGCAAGGATGTCATTGCCTCAACATTGCGCGTCTATCCCCGCTACGAACACAGCAACGGTAGCCGTCATTTCAGTGGCTATGAAGCCATCAGAACCCTGTCTGTCACCCTGCACAAGCTTGACCAACTGACCCACGTGATGGATCAAGCTTTGGCGCAAAAGCTGGAAGGCATCGATAACATTCGCTATGAGAGCAGCCTTGCGGAGGAATACCGCATGAAGGCACACCAGCAGGCGATTGAGGATTCAAAACTGAAAGCCGCCGCCCTGGCAAAAGCCTACGGCGCAGAACTGGGGCCTATCGTGCGCATTGATTACCACCGCAATACGCCCATGTATGCGTCAAAAATGCAGGATGGTATGGAGTCGGCACAGATGTTGCGCGCCGCATCATCCAGACCCGGTACTTATCTGCCGGATGAGCTGACCTACAGCGACAATATCCAGGTGGTCTTTGACCTGATCATTAACCCATAACAATAAAGTATTACCATGACCGATCTCTCTGCCATACATATGACCCCACACCGTGAGTACCAACCCAAAGTGGGTATCAGTGCCTGCCTGGCAGGCCATGCGGTGCGCTACGATGCCGGACACAAATATCACGATCTGATTATGCGAGAACTTGGACCATGGCTTGACCTACAGGTTTTCTGCCCTGAAGCTGATGCCGGGCTAGGAATACCAAGACCGCCCATCAGGCTGGTGGAAACATCGGAGGGGGCGATCTCCGCAATTGGCGTGGAAACACCTGAACTGGATGTCACATCAGCGCTTAAAGAGGGGACAAAAGGGTTTGCCTTAAAACAGGCACAGGAATTGTGTGCTTATATCGTCAAGTCCCGCTCACCCAGTTGCGGTTCAGGGTCAACGCCCGTTCACGATGAGACTGGATCAATAAGCCGGGACGGTGATGGCCTTCTGGTCAGCGACCTGAAAAAGGCCTGCCCCGGACTATTGATTATTGAAGAATCTGATCTGGATTCTGTAGAGAAGTGCCGGGCGTTCCTTGAAGAATGCTATGCATTGAGTGAACGTTAAGCTCCGGCAACTACTTAAACCGCGTCACTGCCGGTTTCACCGGTACGGATACGGATTACCTGCTCAAGCTCTGAAATAAAGATTTTGCCATCACCGATCTTGCCGGTCTGGGCAGATTTGGTGATCGCGTCCACCACAGTTTCTGCATGGCCATCTTCTACAGCAATTTCCAACTTAACCTTGGGTAGAAAATCCACAACATATTCTGCGCCGCGATACAGTTCTGTATGGCCTTTCTGGCGGCCAAAACCTTTTACTTCGGTAACTGTAATACCCTGGATACCCACCTCGGCCAGCGCCTCACGGACATCATCCAGTTTAAAGGGTTTAACAATGGCGGTAATAAGCTTCATAGGAGTTTACCTTGCTCTCTTTTCGTTGTTATTGGGATAGCGGAAAAAGATACACCTTCCTTTTGAAAATTGCACCTTTTGGGAACGTCACTAACAGGTTGTGGAGGTCTCTTACAGGCAAAAAAACAGGGGATTGACCATGCGGCCAACCCCCTGCAACCGAGAACAGGCTTACTTACCGCTTCCAGCGAACTCAGGATAGGCTTCAATGCCACATTCAGACATATCCACACCTTCGTACTCTTCCTGCTCACCAACACGGATACCCATGGTGGCTTTGATGATCGCCCAGACAATCAGGCTGGTCACAAAAGTCCAGACAAAGATCACACCGATACCGGTCAACTGACCAATCAGCGTGGCGTCTTCATTGCCTGACAAGCAAACCGCGAGGAGGCCCCAGATACCGACAACACCGTGTACGGAGATAGCACCAACCGGGTCATCGATTTTCATCTTGTCCATAGTGATAACAGCGAAGACAACTATCACACCGCCAACAGCACCGATAACTGTTGCACCGATACCACCCCAGTTCAGAGGTTCAGCAGTGATCGCAACCAGACCAGCCAATGCGCCGTTCACAGCCATGGTCAAATCCGCCTTGCCAAACACCAGGTGAGCCACAATCAGAGCAGCAATCAAGCCGCCACACGCCGCAGCGTTGGTGTTGACGAATACGTCAGCAACCGCGTTAGCTTCACCGATATCAGAAACTTTCAGCTCCGAACCGCCGTTGAAACCGAACCAGCCCATCCACAGAATGAACATACCGATAGCAGCCAGAGGCATATTGGCACCAGGAATCGCATTGATACGACCGTCAGCAGTGTATTTACCCTTACGAGGTCCAAGCAGCAGTACGCCAGCAAGTGCTGCGGCCGCACCACACATATGAACTACACCGGAACCGGCGAAATCCTGGAAGCCCGCAGCGTCAAGGAAGCCACCGCCCCATTTCCACATACCCTGCATTGGGTAGATGAAGCCAGTCATCACAACGGCAAAGGCCAGGAATGCCCACAGCTTCATCCGCTCAGCAACTGCACCAGATACGATAGACATGGCCGTTGCCACAAATACTACCTGGAAGAAGAAATCTGAAGCACCGGAGTAATAGGTATCACCGTTGCTGGCAAGCACTTCTTCTGCTGTAGCATTAGCAATAGCGTTACCAAACCAGGCATCAGGCAGAATGCCACCTTCACTGCCTCCGTACATGATGGTGTAACCCATCAGCAGGTACATGGTACAGGCGATCGCAAACAGCGCGACATTCTTGGTTAGAATTTCAGTGGTGTTTTTGGCGCGAACCAGGCCCGCTTCCAGCATGGCAAAACCTGCTGCCATCCACATCACTAGTACACCGGATATCAGAAAGTAAAACGTATCCAGCGCGTATTTGACTTCAATTATCTCAGGACTCATTGTTGTAGTCTCCCGTCTCGTTAAACCGCTTCGGCACCGGTTTCACCGGTACGGATTCGAATTACGTCTTGCAAATCCGAAATGAATATTTTGCCATCGCCAATCTTGCCGGTCTGGGCAGCCGTGGTAATCGCCTCGATGGCGCTATCGACCATTTCATCCGCAAGGGCCAGTTCCAGTTTTACCTTGGGCAGAAAGTCCACAACATATTCGGCACCGCGATAGAGTTCTGTGTGCCCTTTCTGACGACCAAAGCCTTTGACTTCTGTGACGGTCACGCCCTGCACGCCGATGGCAGCCAGTGCTTCACGCACATCATCGAGCTTGAAGGGCTTGACTACTGCTGTAATCATTTTCATCGCATTGCTCCTTAGGAAAAAACGGCACCCTGCCTGCTGACAGGGTGCCGACGGTCAATTACATGCTTTTGCTGACAGAGAAAACAACAGAGCTGTCACACCAGTCAGTGCCCCAGCATTCATCATCGTCCAGAGAGGTATCGACCCAGCTCAGCGCGAAATCAAGACCAACATAAGACTTGCTGAGAGTAATAGAGAAATCGGTGTAGCTGTCTTCGCCATCGCCCAAGAATGCTTCAGAAGCATCTTCTGCATCACTGTCATCAGAATCGAATTCGAAATCGTTGTAACCGATGTGGAAACCCAGGCCAACACCAGCGGGCAGTTCGAAGCCATAATCAGCATACACGTAGTAGAACTCACCTGTTTCCCACCAGTAATCATCGGAGTATGCAAAACCGACTGTCAGGTCACTGAAGGACAGGCTCGCGTAGAACTCTTGATAGTCCAGGTCACGGTTACCGAAACCGGCATCTACAGCATTAGAAGTCGGGTAATCGTAGTAGATGTAGCCAACGTCATAGCTGAGGCTATCAGTTAAATCACCAGCAAAACCTGCGTAGTAATCCAGCTCCATGCTCGCATCTGCATAATCAGATCCGTCATTGGTATCGAAATCAACTGTTGAAGACCAGATCCCTGCGTAGAAGCCGCTCTCAAAGCCCACATCAAAACCGCCTTGAATAGCAGGGGCAGTATCTGATTGAGAAATACCACGGAACTTATAGTCGGTGGTCAAAGTAACGTTAGCGGAAGTTTCAAAAGCCTGTGCAACATTGGCAGCCAAAGGCATGGTCAGCGCAATAGAGGTTGCAATCAGTGATTTTTTAAAAGTGTTCATATGCTTCTCCAAAAATATAAACAACAGCAAATAATTAAATAAATTCAGTGGTGCGATAGGATTTAAGGTCGCACGCCAAGGGTTAATGCATTTGGCGTGCCAACAATCTACCGCCCGAAAAGACACTAAAATCAGCAGAAAAAACTTTTTCTGCACACATGTGGTGCATTAATTTTGTAATCGGGCACAGAGAAGCACCAAAATAACGCGATATCTGTTTTCGCAAGCTTTTCCGTATCCCATCCTGTACAGCCTCGACAAAGCCACTAAAATAGGCAGCACTTATCACCATGGAATAAACGTTGTGAAGCCAGACCAGTTACTCCATCAGTTCCTGCAGCAGTTAAATGCCGTGATATCCCCGGGCGCAGACGTACTGGGGAAGGAAGCTCAGCAGAAAATCAAGGCGGCGGCACAGGCCACATTTGACAAACTGGACCTGGTGACCAGGGACGAGTTTGATGCCCAGCGCGCTGTGCTCGCGCGTAGTCGCGAAAAAATTGAACAGATGGAAAAACTGCTGGCTGAGCTGGAAGCGCGCCTGGAAAATCAGCAAAACTAACCCGTCATCGTCCGGCGAAGGAGAAAATCGCAGGCTATGACGCACCGCTAGAGAGCACTACCAAGGAGGGTAGTCATGGCACTGGCCATTGTTCACAGCCGGGCAAAAATCGGCGTTGATGCACCATCAGTTACCATTGAGGTCCACCTGTCCAACGGTTTACCCGGGCTGACCATTGTCGGTATGCCCGAGACCGCAGTGAGGGAAAGCAAGGACCGTGTCCGCAGCGCCCTTTTGAACTCCCACTTTGAATTTCCAGCCCGACGCATCACGATCAATCTGGCACCTGCCGACCTCCCCAAGGAAGGTGGGCGCTTTGATCTCGCCATAGCTTTAGGCATTCTCGCAGCCTCAGAACAATTGCCAGCAGAGCAACTCGCTGACACTGAGGTCATTGGCGAACTGGCGCTTTCCGGCGAACTGCGCTCTATTGACGGAGTGCTGCCCACCGCCCTTGCCTGCGCCAGAGCCGGAAAAAGCCTGATCGCACCCATAGGCAATGCCAGCGAGGCAGCACTCAGCAAGAATACGGTTGTCTACGGTGCTCAACATTTACTGGAGGTTTGTGCGCACCTCAACGGCAAGCAACCTCTAGTACCCAGTACGACGAGCATCCCGGGATCAATCGACGTTCCTGCAGGGGATATCAGCGATATTGTCGGCCAGCATCAGGCCAAACGCGCTCTGGAAATTGCTGCAGCCGGTGGACACAACCTGCTATTTAAGGGCCCACCGGGTACCGGTAAAACCATGCTGGCTTCACGCCTGCCCAGCATCCTGCCACCGCTCTCGGCAGACGAGCTGCTGGAAGTTGCAGCCATCCACTCTGTGGCCGGCCTGGGACTTCGCAGTGCTCTGTCACAACCCCCCTTTCGCTCACCCCACCACACGGCCTCGGCTACCGCGCTGGTTGGAGGTGGCAGTGTGCCCAGGCCAGGGGAAATTTCTCTGGCCCATCACGGCGTTCTGTTCCTGGACGAACTTCCGGAATTTCCCCGCAAAGTGCTGGAAGTACTGCGTGAGCCCCTGCAGTCGGGGGAAATCATGATCTCCAGAGTACAGGCGCAAACCCGCTACCCGGCCAGATTTCAACTGGTTGCCGCCATGAATCCCTGCCCCTGTGGTTATCAGGGAAGCGAACGCTGTCGCTGCACCCCGGACCAGGTGCGCCGTTACCGGGAAAAAATTTCCGGACCATTACTGGACCGCGTAGACCTTCAGGTAGATGTGCCGGCCCTGCCTAGCAAGGAGCTCATGCAGGGCAACCCGGAAAGTGAACGCAGTGACGTGGTGAGACAACGGGTCACACTGGCCAGAGACAAACAGAGGCAACGAAACAATGTGCTTAACAGCCAACTGAGCAGTCAGCAGCTCCAGCGGTACTGTCCATTGCAAGCTGATCAAAAACAGTTGCTCCAACGGGCCAGCGAGCGAATGGATCTTTCCGCACGAGCCATCCATCGCGTCCTGAAAGTGGCCAGAACTATTGCCGACCTGGAATCGAGCGAAACCATAGAGGTCACTCACCTCAGTGAAGCACTTAGCTACCGCTACAAATTCAGTCATTGATTTCTACCACGTCACAGTGGCAATCTTGATGACATTGCCACGAAAATGACACGTGGCCAGTGGTAAAGTCCACACAAACTGAGGATCAATACGTGGCCGAAAAACCGGACAGAACCATCTCCAAGGTGATCGATGAGCTCGACAACCTGATCGCTGAAATACCCCGCCTGAACGATGACACCGTTAACAAAGTTGATACCCGCCTCCGCGCCATCATCGGCAAAAGCGCCAAGGGACTATCGCCCATACAGATGATCCTCGCCTATACGGACTGGCTGGCACACCTGTCCATCTCCCCGGCGCGCCGGGTACAGCTTTTACAGAGCTTCGCGGAAAAAGTGCTGTATCTGACCACATCAACTGCACGTCAGCTGGCGGAACGTTCCGAGGAACCCCTGCCCCGCTCTTCCTCCCTGTTCAAACATGAGCTGTGGAAGAAATTACCCTTCAACATGATGGCCAGGAGTCACGGCCTGGTAATGGAATGGTTGCGGGAAGCCGATACCGAAGTGCCCGGCATGGATCGACTCAATGTCGAGCTGGTCAATTTCATGAACGAGCAGTTGCTTGATATCGCCTCTCCTTCCAACTTCTTGCCCACCAACCCCGAGGTACTCAAGGTCACCTGGGATAACAAAGGAAAGAACCTGCTGGAAGGCATTGGCAACATGCAGCGGGATATCCAGAAAAAACTGCTCAAAGATGATCGCCCGGATATGGGCGACTACAAGGTGGGCGAGAACCTCGGGGTCACCCCGGGCCAGGTGATTTATCAAAACCACCTTATTGAGGTCATCCAGTACAGCCCGGCAACAGAAACAGTCGCAAAAGAGCCACTGCTGATCGTCCCCGCCTGGATCATGAAATACTACATTCTCGACCTGCTGCCGGAAAATTCCATGGTGAATTATCTGGTTGGCCAGGGCAAAACTGTATTTATGATCTCCTGGAAAAACCCTGACAAGGACGACCGCGAGCTGGACCTGGATGATTACCTTAAACACGGTTTTCTCGCAGCTCTAGATGCCGTCAAAGCCGTGGTTCCCGACACTAAAATCAACACCATGGGGTATTGCATCGGCGGTACCCTGCTTTCCATTGGCGCGGCTTATTTGGCCAGAGAAGACGACGACAGCCTGAACAGCGTCACCCTGTTGGCAGCACAGGTGGATTTCACCGAAGCCGGAGAGATTACTCGCTTCCTCGGCGCCAGCCAGCTGGCATTCCTTGACAGCATGATGTGGACCGACGGCTACCTTGAAGCAGCCAGTATGGGCGGTGCCTTTAAAGCACTGCGAGCCCAGGACATGATCTGGAATCCCGCCGTGGAACGCTACTACATGGGCCGGGAGTCAAAACCCATTCCACTGATGGCCTGGAATGCCGATGGCACCCGAATGCCCGCAGCCATGCACAGCCGCTACCTGCATGAACTCTTCGTGGAAAACCGCCTGACGCAATGCAAATTCCTGATCGATGACAAGCCCATTGCTATTCAGGATGTTCGCGTGCCGTTTTTTGTAGTCGGCACTACCGCCGATCACGTTGCACCCTGGGTATCTGTTTACAAAATACATCACATCGCACGCAGTGATATCACCTTCCTGCTCACCAGCGGCGGCCACAACGCCGGTATCGCCTGTGGCCCGGAACACCCCCGGCGCACTTACCAGGTGGCGTTTCGGGAGTCCACCGACAAGTACATCGACCCCGACAGCTGGGTGGCATCGCAGGAAACACACACCGGCTCCTGGTGGCCTGTGCTTGACCTGTGGCTCGACCAGCAGTGCAGTGAAGAAGTGGCACCACCCCCCATCGGCGCACCTGATCAGGGTTACAACGTGTTGTGGCCGGCGCCGGGAAAATACGTGTTTGGATAATGCCACTCAAGCACTGGCATTCTGATGCCCGGTTGCTACAATCCGCCGCCCGACAAACTCACCATTGGCTGACCAGCTTTGACGACGCTGAATCCACAACAACGCGCTGCCGTTAAATACATTGACGGGCCCTTGCTGGTACTGGCCGGTGCGGGCAGCGGTAAAACCAGTGTGATCACCCAGAAAATTGCCTACCTGATCCAGCAATGCGGCATCAGCGCCCGTCATATTGCCGCGGTGACCTTTACCAACAAGGCCGCCAGGGAAATGAAGGAACGCGCAGGCAAGCTGGTCAAGGGTAATGAAGCCAGCGGCCTGACAGTTTCCACTTTCCACAACCTCGGCCTGAATATTATCCGTCGAGAAATCAGACAGCTGGGATACAAACCGGGGTTTTCCATTTTTGATGCCGAAGACGGGAAAACACTGCTGCGTGAGTTGATGGTCAAGAGCTCCGACCTGGATTCAGATCACCTTGACCTGATGCAACACCAAATATCCCAGTGGAAGAATGATTTACAGACACCGGAAGACGCACTCTCAAAAGCCGGCAGTGGCGGCGAGCAGGCCATGGCCTTGGTCTACAAGCGCTACACGGAAGCACTGCGCGCCTATAACGCCGTGGATTTTGACGACCTGATTCTTATCCCTACGCTGCTGTTCCAACGGTCTCCAGAGACTCTGGAAAAATGGCAGAACCGGATTCGCTACCTACTGGTGGACGAATACCAGGACACCAACTTTGCCCAGTACCAACTGGTAAAACTTCTGGTGGGCACTCGCCGCTCTCTGACCGTGGTCGGCGATGATGACCAGTCCATCTATGCCTGGCGTGGTGCCCGACCTGAAAACTTGCAACAGCTGCAGGATGACTTCCCGGAACTTCATGTGATCAAACTGGAACAGAATTATCGTTCCACCGGGCGTATTCTGCGAGCGGCCAACCGCCTGATCGACAATAACCCCCACCTGTTCAGCAAGGCTCTGTGGAGCGAACTGGGACCTGGGGATCCACTGCGGCTGATTCGCACCGATAACGAAGATGCGGAAACGGAGCGGGTGGTGAATGAAATTATCAACCTGCGCCTGCGAAAAAGCTGCCACTACCGTGACTTCGCCGTACTCTACCGTGGCAATCACCAGGCTCGATTACTGGAATTGAAACTCCAGGCTCAGGGAGTTCCTTACCACCTCAGTGGCGGCACTTCGTTTTATGCCCGCACGGAAATCAAAGACATCATGGCCTACCTGAGGCTGATGGTGAACAGTGCCGACGACAACGCTTTCCTGCGCATTATTAACACCCCTCGTCGCCAGATCGGGACCAGCACACTGGAAAAGCTGGGCACCTATGCGAACCAGAGGGAAATCCCCCTGATGGAAGCCATTGACGAGGTGGGGTTTCAGTCCCAACTGTCGCCACAACACCTGGAACGCCTACAGCGTTTCCGCCACTGGATAGAACAGGTGGCGCGCCAATGCAGCAACGGCGACCCTGTGGCGGCGATAAAGGAGATGATCGACGACATCGATTACGAGGGATGGCTGCATCAGAACGCCAGCAGCTCAGCAGTGGCCGAAAAGCGCATGGAAAATGTTCACTTCCTGGTAGCACAAATCAAACAGCTGTTGCTTAAGGATGACTTGGATATTCCGGGAGAAGAAGGCAGTGGCGACACCGCCGTGGAAGATGCCATTGCCAAACTGATTCTGCGAGACCTCCTCGACCGCCAGGAAGAGGACTCCGCCGATGACAAAGTGCAACTAATGACACTACATGCGGCAAAAGGCCTGGAATTTCCCCACGTATTTCTGATTGGCATGGAAGAGGGGATACTCCCACACCGAAACAGCATTGACGAAGAGAATATTGAAGAGGAGCGGCGCCTTGCCTATGTCGGTATCACCCGCGCGCGCTTGACCCTGACCATGACCATGGCGGCACGGCGTAAATTGTTCGGGGAAGTCTCGGAAACCACGCCAAGCCGTTTTCTCGACGAGCTACCCCAGGAAGATCTGGAAACAGAGGGTATGGGTAATAGCGATCCGGAAGTCGGTAAAAAGAAAGGCCGGGAATCTCTGGATGCCTTGAAAGGCCTGTTTGCTTAATCGAGCTTAGCAACCTGCTGAAAAACAAACTTTCTAATTACTGCGCTATTCTCACTGCGGCTGATCGAGTAAGCGTCCTGGCCATGTCCAGGCCTGAACTCGAAAACGCCGACGAAAGCGAATGCGCAGACTGTATTAAAACCCTGTTTGCCGACATCAACGGAAATGGGATTTTTCTCCCTCATCAATTCGTTGCGCAGGCCTACAGCGGTTTATTGCAAGAAGCCGCTGAACTGACCTCATCATTGGGCATCAGCCAAAATAGCTAAAGGGTCAACCCTGCTATAAATAAAATGGCAGGGCCGACCTCAGGCTGATCTCCTCTGCAGAAAGATCACAACCATAGGCCAGCACTTCCACACCGGCATCCATCGCTTCCCGTAAAGTCTGCCCGTACACCGGATCAATCTCATCCGCTGGCCCCACCGATTGCGCACCGCTGTGTTGTACACAGAAGACCAGTACGGCCCGGTGCCCCTGCTCCACCATCGCCATCAACTCCCGCAGGTGTTTGGCTCCCCGAGTTGTGACTGCATCCGGAAATAGTACGCGCCCATCTCCAACACCCAAGGTAGTATTTTTCACTTCCACGTAGCAGCGCCGCTCGCCGTCGATCAACAACAGGTCGATACGGCTGTTCTCATCCCCGTACTTCACCTCAGGGCGAATTTCACTGTACTCCTGCAACTCGGCGATCACCCCACTCTCAATGGCTTCACGCACCAGCTTGTTGGGCCGCCCGGTGTTCACCCCGGCAAGAAATCCATCCGGTGTGCTGGTAATTTCCAGAGTACCGGGCAACTTGCGTTTCGGGTCATTGGAACGGGAAAACCAACATGGAGTTTCCGGTGCCCAGCAGTTCTTCATGGAACCGGTGTTGGGACAATGAATGGTCATCTCTTCACCATTTGCTAAGCGGATGTCCGCAAGAAAGCGCTTATAGCGCTTCAGCAATATTGCCTGCTCCAGTGGCGGCTCTATCTTCATAACTTCTTTATCCTTTTAACGCCCGTCGCAAACGATCTACTGCCACCTCCAGCCGCGGCAATGATTCCGTATAGGCAAAGCGAATATGTTGGCGGGCCTTGTGATGCCCAAAGTCAGTCCCCGGCGTGCAGGCAATGCCGTGCTCACGAAGCAACTGCCAGCAGAACGCCTCGCAATCATCAGTAAAGGTGGAGACATCGGCATAAAGATAAAAGGCACCCTCAGGCACACGATCAATACGAAACCCCAGTTCTCGCAGGGCCGGCAGTAAAAAATCACGACGCGCCTGGAAGGCCTGACGCCGTTGCTCAAGAATCTCTCGAGTGTCCGGTTGAAATGCGGCCAGCGCGGCATACTGGGCAATACTGGGGCTGGCGATATAAAAATTCTGCGCCATCACGGTCAGGGTATCGATCACTGGCTCGGGGACGACCATCCAGCCAAGCCGCCAGCCGGTCATGCCGAAGTACTTGGAAAAGCTGTTAATGACAAACAGGTCGTCGGCCACAGACAGTGCTGAGCTCAATGGCACATCACTATAGGTCAGACCATGGTAGATCTCATCAACGATCAAGATCCCCTGTTGCGCCTTCACCTGACGATAAAGCTCCGCCAGTTGCTGTTGATCTATCACGGTACCGGTTGGGTTACTCGGAGAAGCCACCATAGCGGCCACCGAATTGGGGCGCCAGTATTCCTCCACACTGGCGGCACTGAGCTGGTAATTCTCATCCGGCCCCACCGGCACCAACTGCGGCTCGGCATCCAGGCGTCTCACAAAATTGGCATTACAGGGATAGCCCGGGTCGGCCAGTAACAACCCGTCGCCGGGATTCAGCAATAGCTCACAGACCATACCCAGCGCCGCACTGCTGCCGGTAGTAACAATCACGCGGCGAGCATCAATCGCGACCTCGTACTGTTCTGCGTAGAAATCGGCAATGGCCTGACGCAGCTCGGGAATCCCACAGGAAGGGGTATAACCCGTGCGCCCCTCCGTCATAGCCACCCTGGCGGCTTCGAGAATTGGCGCAGCGGTTTCAAACCGCGGCTCGCCAATTTCCATGTGAATAATATCCCGCCCCTGCGCTTCAAGAGACTGTGCCGCCTCTAGAAAATCCACCACTTTAAAGGAGGTGAGGTTGCGGGTGCGGTTGGCCAGTTTCGTCACTGCAGCTCCATCATGATCAGGGAATGCCATTCTCAAGCAAGGCTATGGCACGGCATTATGTCCTGAATGCCGGACAAAGCCTACAGCGCCCAACCCCCGCCAAAGGCCCACCGGGTCGGGTGATTTGACCTTACACTGACACCACTAATCAAAAAAGCACGTTTTTACTTGAAAAATTTCTCCGCTGGCACTATAAACGCGGGTCTCGTAACTCACCGAGACTGAAAAAGATGCCAAAAAAAGCAGAAACTGCCACCGTTGCTTCCCTTCACGGCTTTTCTCCCTATAAGGAGAAAAAGAGTGAGGAGTACATGAATGAGAACCAGCGTGAGCATTTCAAACAAATTCTGCTGGCCTGGAAAAGAGAACTCATGGAAGAAGTGGACCGCACCGTCTCTCATATGAAAGATGAGGCTGCCAACTTCCCTGATCCAGCTGACCGGGCGACACAAGAAGAAGAATTTAGCCTTGAACTGCGCACCAGGGATCGCGAACGTAAACTGATCAAGAAAATTGACAGCACCATGGAGCGTATCGAAAACGACGACTATGGTTTCTGCGATCAGTGCGGTATCGAAATCGGTATTCGTCGACTCGAAGCACGCCCTACAGCCAACCTGTGCGTGGACTGTAAAACCCTCGACGAAATCAAGGAAAAACAGCTCACCGGCGGCTGATCCTGAAGGAAGCGGCACTGCCGCTTCCAATCCCCTCGCATGGTATCCCCTGCAACGCCCTATATCGGACGCTTCGCGCCTTCACCCACCGGCCCCCTGCATTTTGGCTCCCTGGCTACTGCTGTCGCCAGCTATCTCGATGCCCGGCATTACCACGGGCAATGGCTGCTGCGCATGGAAGATATCGACCCCCCACGGGAAATGGCAGGTGCCGCAGATCTGATTCTCCAGCAATTGGAAATTCATGCCCTGCACTGGGATAGCAAGGTACTTTTCCAGAGCACACGCAGTGATGCCTATCGGGAGACGTTAAAGCAGCTCGAGGCTGATGGCTTAATCTATCGCTGTCATTGCAGTCGCCAGCAACTGAAGGAACGAGGTGGTCTTCACCCCCGCCGCTGCACCTACACCGGTAACCCGGATAAGCCCCATGCATTGCGCCTGGCCGTGGCCGACGAGAGCGAAATCACCTATACCGACCTTTTCCAGGGCCAGCA
This sequence comes from Porticoccus litoralis, assembly GCF_030676955.1. Taxonomy (NCBI): domain Bacteria; kingdom Pseudomonadati; phylum Pseudomonadota; class Gammaproteobacteria; order Cellvibrionales; family Porticoccaceae; genus Porticoccus; species Porticoccus litoralis. The sequence goes on along the minus strand of NZ_JAUUUU010000002.1, from coordinate 136,402 downwards.
GCACCAGCACATCAAACAGGAAGTCGGTGACTTTGTGTTGCACCGTAAAGACGGCTTATTCGCCTATCAGTTAGCGGTGGTACTGGACGATGCCTTTCAGGGCGTAAACCACGTCATACGCGGCAGCGACCTGCTGGATTCCACAGCACGACAGATCTACCTGCAGCAACTGCTGGGTGTCGCTTCACCTCAGTATGGCCACCTACCTGTTGCCGTGGATACTGCAGGTAACAAACTCAGCAAACAGAACATGGCCCCCCCTGTTGAAAGAACCACTCCCACACTTAATCTCTGGGTCGCCATGCAATGGCTGGGGATGACTCCGCCTCAAGCCCTGCAACAGGCAACACCGGGCGAACTGATCACCTGGGCCATACCCCACTGGGATCGCAAGGCCGTTCCGGGCCTCATCCAGCAGCTGGCACCATAAAGTCTACAATTGCCCCTGTCACAGGGAGGTGTGCTACCAGCAAGTTATTCCCCGGGCTTGCATCCAGGTAACAACAAGGTAACACTAACAACGGCACGAACATTCCCCTTTGCGGCAGGCGTTTCATGGATTCCATCCTGATTGTCGAAGACGAAGACAGCATTCGAAGCTCTATCAAGAAACTGCTTAACGGCCAGCTCTTTGAAACCAGCGAGGCCAACAGCATCCAGGATGCACTCGACAAATACGATCTGACAGACTTCTCGCTAATCATCAGCGACTTGCGACTTCCGGGTGCCCCCGGCACCGACCTGATCCAGCTAGCCGGCGATGTGCCAGTGCTGATCATGACCAGCTATGCAAGCCTCAAGTCCGCCGTGGAAACCATGCGTATGGGCGCCGTGGACTTTATTCCAAAGCCCTTCGATTCCAAGGAACTGCTTGATGCCGTGCGGCGAATTCTGGACAACCCCAAGCCAGCTCATTCTCTCAAGGCACCGGACCTGTCCGGAAGAGGCATGATCGGCTCCAGTGCCGCGATGAAGTCCGTGTTTAATATTATTCAGAAAGTGGCGCAGACCGATGCCACGGTACTGATTCATGGCGAAACCGGCACCGGTAAGGAACTTGCCGCCAGCGCCATACACAACGAAAGCAATCGCTACCGTCGCCAGCTTATCTGCGTCAACTGTGCAGCCATTCCCGAAACACTTATCGAAGCGGAACTATTTGGCCATGAAAAAGGCGCATTCACCGGCGCATCCTCAGCCCGCAAGGGCCTGGTCACGGCGGCGGATGGCGGCACTCTGTTTCTAGACGAGATTGGAGAACTTCCCCTCGAAGCCCAAGCGAGGCTACTGCGCGTTCTACAGGAAAAAGAAGTTCGCCCTATCGGTTCAGTGAAGTCACACAAGGTGGATGTACGACTGGTCGCGGCAACCCACCGCAACCTGAAAAAGCTCTGCGAACAGGGCAGCTTCCGGGAAGACCTTTTTTACCGCATCAATGTTGTCAATCTCGACCTGCCCCCGTTGCGAGAACGCGGTAAGGACGTTCTGGAGATTGCCGATATGCTGCTGGAAAAGCAGTGTGAAAAACTTAAAAAGCCCCATCTCAAACTTGCCCCTGATGCCATTCAGGCAATCACCACCTACCACTGGCCAGGCAATATCCGTGAGCTGGAGAACTCCCTGGAACGCGCCACCATTCTCTGCGACGAAAACGAACAGATCACCCACGACCTGCTAGGCATTGACCTGTCGCTGGTTGAGATTGACGAGGAGTTGGAACAGCGCAGCAGCCATACATTCCGTCAGACCAATATCGATCCCCCGGAAGGGCTCTCACTGGAAGACTATTTCACCCGGTTTGTACTCGAACACCAGGAAGCCATGAGTGAAACAGAGCTGGCCAAAAAGCTGGGCATCAGCCGTAAGTGCCTCTGGGAACGCCGCCAAAAACTGGGTATCCCGCGCAAGAAAGACGCCTAACCCACTAAAGTGTCACCTAATTTGTTACTTTTCTCCGCACCCATGCGTGTATATAGGTAACACTTTTAGCCCAAAAAGTGTGATCTGCGTCTCAAAAAAAATTTAACTTATTGTATGATAAATAAATTTTATTTTTGGCACACTTCCTGCTCTATCACATGTACAATAAAAACAGCTGATAATTAAAAAAATAAATAATAAAAATAAACAATTGGATGGATTGCTAACCGGTTGATTAGGGGGGGTAGACCCGTCGACCTATAGCCTATGGGATACAAGGGAAGCTTTCGGGCTTCCCTTTTTTAATGCCAATCGCCAGGGTCTCGACACCAATATCGTCAACAGGAGCGTCCTTCGCACCCCCTGTGCTAGAATGCGTCTTTCCCGTTTAAGCACATCACCAATGCTGAAAAAGATCGCCAGCTACTTCCGCAAAGACCCGCTACCCATCCTCCCGGGGGAACCCCATACAATCCCCTCCGGCGACCACCCTATTAGCCCCCGTCAAATCACTTCCGGTGCAAAAAAAGTGGTGGAGCAGTTGGTCAGCGATGGCTATGAAGCCTACCTTGTCGGCGGCTGTGTACGCGACCTCCTGTTGGGTATGCAACCCAATGATTTTGATGTCGCCACTGACGCCACTCCTGAAGAGGTCAACCGACTGTTTCGCCGCGCGCGTATCATTGGCAGACGCTTCCAGATTGTTCATGTACGCATGGGCAAAGAAGTCATCGAGGTCACCACATTCCGCGCCAGCCACACGGCAGAGCACAAGGGACGTGATCAGTCACGACGCTCTTCCAAGGGTCTGTTGTTGAGAGACAATATTTTTGGCTCGGTAACTGAAGATGCCTGTCGCCGTGACTTCACCATGAATGCCCTGTATTACCACCCACAGGACAACAGCGTTTTTGACTATGCCGATGGACTGAGTGACATTCAGCAACGGCTGATACGCGTTATCGGCAACGCCGAAGAGCGTTACCGGGAAGACCCGGTGAGAATGCTCAGAGCTGTCCGCTTTGCCGCCAAGCTGGGATTCAGGATCGAAGAAAACAGCGCCCGAGCCATTGGCAAACTCGGGCACCTGCTCGCCGATATCCCTCCCGCCAGACTATTTGATGAAGTACTAAAGCTGCTGATGCATGGCCATGCACTGGCCACCTTCCGGCTGCTGCGGGAGTTCGGCCTGTTCAAACTGCTGTTCCCCGCCACGGAAGAAGCGCTGTCAAAGGACCCCGGCTATTACCTCGAATTTCTCGAGCAGGCCATGACCAATACCGACAAGCGCATTCGTGCGGATAAACGGGTGACACCCGCTTTCCTGCTGGGCGCCATCCTCTGGCCTGCCGTTCTGGAAAGACGCAAGGCCTTTGAAAGCGGTAACAGCTCCCCCGTCTACGCCCTGCAACAGGCGGCCGGCGAAGTGGTTCACCGAGCCTGCCAGCGCATATCCATTCCGAGACGCTTCAGCATGCCTATGAGGGAGATCTGGGAACTGCAACTGCGCCTGCCGCGCCGCGCCGGCACCCAGGCATCCCGCCTGATGGAAAACAACCGTTTCCGCGCCGGCTATGACTTTCTGCTGTTGCGCGAAGACGCCGGAGAAATCGAGCCCGGTCTGGGTGAATGGTGGACCCGCTTCCAGGAAGCCAATGAACACACGCAAGAGGAAATGACCAGCAACCTGGATCAACCCAAATCGCGCCGCCGTCGCCGCCGCCCGCGCAAACGTTCCTCCGCACCCCAGGGCGACCATGACTGAAGTGGTCTATATTGGCCTCGGCAGTAACCTGGCCGACCCACTGGATCAATTGCAACGCGCCTCCCTCGCCCTCAGCAATCTGCCAGACACCACCCTGTCCGCCTTATCCAGCTGGTACCAGACACCACCCATGGGGCCACAGGACCAGCCCGACTACCTCAATGGCGTGGCGCAACTGAACACTACCCTCCCCCCTACCCAACTGTTACAGGCACTGCAGGCCATTGAGCAGGATCATCAACGAGTACGGGAACACCACTGGGGACCGAGAACGTTGGATCTGGATATTTTGCTCTACGGCGATCAGGTCATTGACCTTCCGGAATTAAAAATTCCTCACCCGGGTATATACCAGAGAAATTTCGTGTTGTTGCCGCTGGCGGAGATCAATGCTCAACTGAGATTCCCGGACGGCAACACCCTGGCAATGCGCTTGGAAAATTGTCCATCTGAAGGTATCGTTCGCCTCTCGCCTGGAGATTTCTGTGGAACAACTGGCTAACGATCTGGATCTTGCTCTCGAGGATTACAAGCTGCCGGGCTTCATTGCCGTGGAAGGTCCCATCGGCGTGGGGAAAACCACACTGGCCAAGCGTCTGGCCAGCAGCTTCAACTACGAAACCCTGTTGGAACAGGCCGAGCAGAACCCGTTTCTCGAACGCTTTTACGAAGACCCCCGCAGCGGTGCATTGCCCACCCAACTTCACTTCCTGTTCCAGCGCACCAAACAGATTCAGGAGTTGCGCCAGGGGGATATCTTCCAACAGGTACGGGTGGCAGACTTCCTTATCGATAAAGACCAGCTTTTCGCCCAGGTCACCCTCGACGACGACGAACTCAAACTCTATCAGACGGTATATCAGCAGCTCACGATCGACGCACCAAAACCCGATCTGGTGATCTACCTGCAAGCTCCCACTGAGGTGTTGCTGGAACGCATACAGCGCCGCGGCATTGAGATCGAGCAGTCCATTGAGGCCCGCTATCTGGAACAACTCAACGAAGCTTACACACGTTTTTTCTATTATTACGATGATGCCCCCCTGCTGATCGTTAATGCCACTGACATCGATCTCAGCAGTAATGAGGAGGACTACCAGAATCTGGTGAGCTACATGCTCAACATCAAGTCCGGGCGCCATTACTACAACCCCCAGGCAAGCCTCTGAACGCCTCCTGGGTACCGAGCCATCCAATGGAACCGATTCGTCCATGAAAACTGTCACCATCCACACCCTGCGCGACCTCAAATCCCGGGGAGAAAAGTTTCCGGTCATCACCGCCTATGACGCCTCCTTTTCCCGCTTGATCGAACAAGTCGGTATCGAAGTGGTGTTGGTGGGGGATTCCCTGGGCAATGTTATTCAGGGTCAGGACAGCACCGTACCGGTGACCATGGACGACATGGCCTACCATGTCAGCGCCGTGCGCCGCGGCAACAGCAAGTCCCTGATCATCGCCGACCTGCCGTTTATGGCCTACGCCAGCGAAGAACAAGCGATGATGAATGCTGCCGAGCTGATGCAGGCCGGTGCGCACATGGTGAAACTGGAAGGTGGCGCCTGGCTCGAACACACCGTTTGCCTGCTTGCCGAACGCGGTATTCCGGTATGCGGACATCTGGGACTGACCCCACAATCTGTCAACAAACTGGGCGGCTACAAGGTTCAGGGCCGGGATGAACAGGCTGCGGAAATGATGCTGAAGGATGCCAAATTGCTGGAGCAGTCGGGTATCGACCTGCTGGTGCTGGAGTGCGTACCAGCCGCCCTGGCGAAACAGATTTCAGAGGAATTGTCCGTGCCGGTAATCGGCATCGGCGCCGGTGCCGATACCGACGCCCAGGTTCTGGTAATTTACGACATGCTCGGCCTGTCCCCTAAAGTGCCGAAGTTCTCACGCAACTTCCTGGCGGAAACCGGCAGTCTCGAAGGAGCCCTCAATGCCTACGCCGCAGCGGTCCGCGACGGCTCATTCCCGGGACCTGAACACGGCTTCTAGGTCCACAGCAGCGGCCACAGGAGAACACTCCCTGTTGCCACCAGAAATACCAGTGCAGCGCACAGCATCATGCGTTTGGGGTTGGGGCCAATTCGCTGGATATAGACAATCGCCAGCGCCGATAAGAATGCAAGCGGCTTGGCAAGCGTCACCGCCTGCGGCCCCAGCCAACTTCCCAGCACCAATAGCCCCAGCGACAACGACCACAGTAGCGAAGCAGCACGATAGGTGCTGTCGGCGCCGTGGCGCACCGCGAAGGAGCGCTTGCCCGACTGGCGGTCCGTTACAATTTGTGGCGGCTGGTGGGAAAACAGCAGTGCCGTGGCAAACGCCGAAAATGCCAAGGTACCCAGCAATGCAATTAGGCCCGGCGGTTGCCCACTGACAAACCATAACCCGCTGAATACCCCGCCGTAACAGACTGCCGTAGCCCACTCCCCGGCGGGGCTATAAGAAAGCGGTCGCTTCCCGACGTTATACAACACCCCCAACACCGCCAGGGGCAGGGCAAACCCGAGAATCCACAGCTGCTGAAACAGTAACAGCACCAGCAGCCCCAAAGCGCCGCCGACGGTCAGGCTGATCACGCCATGATAGAAAGCTGTGCGCACACTGCCACCGTGGGCGCGCACCCAGGAATCATACTTTTCGGTATCGGCACCCAACTGCCAATCTTTGGCATCGTTGAGCAGATTGATGCCATGTTGCAACAGCACCACAGCCAGAGTCGCCGGCCACAGCACCTCGTGATTGACCGACGCCTGCGCCAGCAACCACACCGCCACACCGGGCAAAATGGACACCAGGTAGATGGCAGGGTTGAGCGCCTGCCACCACCGGGTTGGAGAAGGGTCCGCAACGACTACCGTCAAGGCGCGAACCCTACGGAAAGGCAAAAATGAATCAGACTGAGACCTGAGACTGGGATTGCTGCTGGGTACGGAAGTTAACCAGGGCCGCCTCAAACCACAGCGCGTGCTCGCGCTCAGAGTCGATCACCTTCTGGTAAACTTCGGCGGTATCGGCATCATTAGCCGCCAGCGCCTGATCACGGAAACGGGGATAGATATCGCGGTATTCACGCTCTTCCACGCGAATCGCCACTTCCAGTGCTTTCTCCACCACACCTTCAGGGTTCATGGCAATCAGTTCATCGCAGTTGGCACGAATGGTCTCCAGAGCATCGATAGCCCGCTGGGTATCTTCGCCACGCTGGGGCACACCAATATCACTGTACAGCGCCCGCAGCCACACGGCGTGCAGCTTTTCTTCGCCCGCCACTTTTCGAAACAGGGTCGCGAGTTCAGGATAGCCCGCAGAACTCGCCCAGCGGGCAAACTCCGGGTACATCACCCGGTTCTCGTATTCCTCCACGTCCACAAACGATTCAGCCGTTTTGGCCATATCGTCAGATTGGCACGCTGCCGCAAAGCATTGAAAAATCATCTCTTCCGTAATGTCTGCCTTGGCCATTTTTTTCCTCCGGAAAATGGTTGGGTTTGAACAAGGTTAAATCAGGTCTGTTACGTTAACGTGTAACAGCGTATTGAAAAAGTGCTTTTTCGACTCCCGATCCTAGACAGGGAAGAGTTGCGGAACATCACCTTCTTTCCACACCGGATACTTGGCCATCGCTGCCAAAAACAGGTCCGAAAGCAGTAGCCTTTGCAGCCACGCTTGCAAGTTGGGGTATGGCGCACTGTCGAACCAGCCCTTGTCCACAAAGGCGAACTGGCGGACAAAGGGAAAGATCGCCACGTCGGCAAAACACAATGTATCCCGCAGCAGGTAGGCGTGTTGCTGCAAGCGTGTTTCCAGCATCTGCAAAAATAGATCGCCTTGGCTGCGGTAGTACTCAGCAGAATATTCCGGATGGCGGTCCGCATACTTATAGCGGTCCAGCCACGGTTTGAACTCAACATCATTCTGACGCACCAGTTCGTCAATCTGCTCCACCAGCGAATCGTCCAACCAACTGTCGGGGTCATTTTGTGCCAACGCCCAGCGCATCACATCGTAGCTTTCATCCAGCACCGTGCCGTCTTCCAGCACCAGCACCGGCACCGTGCCTTTTGCCGAGGCTTCCAGCATCGCGGCGGGCTTGTCCTTAAGCAGCACCTCCCGCAGTTCGACCTGAATTTCGGCATAGCACAGCGCCATTCGAGCGCGGATGGCGTAGGGGCAGCGGCGGAAGGAATAGAGAATCGGGAACATGAAATATCAATGAGGCTAACGGGATATTAGGAAAATAAGTCTTGGCCTAAAAAATCGTTACGACCTTCTCAGCCTTTTTCATCAGAAAATTATAATCTCTTACCCCTGTAAATAATACTGACCTTATTATCGCCCAGCACCTCCCCATCTATTAATGAAATAAACTTCCAAGATGTCAAATAAATCAAAAATGCGTGGCCAAATTCTTTATTTTTCATAGAAATCAATGTATTTACCACCCCCAAATAGACAATATAAGAAGTACAGAAAAGACGTGATAGAATGCCCTTCTTTTTCCTTAACAGATCATGAGATTTGTTGACTCTTTTAATATGATTAACAAATGTTTTTTTGTGTCTATCAGGAACAACAAATACGATTTTTTCCTTGCCTAAGAAGCTCATGAACTTCCGCAAGATCCTTAACATATAAAGGTGGAAAACTCTCAATTTTCATAAATAACAACTAGCCATAAGAGCCGAGGCGACGAACTGATTTTGTAACAACCTCTTAATACAAGAAACAATATAGCCATTCAGGATTCAAGACCTACAGATAAGGAGGAGCTTTTGATCAATCGCCACTGCCACACCCCTGACACAAAATCGGCTAGCGCAAACCTTTTCATGTTCATATCTTTTTTATTTATAGCTGTTTTACTTTTATTCCGGCCTGACAAAGTGTTTGCGGGCGGCTTCCACTTCTTCCCTGATGGCGCAACCCTCGGTATGGTCGTTGATCAAGCCCATTGCCTGCATAAAGGCGTATGCGGTGGTTGGGCCGACAAATTTCCAGCCAAGTTTTTTTAATGTTTTGGAAAGTGCCACGGATTCTTCCGAGGTGGACTGAGTTTGTGGTGCCGGCAGTGTTTCTATGTCCGGCTCAAAGCGCCAGAAGAAAGCAGCCAGGGAGCCCTCGGATGCAGCCATCTCTCTGGCCCGCTGGGCGTTGTTGATCACCGCCTGAATCTTACCGCGATGGCGAACGATGCCCTTGTCCTGCAACAGGCGCTCCACATCCAGCTCGGTGAATTCAGCGACCTTGTGAAAATCAAAGTGCTGGAACGCGGCGCGGAAGTTTTCCCGCTTGGCGAGTATGGTTCGCCAGCTCAAGCCAGACTGAAAGCCTTCGAGACAGATTTTTTCAAACAGGCGAACGTCGTCGGCAACCGGGAAGCCCCACTCCCGATCGTGATATTCAACATATTCCTCAGTGGCGGCACACCAGGCACAACGCGGTTTGCCATCGGGGCCAATAAAGTTTGCAGACATATCTAATTCCTTTTTCCTAACGGGTATCGAGACATCCTCAACGTACTGTCTCAGGACCCTCTACCCGAACGCCGTGCGACGCCGAAACAGAGGGCACACTCAAGACTAGAGCATCCGGGTATCAAAGCAAGTCATAACCCCTATAATGCCGGTTCATCCAATTCATTTTAATTTGAGGGCTACCCATGAGTCTTTTGCCCTGTGTGGAAGTTGAATCCGCACAACCCGCCACCGCTGCGGTGATCTGGCTACACGGCCTCGGTGCCAATGGCCACGACTTTGAACCCATCGTTCCAGAGCTGCGACTGCCCGCGGATTTGCCGGTACGCTTCGTATTTCCCCACGCGCCGCAACTGCCTGTGACCATCAACGGCGGCTATGTGATGCCTGCCTGGTACGACATCCTGGAAATGAGCCTGGAGCGCAAGGTCGATGAAAAGCAATTAAAGGCCTCCGCCCGCTGTGTGCATGATCTGATCGACCGCGAGATTCAGCGCGGCATCGACAGCAATCGCATTGTGATCGCTGGATTTTCCCAAGGCGGCGCGGTCGGTTTTGAGGCAGCACTGAGCTATCCCAAACCGCTGGCAGGACTGTTGGCAATGTCGACTTACTTCGCCACCGCCAATTCCGTCCAAGTTAATCCGGCCAATGCCAAACTGCCGATTCAGATTTTCCACGGCAGCTACGATGACGTGGTACCGGAATTCCACGGCCAGAACAGTGTGAAGGTACTCACTGATAAAGGCTTCGAGCCTGGCTATCAGACCTTCCCCATGGACCACTCGGTATGCATGGAGGAGATCACCGCCATTTCCGACTGGTTGCAAAAGCTACTGAAGTAACCCATGAACAATAGCCCGAAGTATCCATTTTCCAATCCACCCGAACAGGGCCAACCACAGCAAGTAGCCGACGGCGTCTACTGGCTACGGATGCCGCTGCCGTTCCGCCTCGATCACATCAACCTGTGGCTGCTGGAAGAGGACGATGGTTGGACGATTGTCGATACTGGACTGGCCTCCGATGACACCACCGAACTGTGGCTGAAGCTGTGCCCGATGCTTTCCGAGGAGAAACCGATCAAGCGCCTCATCGGCACCCATATGCACCCGGACCATATCGGCCTGGCGGCCTGGCTTTGCAAACACAGCGGTGCGGAATTCTGGATGTCACGCGGCGAGTACATGCACTGCCGCATCCTGTTGGAAGACAGTACCCGGCAAGCGCCGGACGAGGCCGTCAATTTCTATCACGCCGCCGGTTTCAACGACGAACAGCTTAACTACTACCGCTCAAAATTTGGCGCCTTCGGCAATATGATTCGCGGCATGCCGAGCATCTACCACCGGCTGCGGGACGGCCAGATTTTTACCATCAACAACCGCGAGTGGCACATTGTGATGGGGGAAGGCCATTCACCGGAGCACGCCTGCCTGCACTGTCCGGAACTGGGGCTACTTATTTCCGGCGACCAGTTGCTGCCCACTATTTCATCCAATGTCAGCGTCTGGCCCATCGAGCCCGCTGGCAACCCATTGCAGGACTGGATCGATTCCTGCCACAAACTACGGAACCTGCTGCCAGAAGATACCTTGGTGTTGCCTTCCCACGGCTTGCCGTTCACGGGAGCGCTGCCAAGACTGCAAAGCCTGATCAACGAACACGAGCGGGATTTGCAGACTGTGTTGGATAACTGCGGTGAGGCAAAGCGGGTGGTGGACCTGTTCCCGCTGATTTTCAAATCATCAATACCCCATTCCATGCTGACGCTCGCCACCGGTGAGAGCTATGCACACCTGCACTGCCTGATGGCACGGGGTCAGATCAAAATGGAAAAAGATGCCGACGGAGTAAACTGGTATCGGCGTAGCTGAAGCCGTCAGCGCCCGCTCACCAGTGCGATTTGGCGATGGTGGAATCGCCCCAGCAATAGTTGGGCTGCAATAGCGCCAATCAATGCCATCATCATGTCCCACTGGGCATCCCAGACATCCCCTTGGGTACCGAGAAACTCGATGGAGCCATCCCCACCGATCAACGCCGTCCACCACTCAATCAACTCATAGAAAGCACTGAATGCCAGACAGAAACAGGTGGTAAGGAAAAACAGCCAACCTCTGCGAGTGACGGCACCGGTGCGCCAGAGAATTTCACGGGCCAGAATGGCCGGCACAAAGCCTTGGGCCAGGTGACCAATGCGGTCGTAATGATTGCGAGAAAAATCAAACCAATCCGCCATCCAGAAGCCCAGCGGCACCCGGGCATAGGTGTAATGGGCGCCCACCACCAGAATGACGGCGTGCACAAAGATCAGGTAGTAGGCGAGCCGGGTCAACGGGAAGCGATTGCGGGTCCAGGCCAGCAGCGGGAGCGCCACCACCACGGGAATGGCCTCAAGCCACCAGGTGGCGCGATCGAAAGGGCCGATCCAGGACCAAGCCATAACGGCCAGTAACAATACCAGTAGAGCCAACAGCTCACGGTTGGACGCCATCAGTTGCCCCAGCGCGGCAACAGGTTCTGCTCAATATCCAGATGATCGAGAATGCGCGCCACCACGAAGTCCACCAGGTCATCAATGCTTTGCGGGTTCTGGTAAAAGCCCGGCATGGCGGGCATGACGGTGACACCCATTTTTGCAAGTTTCAGCATATTTTCCAGGTGAATTTCAGACAGGGGAGTCTCCCTGGGCACCACAATCAGCTGCTGTTTTTCCTTGATGGCGACATCCGCCGCCCGCTCGATGAGGTTATTGCTGGCACCACAGGCTATCGCAGAGAGCGTGCCACCGCTGGCGGGACAGATGACCATGGACGAAGGTGCCGAGGAACCGGAAGCCACCGGGGAAAACCAGTCGCGGGAGCTGTTCACGATGATCTGGCCCGGTTCTGCATCAAAGTTGAGGGTGAGAAATTCCTCAAGAATGTCATCGTTGGGCAATTCCAGATCGGTTTCCGTATCCACCACGATACGGGCTGCCTCTGAGATTAGGAACTGTACCTGGCAGTTAGCCTGCACCAGACACTCCAGCAGACGCAACCCATACTGGGCACCGGATGCCCCGGTCATGGCCAGGGTGATGGAACGGTCAAAATCAGCCACGGGATTTTCCCTCCAGCAGGTCTACCAATCGACGGTGGAATCCACTGAAACCGCCATTGCTCATGATCACCACATGGCCATTGTCACCGGCTTGCTCAAGGGTTCTCAGCAGCAGGCGGTCAATACTGTGTACCACTTCTGAAGGAACAGCGCTGCGGTCAACCACATCCTGCAACGACCACTCTATGTTGTCCGGCTGGAACCAGAACACCTTGTCAGCATCCATCACGGACTCGGCAAGCTGGTTTTTATGCACACCGAGTTTCATGGTGTTGGAGCGAGGTTCAATGACCGCAATGATCTTTTCGTCCCCAACGCGCTTGCGCAAACCCGCCAGGGTTGTGGCAATGGCCGTAGGGTGGTGGGCAAAGTCATCGTAGACGCGAATGCCGTTCACGGCGGCGATCTGCTCCATCCGCCGCTTCACCCCCTGGAATTCACTCAGTGCCTCGCAGGCTACTTCTGGAGTGACTCCCACATGCCGCGCCGCCGCAATGGCCGCGAGCCCATTAAACATATTGTGCTCACCCGTCTGGTCCCAGCTGACAATACCCCGTTGCTGGCCCTGAAAACTGACACTGTATACGGAACTGTCCTCTTCCAGAGGCTGGGCTTCCCAACTGCTGGCGAGCCCTAACGGCTGATATTCCGACCAGTGCCCCATGGCCAGCACTTCCTGCAAATGGGCATCGGCAAAGGGTGCCACTATCAGGCCATGGCCAGGAATGGTGCGCACAAAGTGGTGGAACTGGGTCTGAATGGCTTTCAGGTCGGGGAAAATATCCGCGTGGTCGAATTCCAGATTGTTGAGAATGGCGGTGCGAGGACGGTAGTGGACAAACTTGGAGCGTTTGTCAAAAAATGCGCTGTCGTACTCGTCGGCCTCAACCACAAAAAAAGGCGAACCCCCAAGGCGGGCAGAAACACCGAAATTGTTGGGCACACCACCGATCAGAAAACCCGGCTCCATGCCTGACCACTCCAGAATCCAGGCCAGCATACTTGACGTAGTGGTCTTGCCATGGGTACCGGAAACAGCCAGCACCCAACGATCGCGCAGGAAAAAATCACCCAGCCACTGGGGGCCGGAAGTATAGGGAATACCGTTGTCGAGTACGTATTCCACGGCGGGATTCCCCCGGGATAGTGCGTTGCCGATCACCACCAGGTCCGGCGGCGGATCGAGCTGTTCTGTGCCGTACCCTTCGGTGAGTTCAATACCGGCATTTTCCAGCTGGGTACTCATGGGCGGATAGACATTGGCGTCACATCCGGAAACCTCATGACCCGCAGCTTTCGCCAGCTGTGCCAGCGATCCCATGAACGTGCCACAAATACCCAGAATATGAATATGCATTGTTACTTCCCTACTCGCTTTCTTTATTTGTCTTACTCGGCGGTTCTCGCCCTTTTATCGCACACAACATAGCCTAAATTGGCGTCACTGCATATCCGGTGCCTCCTACAAAGGGAATTTGGCCATAAAAAATGAAATCCCCGCCGCTTTCCAGTATTATTCGCGGCTGCTGAAATGGGCGGTACGACGAGGATATCCATGCCAAAAAAGAACGCGTTTTACGCCCAGTCTGGTGGCGTTACGGCAGTCATTAATGCCAGCGCCTGCGGGGTGATTGAAACGGCTCGCCAACACAGTGACTCTATCGGCAAGGTCTATGCTGGCCACAACGGCATTATCGGCGCCCTGCGTGAAGACATGATCGACACCAGCCACGAGTCAGATGCCACCATTGCAGCTCTGCGCCACACCCCTTCCGGGGCTTTTGGCTCCTGTCGCTACAAACTCAAAAGCCTGGAAGAAAACCGCGCCGAATACGAGCGTTTGATTGAAGTCTTCAAGGCCCACGATATCGGCTACTTCTTTTATAACGGCGGCGGCGACTCGGCCGACACCTGCCTGAAAGTCTCGCAACTTTCCGAGAAAATGGGCTACCCGATTCAGGCCATACATATTCCCAAAACCGTCGACAACGACCTGCCCTTTACCGACAACTGTCCTGGCTTTGGCTCAGTAGCCAAATACGTGGCCGTGTCCACCAAGGAAGCCAGTTTGGATGTCGCCTCCATGTGCGAGTCATCCACCAAGGTATTCATTCTGGAAGTGATGGGCCGCCACGCCGGCTGGATTGCCGCGGCCGGCGCACTGGCCGCCGATTCAGCCGGAGAACCACCCCATATCATTCTTTTCCCGGAAGTCCCCTTTAATGAGAAAGAGTTTCTTGCCCTGGTGGACAAGACCGTCAAGGAAAAAGGCTACTGTGTGATCGTCGCCTCAGAGGGTGCGCAGTACAACGATGGCACCCTGATCGCCGGCTCGGCCCATACCGATGCCTTCGGTCACAAACAACTGGGTGGCGTGGCACCCACGCTGGCGGCTCTGATCAAGCACGAACTGGGTTACAAGTACCACTGGGCTCTGGCGGACTATCTGCAGCGCTCTGCACGCCATATCGCCTCCGCCACCGATGTCGAACAGGCCTACGCGGTCGGCAAAGCTGCGGTGGAGTATGCCCTGGCAGGGAAAAACTCAGTGATGGTCACCATCGAGCGCCACAATGGCAACGGCTACCGCTGGGAGCTTGGGGAGGCCCCCCTGGACCAGGTGGCCAATATTGAAAAGAAAATGCCCAGCGACTTTATCAGCCGTGACGGCTTTGGCATTACCCAGCTAGCCCGGGATTATCTAAGCCCTCTGATAGCCGGTGAGGATTATCCACCCTACAAAAATGGCATACCGCAATATGCCAAACTAGCCAAGGTAGTGGTGGCGAAAAAGCTCAACACACCGTTTGACATCTAAAGGGTGGTAAAGACAATAGTCATTCGCGCCTCAGGCCGACTGTAACTGCACATGGATCTATGGATACGTGAAAATAAAGGAGTCTGTTGTGACTGCCAGTAAACGTTCTTTTTTTATCTGTCTTGTCCTCGCTGCGACCAGCCTCATCAATCCAGCAATCGCCGCTGAGAAGCCCTGTGTAGCCATCGCACCACCCAAGGCCCAACTGGGACAGGGTGCAACCGGTCAGGATGTGTCCGCGCCGGTACAAAACATGCTTATCTCCTATCTGAGCGGCCCGATGCTGGAGGTGGTCAACCTGCAATCCAGACTGCCAGCGCAGCTGGAAGCCGAAGCGAAACAATCCGGCTGCTCATACATGCTGTCCACCGATGTTGAGTACAAGAAGAAAAAGAGCTGGGGCAAGGCGCTGTCCATTGGCGCCGGGGTGATTTCTTCAGCACTACCCTATGCGGGCGTCGGGGGCGGCGTAGGCACCTTTGTGGCAGCAACGACTGCGGCAAACGTGGCTAACACTGCAGCCAATGTGCAGATGCAGCAGGAATCCATGGAAAAACTGACGGCGGCCCAGGGCACCATCCGCAAGGGAGATTCAATCGCCCTCAGTTACAAGCTGAAAAGTATCTCCAACGGTAAAAAAGTTATCGGCAATGATCTGCAAACCAAGGCAGAGCAGGATGGTCAGGACTTACTGATTCCGATGATCGAGCAAACCGCCACAGAAGTGTTCAACAAACTGACCCAGTAACACCCAAATATTCGATCAACCCTAAAAAGGCGCTATCTTGTTGGATGGCGCCTTTTTTATTCTGGATTTTTATTCTGGGCTTCAGCCCTCCAGCAAAAACGTCACCGGCCCGTCGTTGCACAGGCTGACCTGCATATCGGCGCCAAAAATGCCCGACGCAACATCCGGGTAGAGGTGCTCTACCCGGTTGATGAAATAATTGTAGAGTTTCTCGGCCTGCTCGGGAGCCGCGGCAGACGTAAAACTGGGACGCAGCCCCTTGCGGGTATTGGCTGCCAGGGTAAATTGCGACACCACCAGCAGTCCACCACCCACCTGCTCCACATTCAGGTTCATCCGGCCCTGCTCATCGGGGAAAATTCTGTACTGCAACACCTTGTCCTGAAGACGGTCGACATTTTCTTCCGTGTCGCCCACCTGGATGCCCAGCAGCAATAAAATACCGTGACCGATCTCCCCAACCTTGTCGCCGTTGACTTCCACATGGGCATAGCTGACACGCTGAATCAAACCCAACATCTACTCACCACCCTATTCTTTTTTATTCACCACGTTGACCGGCTGACCGGCCAGAAAGGCCCGTAAATTATCGGCAGCCTGCTGCACCAGCCGCTGCCGGGACTCCCGCGCTACCCAGGCACTGTGAGGTGTAACAATCAGGTTTGGCAGTTCAGGGTTCAGCAGGGGGTTGCCATTAACCGGGGGCTCCTCAGTGAGCACATCCACACCGGCTCCGGCAATCTCACCATCCTCCAGCGCCTCGGCCAGGGCCGTCTCATCCACCAAGCCACCGCGGGCACAATTAATCAACAGGGCCTGGGATTTCATCATCGCCAGTTGGCGGCGACCGATCAGCCCCCGGGTCTCGTCGGTCAACGGACAGTGCAGGCTCAATACATCCACTTCCCGCAACAGTGTTTCCAGCGGTACCCGGCCAGGCTGGTCACCGTGTCGCCACGGCAGGGATGCCACATTGACCTGCATCCCAAATGCCCGGCCAATCTCTGCCACGGCCTTGCCCAGTTGGCCATAGCCAATAATACCCAGAGTTTTCCCCGCCAACTCCGTCACCGGGTAATCCATCAGGCAGAAGCGGCCGCTGCTGGACCAGCTGCCATCCAGTGCGGCCACATTGTAGTCCGGCAAACGGGTAACCAGTGCCAGAATCATCGCCCAGGTGTGCTGCACCACTGACCCGGTGCCGTAATTAGTGACGTTGCTGACAACCACACCCCGGGCGGTGGCCGCTTCAAGATCAACCACGTTGGTGCCCGTGGCCAGTACGCCGATATATCTCAGCCCTGGAGCTGAATCCATCTCCTTGGCACCAATGATGACCTTATTGGTCAACACTACGTCAGCATTGGCCAGGCGTGCGTCAACCTGCTCGGGATCGCTGGTCTCATAAACGTTCCACTGCAGCGGCTGACCGGTGAGGGGTGCCAGGCTGACATCATCGTTTCCCAGCGTATCTGCATCGAGAATGACCGCTTTCATCTTGGCTGCCCGGAGGTTATCTTGACCATGCTTTTTACTTTCCACCCTGATACCCGGAGTGTACCCGATGTCCGCAAAACCGCGCATTGTGATCGTCTACTGCCCGCGCTGCCATTGGTTGTTACGTTCTGCCTGGCTCGCGCAGGAACTGTTGACCACGTTTATGGATGACCTGGCAGAGGTTACTCTGCGGCCCTCTGAAACCGGTGGCGCTTTTGAGGTTTTTCTCGACGAACAATCCATCTGGGAGCGCGTTCGCGATGGCGGCTTTCCCGACGCCAAAGAGTTAAAACAGCGAGTACGTGACGTGATTGACCCGGAACGCTCTCTGGGCCACAACGACCGATAGGGCCTGTTAATACTCGTGGGGGTATCACTGCTGGGAGTCATTTTTGCTTCCAGCAAGGCAAAATGAGAGACGTTTAGTGATTCTAAATGAACGAATTTCAACGCAGTTGGGGGCTAAAATGGCCCCAGCCCTCCGGGTTGTGTCAAAAAAAGTGCTAACCCCACGAGTATTAACAGGCCCACACAATTCCATCGCCGACAGTGCACGCAATTTGCCCAGTTCTGGCATAATACGGCGCTTTCGCCCACTCCATAGAATAAGAAGGAAATAGTCGGATGTCTGAGAGGCTTCTGGGAATCTACGAAAAACTGGTTTTGCGCCATCCGCTGGCAGCAATTATCTTCATCATTCTGCTGGCCGTTGGCATGGCGTTCGGGCTACCCAATTTCAAATTGGATGCTTCCGCCGACTCCCTGACCCTGGAGCACGACACCTCCCTCGATTACTTCCGGGAAACCCTGCAGCACTATGGCAGCAGCGACTTTCTGGTGGTGACCTACACCCCAAATGAAGGCGACCTGTTTGATGACGCCTCACTGAACACACTGGCTCAAATGAGCGACGAATTGAAAACCATCAGTGGCGTCGCCAACGTCACCTCGATTCTCGATGTACCGCTACTTTACAGCCCCAAGGTCACCGTATCCCAGCTCAAGGAAGAACCCCGCACACTTAGAAACCCGGACACCGACCGCGATCTGGCCCGCAAGGAATTCCTGGAAAGCCCGATTTACCGCAAACTGATTCTCAGCCCCGACGGCCAGACCACCGCATTGATGGCCACCATGGAACTGGATCGGCAATACCTCACCCTGGTTCGTCAACGGGATTCCCTGCGTCTCAAGCGGGACACCGAGGGCCTCACCGCCGAAGAGGAAGTTGAACTGGAACGGGTGAGTAAAGAGTTTTTAGACTACCGCACAGCACGGGCAGTGGAAGAGCACCAGCGGGTAGCGGAAATCCGTGAAAAAATGGCCCAATTCAAGGACCGCGCACAAATCTTTCTGGGTGGCCCCAGCATGATCACCGCGGACATGATCGAATTTATCAAAAGTGACCTGAGGGTGTTTGGTACCGGCATTGTGCTGTTCATCATCGCCACCCTGGCCATTATTTTCCGCCAGATACGCTGGGTTGTTCTACCGTTGCTGACCTGTGTGCTGTCGGTGGAAATCATGCTCGGCTACCTCAGCTGGATCGATTGGCGCCTGACAGTTATCTCCTCGAATTTTGTCGCGCTGTTGCTGATTATCACCTTGGCCCTAACGATCCACTTGATCGTGCGCTACCGCGAACTGCAGACGGATAATCCCGAGCAAAGCCAGCTGGAACTGGTACGCGGCACCGTGTCCTATATGGCTCGCCCCTGCCTGTACACCGTACTCACCACCGGCGTTGCCTTTGTATCGCTGGTGGTCAGCGATATCCGCCCGGTCATCGACTTTGGCTGGATGATGACCATGGGTATTGCCCTGGCATTGACCCTGGCATTTATCGTGATTCCCGCCGGCATGATGCTGATTGGCAAGGGCAAAAATAACGACAAGGGTGACAACTCCGCCGCCTACACCATGATTTTTGCCCGCTTTACCGAAAACCACGGCAAGCTGGTGCTGACACTGGCATTACTGGCCGGCGTCATCAGCTGCTGGGGCATTTCCCAACTGCAGGTGGAAAACCGCTTTATCGATTACTTCCGCTCCGACACCGAGATCTATCAGGGTCTGTCCGTTATTGATGAAAAACTGGGTGGTACCACGCCCCTGGATATCATCCTCGATGCACCTCCGGTTCCGCCCATGCCCACCGTGACCGAAGACGATCCGTTTGCGGAGGAAGACCCCTTTGCGGCCGATGATCCGTTCGCCGCGGATGATCCATTTGCCTCTGACGATCCCTTTGGTGATGAGAGCCCAACAAGTAATGATGACAAGCCCAACAGCTACTGGTTTACCGGCGTGGGCCTGCAGGATCTTTCAAAGATTCACAATTACCTGGATTCCCTGCCGGAAGTGGGCAAGGTCAGCTCGCTGGTGACCATTGCCGATGTCGCTGAAGACCTGATGGAACACAAGCTTAACGACCTGGAACTGGCGTTTGTGCGCAGAAGCCTGTCCCCCGAAAACGCGGCACTGTTATTTGACCCCTATATCGATGACGAACTGAATCAGGCACGCATCACCTTGCGCATCAAGGAAACCGGTAGTGAGCTGAAACGTCCCGAGCTGTTGGCCAATATCCGCAGCTACATCGTCGATGAAGTGGGCCTGCAGGACGACCAGGTACATTTCACCAGCCTGCTGGTGCTTTACAACAACATGCTGCAAAGCCTGTTCCGCTCACAGATCCTCACTCTCGGTGCGGTATTCCTGGGCATCATGGTGATGTTCATGGTGCTGTTCCGCTCCATTTCCATCTCGCTGATTGCCATGCTGCCCAACATGCTGGCAGCCACCGTGGTACTGGGAGGCATGGGCCTGGCGCGTATCCCGCTGGACATGATGACCATCACCATTGCCGCCATCACCGTGGGTATCGGAGTGGATAACTCCATTCACTACATCACTCGCTTCAAGCGGGAGTTCGCTGTCGATAGGGATTACCTGGCCGCTATGCATCGCGCCCATGGCAGTATTGGTCGCGCACTGTTCTATACCGCCATTACCATCATCGTCGGCTTTTCCATTCTGTCGTTGTCGAACTTTATTCCCTCGGTCTACTTTGGCCTGCTCACCGGTCTCGCCATGCTGACCGCCCTGCTGGGCTCCATGACCCTGCTGCCCAAGCTGATCCTGATTTTCAAGCCACTGGGCAAATAAACCCTCCAATCCCCGCGGCAGTCTGTCTGCCGCGGGTAATTGGCCCTTCCCACCGCCGGGCTGACTGCTAAACTTTCCTCAAGAGTCCGATCGGGAAAACGCATACAGATCATGCAGCCGGATATACCGAATTTTGAACCTTGGGAGCTGGTGGCAGGGCTGGGCCTGTTCCTGTTTGGCATGACCATGCTGGAGCAGGCACTGAGAACGCTTGGTACCCGCTCCTTCCGACACCTGCTGCGGGATTACACCAAAACCCCGGTGCGGGGGGTATTCATCGGCATTATCAGCACTGCCTGCCTGCAGAGCAGCTCCATGGTTGGCCTGTTTGTCCTGGCTTTCGTGGGCGCGGGCATCCTGTCCATGACCAATGCACTGGGTGTGATTTTTGGCGCCAACCTCGGCACCACCTTTACCGGCTGGATTGTCGCGACCATTGGTTTCAAGATGAGTCTGACAGAATACGCCATGCCGTTGCTGGCACTGGGAACACTGGGCGTGGTGTTTCTCAATCCCGACTACAGCCGCCACAGCCAGGCACGACTGCTGCTGGGGCTGGGGTTGTTGCTGATGGGCCTGGATTTCATGAAAACCAGTATGGGCTTTCTATCCGATCACATCTCCCCGTCAGTTTTCAGCGAATACCCGATACTACTCTACGTTCTTGGCGGCGTGCTTTTTACCGCACTGATCCAGTCCAGCTCCGCCACCATGATGATCGTACTAAGCGCTATCCATGCCGGTGTCCTGCCCCTCACCACCGCAGCGGCCATTGTGATTGGCGCTAATCTCGGCACCACCAGCACAGTGATCATAGGCGGCGTGAAGGGTTCGTCCGACAAGCGCCGGGTCGCCCTGTCGCATTTTATTTTCAACCTGGTCGTCAGCTCCGTGGCTCTGCTGCTGATGTACCCACTGCTGAACTTCATCACCGACAGACTGGATGTAACCGATCCCATGTATGTGCTGGTGCTGTTTCACTCTCTCTTCAATGGCCTGGGCATTCTGATGTTCCTGCCCATCGTGTCACCTTTTGCCAAATGGCTGCAGGGTCGTTTCGCCGATGATGACCTGATTGGCTGTCAGTACATCACCAAGGTATCGCCCACGGTCAGCGATGCCGCTAGCGAAGCAATCCGCCAGGAAGTGATTCGGCTCTATTACAAGGTGACAATTCTCAATCTACGGGTGTTGCGCATTCGTCCGGAAGAATTGCTGCTTGGCTTCAATGGCCTGGAAGTCTACGAACAGATCAAGCAGGCTAAATCCAGCTACGATGATCAGTATTCCGAAATCAAGCATACCGAGCAGCAGGTTCTGCAATATGCCAACCGCGTCCTGCGTGAAAAGTCAGGGGAAGGGGTCACAGCTAAGGTCTCTCAACTGGTCCACGCCTCCCGCGATCTGGTCTACGGTGCCAAGAGTCTCAAAAATGTGCGTCAGAATATTGTGGAGCTGCGCACTCAGTCCGACGATGAGGAGTTGATCGAAACCCTGCGTCATGACACGCGCAATATTTACCGGCATTTACTCAACCTGGTGGAACATACCGACCCAGTACTTCTGGAAGAAAAGCATGTTCAACTCCAGGAAGAAATCAACCTATCCCATGACCGGCTGCACCAGTTGATGACCCGCTATGACAGTAGTGATGCCATTGGTATTCCCCTGTCCTCACTGCTTAATATCAACCGGGAACTGTTGGTCTCCAATCAGATGCTGGCCAGCGCTGTCAGGGACCTGGTGATGATCAAGCCTTAAAATCCACACCAAAATGGCATTTACTAACCCGCTGGCAACTGTCTATAGTCAGCCAACCGTAAATGTCGACTCAATCAGGAGTACAGAATGAAAACACGTGCGGCGGTCGCTTTTGGCGCAGGAAGTCCACTGGAAGTGGTCGAAGTAGATTTACAGGGACCCAGGGCCGGTGAGGTTCTGGTGGAAATCAAGGCCACTGGTGTTTGCCACACAGATGCCTTCACCCTATCCGGCGATGATCCGGAAGGCGCGTTTCCCGCCATCCTCGGCCACGAAGGTGCCGGCGTGGTTGTCGACGTTGGCCCCGGCGTCAAAAGCCTCAAGCCCGGCGACCATGTGATCCCCCTGTATACACCGGAATGCCGGGAGTGCGACTACTGCCTGCACCCGAAAACCAATCTCTGCCAGGCCATCCGCAGCACACAGGGCCAGGGCCTGATGCCCGATGGCACCAGCCGCTTTTCCCTGGATGGCAAACCCATCCTTCACTACATGGGCTGCTCCACTTTTTCTAACTACACCGTGCTGCCGGAAATCGCTCTGGCCAAGGTCCGCGAGGACGCCCCTTTCGACAAGATCTGCTATATCGGCTGTGGCGTCACCACCGGTATCGGCGCCGTGGCTTTCACCATGAAAGTGGAACCGGGCTCTACCGTGGCGGTATTCGGGCTCGGTGGCATCGGCCTGAACGTTATTCAGGGAGCCAAGATGGTCGGCGCCACCCGCATCATCGGCATCGACCTGAACCCGTCCAAGGTGGCGCTGGCGAAACAGTTCGGCATGACTGACTTCGTGAACCCTTCCGAGGTGGATGACGTGGTGGGCCACCTGGTTGAAATCACCGGCGGCGGCGTTGACTACAGCTTCGAGTGCATTGGCAATGTCAATGTCATGCGCCAGGCACTGGAGTGTTGCCACAAGGGCTGGGGAGAAAGCTGCATTATCGGCGTAGCCGGTGCTGGTCAGGAAATTTCCACCCGGCCATTTCAGCTGGTCACCGGTCGTTCCTGGCGAGGCACGGCCTTTGGTGGCGCACGTGGTCGCACCGATGTACCGAAAATCGTCGACTGGTACATGGAGGGGAAGATCAACATTGACGCGCTGATCACCCACACCATGCCCCTGCAGGACATCAACCGCGCCTTTGATCTGATGCACAGCGGCGAAAGCATTCGCTCTGTAGTGCTCTACTGAGGGCAGGGATAACCAATGGAACAGATCGACGTCCACCGCTGTTTCGGCGGCCAGCAACTGCGCTTTCGGCACCCCTCTGCGGTGCTTAACTGTGACATGACCTTTTCCATCTACCTGCCGCCGCAGGCGGAGCAGGGGGTTGTGCCAGTGCTGTACTGGCTGTCCGGACTCACCTGCACGGACGAAAATTTTGTTACCAAGGCTGGCGCCCAGCGCTATGCGGCAGAACACGGCATCGCCATCGTAGCGCCGGATACCAGCCCACGCGGGGAAGGGGTACCCGATGATCCTGAAGGCAATTACGATTTTGGCCTGGGCGCGGGATTCTATGTCAATGCCACCCAGGCGCCCTGGTCCAACCACTACCGCATGTACGACTACGTGGTGGAGGAACTACCAGCCCTGATTAACGAGCACTTCCCGGTGGATGGAGACAAGATGGCTATCAGCGGCCACTCCATGGGTGGCCACGGCGCGCTGACCATCGCCCTGAAAAACCCCGGCCGCTACCGCTCGGTATCGGCCTTTGCCCCCATCTGTTCCCCCATGCACTGCCCCTGGGGTGAAAAAGCCCTCGCTAACTACCTGGGAAGTAATCGTGAAACCTGGAGCGACTACGACAGCAGCGAACTGATGAGGAGTGCGCAGCGACAGCTCCCCATGCTGATAGACCAGGGGGATGCCGACAACTTCCTGCAGGAACAGCTCAAGCCAGAGCTATTACAGCAAGCGGCAAAGGAGGCGGGTTACCCCCTGCAGTTGCGAATGCAGCCAGGCTACGACCACAGCTACTTTTTCATCGCCAGCCTGATCGGCGACCACCTGCGTTTTCACGCGCAGTACCTGTAACGCACAGTCGTCATCATGAGTCGCCAGCCGCCCAGAACCCCATCCGATCATATTGTTGGCGGTGGCCCAAAGAAGGTGCTCTACACCCTCAGTACCGTTCGCAAAATTGGTCTGCTGAACTCATCCAAGGCTCTGCGTGCCAATAATGCCTGCAAGGCCTGCGGGCTGGGCATGGGCGGTCAACAAGGTGGGATGACCAATGAGTTGGGAGAATTTCCCGCCGTCTGCAACAAGAGCATTCAGGCGCAATCCACCGATATCCAGCCGGCCATTCCTTCAGAGATTTTCGATCACCCCCTGGCGCAGCTGCGGGAATTGAGCGGCCGCGAGCTGGAACACTTGGGGCGGCTCGGCAAACCCATTTACAAGGGGGCCGATGAGACTCGCTTCCGTGAAGTGAGCTGGGACTGGGCGCTGGATTATGCCGCTGGCAAGTTTGCCGAGACCCTGCCGTCACGCAGCTTCTTCTATTCCTCCGGACGTTCCTCCAACGAAGCCGGATTTGTGTTGCAGTTGCTAGCGCGACTCTACGGCACCAACAACATTAATAACTGCTCCTACTACTGCCACCAGGCCACCAGCGAGGCCCTGGGCAGTACCATCGGCACCGGCACCGCCACAGTGGAGTTGGAGGATTTGAGTCATTGTGACCTGGTGTTCCTGATAGGTGCCAACCCCGCGTCCAACCATCCCCGACTGCTGCACCAATTACAACGATTGCGGGAGCGCGGCGGCCAGGTCATTGTGATCAACCCGGCAAAAGAACCGGGGCTGGTCCGCTTTGCGGTACCCAAAAGCGCCAAATCCATGGCCAGCGGCGGCACCTGGATCGCCAGTCAATACCTGCAACCGGCCATCGGCAGCGATATCGGCCTGTTCAAGGGCATCGCCAAGGCAGTTTTGGCGGGCGGCCATCAGGACAGGGCCTATATAGAGCAGCACACCGAGGGCTTCGAGGCGTTTCTGGATGATATCCAGCAGACCGACTGGGAGGCCATCGAACGGGATACAGGCATTGCCCGCAGCCAGATCGAGCAGGCCGCCAGTGCGTATGCGGCCTCCGAACGCACAATCTTCGCCTGGGGTATGGGTATGACCCACCATCGCCACGGTGTTGAGAACATTGAATACATCGCCAACCTGGCGCTGTTGCGCTGCATGGTGGGCAAACCCGGCGCTGGATTACTTCCTCTGCGCGGCCACAGCAATGTGCAAGGCATCGGCACCATCGGTGTCAAACCGGTGCTCGCAGCGGAAGTATTCGAACGTTTGGAAACAGAACTGGGGGCCAGCCTACCCACCGGGCCCGGCATGGATACCCTGGCCTGCATGAACGCCAGCTACCGCGGCGACATCGACGCAGCACTGATCATGGGCGGTAACCTGTACGGTGCCACTCCACACGCCAGCTGGGCTGCGGAGTCACTGGATCGCATCGGCTTCAAGCTGTTCCTCACCACCACCCTGAACCTGGGCCACATTCACGGCTGTGACCACAGCGAGAGCCTGATCCTGCCGGTCACCGCCCGGGATGAGGAATGGCAACCCACTACCCAGGAATCCATGTTCAACTTCGTGCGCCTTAGCGACGGCGGAATTAAACGACATGCTCACACCCGCCCGGAGGTGGAAATCCTGGTGGGGCTGGCGGAACGGCTACTGCCCAGCAGCCCGGTGGACTTTGAGCGCTTTCGCCAACACCGCACGGTGCGCGAAGCCATCGCCCGGGTAATTCCCGGCATGGAGGATCTGGCAGATATCGACGTGGCGCGCAAGGAATTCCATATTCGCGGACGGCTGAAACACCGCCCAGAGTTCTCCCGCCCCAACAGTCGCGCCCGCTTTGCGGTACATCCATTGCCCGGTGCCGTGGCAAATGAAGACTATCCGTTTACCCTGATGACAGTGCGCAGCGAGGGGCAGTTCAACACCATCGTCTACGAGGAACGGGACAGCTACCGGGATACCGATGACCGCTGGGCGGTGCTGATGCACCCAACCACCATCGAGCGCCTTGGCATTAACAATGTGGTGGATCTGGTGTCAGAGCATGGCCGTATGGACCGGGTACGGGTCTACCCCTTCGACCTGCCGGAAAATAACCTGATGGCGTACTTTCCCGAGGCCAATGTTCTGGTGGGTACCGACAGCGACCCACGCAGCAAGACCCCGGCCTTTAAATCAGTACCCGTGCGGGTTGAGCAGCCTTGAGGGTATAGAAAGCCTTGAGCGGCTATAAATAGCCCTGAGCGGATAACTAGATTACGGATTCAAAACCTTCAAACTGCGGCGGGCCAAGATAGATTCCCTTCCTGCTACCTCCAGCATTGGCATGGGCTTTCCGAAAGGATTCCGATTTGGTCCAGTCTTCAAATGCCTGGCGTGATTCCCAAACGGAGTGAGAAGCGAACAGCGTGTATTCTTCTGTGGTTGGCCCCTGTAGCAGATGGAATTCCTTAAAACCCGGCACTGTTTCCAGAAAGGTTTCCCGGTTCTTCCAGATACTGACAAATTCGTCCTCGCTTCCCAGGGCGATTTTAAAGCGGTTCATTGCGATAAACATGGATACCTCAATGGTTTTTAATGGCGTCACTGACTAAATGCCCTATAGACACCATGCTTCAGATTTCACCTATGATTTTACCCAGACTTTCCTCAGCGCTTTTGTATCCAAGCTCTATCATTTCAGCAGCACAATCAAAATCTATAATCCCACATGCATTTCTGGGTATCTCAATTAAATAATCAGCCGGGTAAGCCGCCAACTTCTGCCTCGCAATTGCACCTTGCATCGTATCAAAAGCCTGATTGGCGATATCATACGCACCCCAATCTTTGCCGACGTTGTTTACTGTCGAATCCTTAAAGCCTTTCACGAAAGAGGAAACCTTCTCTATCAGGGGAGACCTCTCTTGCTCTGACGAATCTTCACTTGCCGTTGGCTCGCTCTTTTTATCCACCCTGCCACCAAGATTCACGGCCACGGTTAAATCTGTTTGGTCATTAAAGGTAGGTGCTATCGGCACAGGGTTTAACACACCGCCATCAATGAGTTCGACTCCCTCATATCTGAACGGCGTAAAAAGAAGGGGCAATGAGATAGACGCCCGGATAGCATCAAACAGTTTTCCTGAATTCATCCAGACTTCTTTTTCTACTGACACATCGGTGGCCACAGCAGTATAGGAGATAGGCAAGTCCTCAATAGCCACATCGCCCACAAGGTCCCTCAACGTATCAAACAGTTTATCGCCTTTCACAAGACCACTTTTATCCCATGAAAGATCGAGCAACTTAAAAACATCAATCTTGGTTATTTGTCGTACCCAGCTCTCGAAATCATCCAACTTTCCAGCGGCGTAAATGCCACCCACAAGAGCACCTATTGAACAACCAGAAATAGATTCTATTTTGAAATCATTTTTTTCAAGCCAATCAATGACACCGATGTGAGCCAGGCCGCGAGCACCGCCACTCCCCAGAACTAGGGATACCGTTTTTTGGGACTTTTCCGATGTCATTTTTTATCGCCTTTCTACGATCAGTCAGCTCTCTCAGTATTCACACCCAAGAATGGATTCACAGGCACAATGGCAACAGCACAGCCATACCAATACCCGGCACTTTCTTTATCATCTTACAGAAGCCCTGACTGAAACTGCCAGCTCCTCCATTATCCACCCGTCAACCTCTCTACTCGACCCGGCAATCACATCCAGTCAACTTGCCCCAAGTTTTGATGTTTTTCTATGGCGTCATAAAAAAAAGAACTGGAAGCCACCGAGATACGTAGAGTAAAAACAACCCATTATGGATCAATGTCTATGTTTTCCCTCTTTAAAAAAGACCCCGCCAAAAAATTACAAAAAAGTTATGAAGCAAAGCTGGAGCAAGCCATGCACGCCCAAAGAAAAGGCGATATAGAATCCTATTCAATGATAACGGCTGAAGCCGAAGTCATCAGGCAAAAAATAAATGCGCTGGAAAATGCAAAAAAAGCCTAACGCCCAAAAAAGCTACCGCAATTCTTTCTTCCATAACACGTTAAAATCTCATTGACATGTATCGGACACCTCAGCGCCGACACTGCGAACAGTGCCGACACACTTCGACAATATACCCTCAGGCTGCGGCTGATTGTGCACCCACCCGCTCCGACACTGCCGGCACCGGGCTGACACCGAGCCAGTACCGGCGCATGTTCCAGCCGGTGCTAGAAGAGGCGGATACATCGCCGTTGCGGAGGAGGTAAGCGTGGCCAAGATACTGATGGTATTGGGGGCTGTCCTGCTGGCGCTGGGAACCCTTTGGCATTTTTTTCCCGGCGCGCTGAACTGGTTCGGCAAGCTGCCCGGCGATATCAATATCAAGACCGAGCACAGTCAGGTTTTTATTCCTATCACCTCGATGCTGATTGTCAGTGCCGTGCTGAGCCTGCTGATGTATTTTTTCCGGCGCTGATTTTTCTTTCCGCTTGAATACTGTTTATTTATACAGTATTTTGACTGCATGAAAACTGCCCCCCTGAAACCGGCCGCCGACGTGCCGCCCGACACCCTGCCGCTGTTCGCCACGGCAGTGCGCGCCGGCTTTCCCAGCCCGGCGGACGACTTCGTAGAAACCCCGCTGGATATTCACGACTATCTGGTGAAACACCCGGCAGCCACCTTCTTCGCCCGTGCCGAGGGGGATTCCATGACCGGCTTTGGAATTTTCAGCGGCGACCTGCTAATCGTCGACCGCGCCCTACAACCCCAGCACGGGGATGTAGTGATCGCCGCCATCGACGGCGAGCTAACCTGCAAGGTACTGGATCTGCACAACCGCCTGCTGCGGGCCGGCAACCGTCGCTATCCGCCCATCGAGCTGCACGACAACGCAGAATTGCTGATTGAAGGGGTGGTGATTCATTCGGTGCGCCATCACCGATGTTCGCGCTGGTAGACTGCAACAGCTGCTACGCCAGTTGTGAACAGATTTTCCGCCCCGACCTGCGCGACAAGCCGGTGGTGGTACTGAGCAACAACGATGGCTGCGTGATCGCCCGCTCGAAGGAAGCCAAGGCCCTAGGCATTCCCGACCTGCATGCCTATTTCAAGATTCGCCACCTGCTGGAACGCCACCGGGTAGCTGTATTCTCTGGCAACTTCCGGCTCTACGGCGATATTTCCCGGCGGGTGATGGATTGCCTGCGTCACTTCAGCCCGGATATTGAAATCTACAGTATCGATGAAATGTTCCTGTCGATGGATGGCATCTGCCAACCGCTGCAGGACTACGGCCAAACCATCAAGCAGAATGTCTGGCGACAGGTACGCATGCCGGTGAGTGTTGGTATTGCCCCCAGCAAAACCCTGGCAAAGCTGGCCAACTACGCCGCCAAGAATATCCCCAGCCAGCACGGTGTCTGCCTACTCGACGCCCCCCACAAATGGCAGTGGCTGCTGCGACGGGTACCAGCCACCAAAGTATGGGGCATCGGTCGCCGACTGGGGGCACGGTTGGCGGACATGGGAATCCACAGCGCCTGGGAACTGGCCAGCAGCGATCCGAAAACCATCCGCCGCCGCTTCAATGTCTGTGTAGAACGCACGCTGGAAGAACTGAACGGCAGCCCCTGTCTGGCACTGGAGGAGGTAACCCCGGATAAAAAACAGATTTACTGTACCCGTTCTTTCGGAGACAAACCCACTGAGCTGGACCCCCTACTGCGGGCCGTCGCACTCTACGCCAGCCGGGCGGCGGAAAAACTGCGCGCCCAGCAACACCTGGCGCTGACCCTGCACGTGTTCATTCACACCTCGCCCCATCGGCCCAACTACTACAGCAACAGCACCGTGGTGCAATTGCCCTACGCCACTGACGACAGCCGGGTGATCGCTGCCTGTGCACAGCAGGGCGTACGCCGTATCTTCCGACCGGGACATGCCTATCTGAAAGCAGGTGTGGGGTTAATCGAGCTGGTGTCGAAACGCTACCACCAGGAGGATATCTTCGAGGTGGGGCAGAGCCCTCGCGCGGATGCGCTGATGCAAACCCTGGACGGTATCAATCGCCGCTACGGCCGGGGCACCGCTGTCCTTGCCAGCGAAGGCAAAAAACGGGGTTGGCCGATGCGCCAGCAGTACTGTTCTCCGGCCTATACCACCCGATGGACAGACATCCCCATCATTAAAAGCTAAATCAGGCCACCTGCTGTCGTTGCAGTTGTGGCGGCGCGATATCGGACTCGGACCAGAGCTGATGACACAACATTTCGACGGGTTCGGCACAGCCTTCGCTGATCCAGCGCGCCAAAGCCTCCGCCACATTCGGGTAACAGGGTCGCGCCGCGTTCGGTTCGCAGTCAAACCAGAACTCCAGGGCACGCCGGTCGATGCGCTCCTCAATGGACGCGTATCCCAGCTGTTCCAGGGCAGCGGCGTTGGACAGCTGCTCCATCTGTCCACTCAGGGGTTTAGCCATAATGCGTTTTCCCAGCTGCAGAGCCTCACTGATCAGTTCAAAACCGGCATTGCAGACGACCCAATCGCTGTCTGCCAGATCGCGCCGGAATCCATCGCGGCTCAGGGGGCGGGTATGCAGATTGTCGTCGTCCCGCCACTCGTGGACAGAGGCATAGATATGGAATTGAAAGTCGGGGAACTGCCTGAACAACGCCAGCAACGGCGCCTGGTCTTCAAACGGCAGATATACAAGTACTTTGTTTTGCTCACAACCACCTGCTAAGTCACCGTGGTCGATATCGACAATAGGCGGCAAAATCGGCTTGTCAAAGTGGTGCCAGTGCAGGCCCACCGCAGTGGTCACTGGGGCAAACTGCTGCAAAATGGCACGTGTGAACGGGTTGCCACCGCGCTCGGGAACATCGTGACAGAAGGCATACTGATGGCCAATACCCACACAGGGCAGTTGCTGGCGACGTGCGGCCCTGGCGGTGATGGGTTCATAATCGCTGATCACCAGATCGTAACCGCTGAGATCCAGAGCTCGGATATCCCGGCGCAAGCCCAACAAATCGACATTGCGGAGGGTTTTCAGTGGTTGCACCCGTCCGGCTTCAGAGTGAAACGTGAGACCGGAGCGGCAATGGAAGTCACCGAAGAGCTCCATGTCAAAATAATGCTCCCGGGGCCGTCCGGAAAACAACCATTCGATTTCGATATCGGGATATTGTGAAAGTGCACCGGCCATGGCACGGGCACGGGACAGATGGCCATTGCCCGTCCCCTGAACTCCATAAAAAATTTTCAAATCGGATTCTCTTATAGGGTTATGAGTTGTACTGCCCACCAGCCAATACTGCTACCAAGCAGGGCTCCGGCTACGGTATCCAGGGGAAAATGAACCCCCAGAACCACACGGGACAATGCCACCAGAGAGGCCCAGACATAGAGGTAACCGGCAACGTTCAGCGGCAATAACAGCACCAACACCGTGGCAACCAGGAAGGCTGCAGAGGTGTGACCTGAGGGAAAGCTGAATTCATCCGATGCGGTAATTACGCTCTGAAAACCGGGAATCACATTGGGCGGACGGTTGCGCTTGAAGCTGTTTTTCAACAAGTAGTAGCTGAGTCGCTCAATCGCCAACCCCGTCACCAATGTCGCTGTCAGCGGCCATATAATCTCCGGCCACAACAGTCCCAGAAGCAGGGGAATCAACAGATAGAACCAGCCATCGGCGCTGGTGGATACCAGCCTGGCCATGCGACACAGACTACGGCGGGTATTCCACTGAACGATGCGAGTGAAGGTGGCAACATCCAGGGAATGTAGGGTTTGCAATGCTTTTATCGTTGTCATAATTGGCACAGTAGCGCTGCCCTGTGACAGCCCTGTGTACAAAATATGACCATTCTGTGACTTTTTCGTCGTACAACTTTATGGTGGCAAGAGTGTCAAACCCAATGAGAAGCAGGCGTAGAAGTCGCCGGGACGGGCAATGAAAAAAATAGGGCTAACACTGCTGATAATGGTGGCCACCGCTACACAGGGACAGACCATTTACAAAGCC
The DNA here is from genome assembly GCF_030676955.1 of Porticoccus litoralis. NCBI lineage: Bacteria > Pseudomonadati > Pseudomonadota > Gammaproteobacteria > Cellvibrionales > Porticoccaceae > Porticoccus > Porticoccus litoralis. Next base: position 104,075 of record NZ_JAUUUU010000002.1, on the reverse strand, counting down.
ATCGACGCCAATGGGAATATCGTCTACAGCGATACCCCGATGGAAAACACCCTATTGCTGGAAACCCTGTCACTGCAGACAGATGCCTCCAATAACAGCCCCGAGGAGCAATCCCAGGCCCGTATCGACCAGATGGCGGAGACCACCGAGCGCCTGAAAGGTGACCGGGAAGACCGTGAACAGTTGCGCCGGGAAGAGGAAGAGCAACTGCGCGCAAGACAGCGGGCGGCCACACCCCCTCAAATTTACCGGGAAGAGTATTACCACGACTATTATCCCTACAGAAGCTACTACCCATATACAGACCGCTACCCCTACCGGCACCCGCAGCACCCCAGGCGCCCCCAATATCCCCAGGAGATGGAAAGTGGCCGCTACCTGAACAATGATGCCATTCTGATCCCCCGCTCAAAATTACTGACACCCGGCACCCGTCGGTGAGACAATCTGTGCTTCACGGGGTGCTGTAACCCCCTTGCCGGACAGACCATGACCACCACCCAGATTCCACTGTTTCCCCTGTTACAACCGCTATTTCCCGGTACGCGCCTCAACCTGCAGATTTTTGAGCAGCGCTACCTGCGCATGATCACCCAGTGCCTGAAGACAGAAGGCACCTTCGGCGTGGTGCCTATTCTGGAAGGTGGCGAAGTTGGTGCCACACCTCAGGTGCACCCCTGGGGCGTCACCGCCAGCATCATCGACTGGAACCAGCTGAACAATGGTTTGCTGGGTATTGCCATTGAGGGCGATCGACGCTTTCAGCTGCTCAGCAGCAGTATCGAAAATGATGGTCTGGTGGTGGGGAAAGTCAGTTTCTGCCCCGAGGAAGTCAGCGTGCCGCTGGAAGAAGACAGTGAAGACCTGCAGGAATTGCTCACCGATCTGGCAAAAGAGTTTTATCCGGCAGATGCCCAATGGCAACCACCGGAGGACAGCAACGCCCTGGGTTGGCAGCTGGCACAACTACTGCCGGTGGAGCCAGTGCTGCCCATGAGCCTGCTGGAGGTCGACGACCCTCTGTTGCGCCTGGAACGTATCCGCGACTGGCTGGATACCGTCATTCAGAGCCAAATGAGCTGATTTAGCTCCCGCCTTTCAACGCCGCCACCAATGGCGGCAGCACTGCGTCACAGGGCATGTCCACCTTCAGTGACAGCATGTCATCTGCTCGAGTGGTTCCCTGGTTGATCGCCACTATCGGCTTTTGCTGATCTTCAGCCCAACGGCAGAAACGAAAACCGGAGTAGATCATCAGCGAGGAACCCACCACCAGCAGGGCATCGGACTGCTGCATCGCTGAAGCGGCCCTGGCCACCACCTCAGAAGGCACACTGCCCCCGAAAAACACCGCATTGGGTTTCAGAATCCCGCCGCACCGCTCACAATCACGCACCTGCAGACGGCTAAAATCCAGATCGTCCACATTGGCATCGCCATCCGGACCAATGCTCCCTGCCTGTTCTGCAAAACCCGGATTGTGTTGCTCCAGCCATTGCTGAATATCTTCCCGGTGGGTCTCCTCACCACACGTCTGGCAGCTGACCCGGTCAATGCGACCATGCAGATCAATCACCTCGCGACTTCCCGCACGCTGGTGCAATCCGTCCACATTCTGTGTCACCAGCGCCTGCACATAACCGAGGCTCTCCAGCTCTGCCAGGGCATAGTGGGATACACTGGGTCGGGCATCGCGCATAAAACGCCAGCCAACCATGTTGCGGGCCCAGAAGCGCTGCCGGGTCAGGAGGTCGGCTAGAAAATCCGCATGTTGTACAGGAGGTTTGCGCTGCCACTGACCATTGCTATCGCGGTAAGTGGGCACCCCCGCTGAGGCACTGATCCCCGCCCCGGTCAGCACCAGCAGGCGCGGGTGAGCAAGAACAAATTCCATCAATTGCCGATGTGCTTGATCATTATCCATGATGGGAGATTGTGCACCTGGGGGGCCGGAGCGGCAATGGCCACACAACGGCACTCAACCGGCTTCGGCACGATGAAAAATTGTCTATAAATAATCAGGACTTATCGATATTGCGGCGATATAATGCGCGGTCCTGAAATCACTACCTGTACAGAAAGCATGGATATCACGTCTTACATGACTGAGCTTGGCAAACAGGCCAGGGCCGCTGCCCGGCTGATTGCCACAGCCAACAGCGATACCAAAAATGCCGCACTGCTGGCCATTGCCCGCGCCATCGACAGTCATCGCAATGATTTACTGGCCGCCAATGCCAGCGATATGGAAAACGGTCGCGCCAATGGCCTGGATGCCGCACTGCTGGACCGCCTGGAGCTGAACGAGGCCCGTATCAATGCCATGATTGAGGGGCTGAAACAGGTAGCGGAGTTACCCGACCCAACGGGTGTCATCAGCGACCGTCAGGTACGCCCCAGCGGCATTGAGCTTGCCAAGATGCGCGTCCCCCTAGGCGTGGTGGGTATCATTTACGAATCCCGTCCCAACGTCACCGTGGACGCCGCCAGTCTGTGCCTGAAATCTGGTAATGCCACCATCCTTCGCGGCGGCAGCGAGGCTATTCACTCCAATCGCGCCATTGCCGAGTGCATTTCCCTCGGCCTGGCGGAAACCGGCCTGCCGGAAGCTGCGGTACAGGTGATCGAGACTACCGACCGCGCCGCTGTCGGCGAATTGATTACCATGACTGAGTATGTCGATGTCATCGTACCCCGCGGCGGCAAGAGCCTCATCGAGCGCATTAGCCGCGAGGCGCGCGTACCCGTGATTAAACACCTAGACGGCATCTGCCACGTCTATATCGACGACAAGGCCAACCTGGATATGGCCTTCAATATTGCATTGAACGCCAAAACCCATCGCTACGGTGTGTGTAATGCCATGGAAACCCTGCTGGTTGCCGAGGCCGTTGCCCCCGACATTCTGCCCCGGCTGGCAGATGCCTATCGAGCCAAAGGCGTAGAGTTGCGCGGCTGTGAGAAAACCCGGGCCATCATCGACTGCCTACCGGCAAGCGAAGAGGACTGGAGCACGGAATATCTGGCACCTATTCTTTCCATTAAGGTGGTGGCGAACATGGACGAGGCGATGGACCATATTGCCAATTATGGTTCCCATCACACGGAAGCCATTGTGACCAATGACGAAGCCCGCAGCAGCCGTTTTATCACAGAAGTGGATTCCAGTTCGGTGATGATCAACGCCTCAACCCGGTTTGCCGATGGTTTTGAGTATGGGCTGGGTGCCGAAATTGGCATCTCCACCGACAAAATTCATGCCCGCGGCCCTGTCGGGCTCGAAGGTCTCACCTCACAGAAGTGGGTCGTTTATGGCCACGGTGAAATTCGCCAGTAGCGAGAGAAATTCTTGAACGATCTATCACCAGAATTTCAGGATACTGGCATCGGTATCTTTGGCGGAACCTTTGACCCGGTACACATCGGTCATCTGCGTACGGCTTTGGAATTAAAGTACACGCTGGGACTGGCCGAAATGCGGATGATTCCCAGTGCCCGCCCCCCACACCGGGCTCAGCCACAAACCTCGGCGGACCATCGCCTAACCATGCTGAAGAGGGGCCTGGGTGATGAACCGGGCATGGTGGCCGACGACCGGGAGCTGCGCCGCGAGGGACCTTCCTTCACACTGGACACCCTGCTGGAAATCCGTTCAGAGGTAGGACCCGACACCCCCCTGTGCCTGTGTATCGGCATGGATGCCCTGGGTGAACTCAACACCTGGCATCGCTGGGAAGAATTTATGGGGCTGACCCACCTTGTGGTGGCCGCCCGCCCGGGCTGGCATCTGCCAACATCCGGAAAATTGGTGGATTTTGTGCATGAGCACCGGGTGCAGGATCACACATCGTGGAAAAACAGCCCCGCCGGCAAATTATTGATCGTTGAAATGACCCTGTTGCCCATTTCCGCCACCGGCATCCGCCAGGCGCGGGCACGAGGTGAATCCATCCGTTATCTGGTACCGGACAGCGTGATTGAGTACATTAACCAGAACCAGCTGTACAACACATAGGTATTGAATGAGTAATGAACTGATCGACATCGTGATAGACGCGCTGGAAGGCGTGAAAGGTAAGGATATTGTCACCCTGGATGTGAGCGAACTCACGGATGTCATGGACCATATTGTCGTCGCCAGCGGCACTTCCAACCGCCAGGTCAAGGCACTGGCCGACAACGTGGTGGAAGAAGGCAAAAAGGCCGGCTTCCGACCCATTGGTGTAGAGGGAATGGACACCGCCGAATGGGTGCTTGTGGATTATGGCGACCTGGTCGTGCATGTGATGCTGCCCACCACCCGCCAGTTTTACGACCTGGAAAAACTCTGGTCTGTCCGCCCGGCCGACCTCAAGGCCAGCGGCCACGAGGAATAATTACTCCATGCGGCTGAGAGTGCTTGCCGTGGGCACCAAAATGCCCGACTGGGTTTACACCGGCTGCAGGGAGTACCTCAAGCGACTGCCACCTGAACTAAACGTCGAATTCGTCGAGCTGCCCATGGGTCAGCGTGGCAAGGGCGCTGACATCCAACGCGCCATCACCCGCGAAGGCGAAGCCATGCTCAAGGCCATTGGCGATCACGACCAGGTCATTGCGTTGGATGTGAAGGGCAAGCCCTGGGGAACAGAGGATCTTGCGGATCGGTTGCAGCAATGGCAGCTATCCGGCGACAACTTCAGCCTGTTGATTGGTGGCCCCGACGGCCTCGCACCGGAATGCCTGGCCCGGGCAAACATACGCTGGTCACTGTCCGCCCTGACCCTGCCACACCCGCTGGTGCGCATTGTGCTCGCCGAACAACTGTACCGCGCCTGGAGTATCAACGCCGGGCATCCCTACCATCGCTAGCAGCGGTTTCTCGACCTATAACGAAGCCCATAACAACAACGTGGCAAACAGTGCCGCTACCGCCCAGAAAGCCACTGCTTTATCCAGACGCCGACTGGTACGCCAGGCGTTGATCAGCCCGATCAGACTGACTATGCCGAGCGCCATCCCCCCTATGCGGGAAACACCAGCGGCGATATCCGCACCACCAGCCATAGCGTAGTAACCCGCACAGGCAATCAGCGGGACCATCAGAATGACCGCTATTTTCAACAGGTTTTCCAGCCACACTGATCGGCTCACAACCATGCCTCAAGTGTTCGATGAACCATCAGAAAGCGGACCTCGACCGGGGCTGTACGGGTTATCGTAAAAGACATTAATGGACTCTCAGTCACGGCAAATACAGCAAACTTTGCTGCGCCAATCATTCCTCTTCATCGGGCACAAAAATCAGTGCATCGGAATTAATGCAATAACGCAGACCGGTGGGTGCCGGGCCATCATTGAAGACATGGCCAAGATGCTCACCACAGGCGGAAAGCACTTCGGTTCGCTTACCCAGCCATGACCAGTCATCCTCCAGCAGAATATTGTCCTTGTCGGACACTTCCCAGAAACTGGGCCAACCGGTGCCAGATTTGAATTTGTGTTCAGAGCGAAATACAGGGATACGGCAGCCAGCCGTCACATAGGTACCCTTGCGCTTGTTGTTAAGCAGCTCACCGGTGAAGGCCCGCTCGGTACCCTGGCGCCAGAGAATGTTGTATTGCTCCGGGGTCAACAGTTGTTTCCAGATGGCTTTGGGGATGGTGTCGAGATCACGACCAGTCTCAATCAGCTGTTTTGCCTGCGCAACCGTCATATCGGCGGCCTGGGAGGGTAAGGCGAAGAGGGACAGCATGGCAAACAGGGCAAAAATCAGATTCTTCATAATAACGCTCTACGGGTTAATCTGAAGTTTTGACCACACTGAAGCGGCGGTGTTCATGCACCGGCATTTTTTGTCTGAGCTTACGCAAATAATTGAGGTTAATATCCGCACTGACCACACCCGGGCCCTCCGCCATATCGGACAACACCACACCCCAGGGATCAATAATCGCTGAACCTCCCCAGGTGGGGCGTTTCTCGTGAAAACGGTCACCCATATTCGCCCCCACCACATAGCAGAGGTTTTCCACCGCCCGTGCCCGCAGTAATAGCTCCCAGTGCGATTCACCGGTGGCCGTGGTAAAGGCCGATGGCACTAAAAGAATCTCGGCACCCGCGCCCGCGAGATGGCGATACAGTTCAGGAAAGCGCAGGTCGTAACAAACCGTCAATCCCAGCTTGCCAAGCGGCGTATCAACCACCACCGCTTCACTGCCGTGACAGTAATCATCCGATTCCCGGTAACTACCCCTGGCATCATCCACATCGACATCAAACAGGTGGATCTTCTGGTAGCAGGCCACTTCCTCGCCCTGCGGATTGACCACAAAACAGCTGGCTGCTGCACGATTGTCCCCACCCGTTTCCGGATCAACAGCCACCGGAATCGTGCCGCCCACCAGCCACACGCTGTGCTGCCGGGCCATGCGTGCCAGAAATTGCCTTGCCGGGCCGGAGGCATCGCGCTCGTTCCTGGCAATCTCCGCTATGTCGCGGCAACCGTGGTAGGCAAAATACTCGGGAAGGACCAGCAGCTCTGAACCCTGCTCCACTGCCTGCGCAATTAATGCCGCCGCCTGCTGCAGGTTGCTGTCCAGGCTGCCGCCACTGGTCATCTGCACTGCGGCGATACGGCTCATATTATTTGCCTCCACCGTCACTGAAGATTTTTTCCACATCCACCTCTGGATCATCCCAGGGCCCGGTGATGTGATAGCTGATGCTCGACAATTTATCGACCTGCTTCTCAAAAATCTTACCGGTGATATAGACCCCGGCAGCAGCGGGCAAACCACCCACCAGCGCTGCCACCCAGGGCAGGTTGGTGCCCACCGGCAAAGTGGTCACCAGATTGGCATCTATGTCCTCGCGGATAAGATTGGCGGTGCCGTTCATCTTGAAACGGCCGGAGGGCATTTTTACCACCAGCGGTGGGTCAAAACTCATGTTGCCGGCGTCGAATACCAGACCACCCTTCATCTCATCAAAGCTCATACCTTTTTCAAACAGGTCGGAAAAATCCAGGCTCAGGCGGCGCAACCAGTTATCAAAATTAAACAGGCTGATCAGCCTGAGCAGGGCATTGGCAGCACCGGCGGGCGATTTGTAGAAGCGCCCTTTTTCAACCTGCAGGGACATAGCGCCATTGAGCTGAGAGGGCTTGATTTCCCAGGGTTTGCCGCTCCAGCCCAAGTCGGCAAAAAAGAGGGCATCTTTACTTTCCAACGCCGCGGGCGTGCCCCAGGCCTCCATAACCTCCCCCACATCCCCAGCCTGCAGCATACCGCTGAACTGACTATAGTGAACGCCCGCCTGACGCTCCCACAACAACGTGGTCTCGACCTCGTCACCGCCCAGACGCAGCCCTTTCAGGTTGGCATCAATCCCCGAAAACAGCACGCCGTGAGGAGTCGGTTCAGATCGAAATTTCGCATAACCTAGGCGGGAATCACCTACGGAAAAGTCCTGAATGGAGGCTTCCATTAACGGGAAGCTGGAGGGATCCAAATCCTGTGCTTCAGCCTCTCCTTCGGGGGGCGAAGGCAATACCAGTTTTTCGAGATCCAGCCTGATCGGTCGAGCGGTGTCTGTGGGTACCAAAGCCTGACCTGCCGTTTCATTGCTGGCCAACACCACCTGCCAGTCACCGTCCACATAGCGTCCACTGGCGACTGCCCCCGTGACTTCAAGGCCAGCCACTTCCAGACTGGCAATGCGCCCGTCGAACAATGTCTTAAGCGACTGTTCCGGGTTAGTTTTTTCGCCCACCAGTTCAGCAAAGTAGGGCATCCACTCTGTCAGGGAGAAATGCTCCATTTCACCAGTAATGCGGAATTGCCCCTCTCCCGGCAGTTCCGCATCCTCACTGTAAACAGCTAGCAGACTTCGTCGCAACGCACTACCACGCAATTGCAGATGAGCGCTGACACCACCTTCCGCTGTAATCTGGATATCCTGAAGATCACTGATGGCTACATCCACCTTGATATCCCTGGAAGCTGAAGCGACCTTGGCAAAGGGTGCAGGCAAGTCAATGGTTGCGCCTTGTAACTGGCTGTTGACCTGTAAGCCGATGGGCGCGCCAGCGTCTATCAAAGGCACATTGAGCCGAGCCTCCACATCCGTTTTACCCTGTAGAATGCGCTTGGAATCCAGCTTGATAAACTCACTCAGCGCTTGCATGTCCAGCTGCCCACGACCGCTCACTAGCAGGTTATCCTTGCCTGTGGCGATATCTGCCACCAACGGCTCACCCCAGAACTGCCCTTGCAACCCGTTGGCATACAACCCTTTCCCGTCGCGGTAGCTCAACCTGCCCCGTAGCTGGGAAAAGCGGATATCGGTATCCGGCAACCCCAGATAGGCGTCGCTCAAATCGGCATCGACTGCGTAGTCACCTTCCGTACCATCCCGTGATAGTGGAATACGCAGATCCAGATCAATTCTTGAGGGACCGGAAATATCCCAGTTGACCACACCCGCCACCCGGGAGCGCAGGGGCGACTTTGCCAACACGGCCACGGCTTCCCCGGCATCGGCATCGATATTCGCCCTGACAAAAAGCTGTTGCCCGGTGTCTCCCGGTGTTGAGCGCAACAGCACTTCCCCGCGTTTGACGCGGGTGTTGCCAAGGGTGCCACCGACAATATCTACATTGAGTTCACCGTTATCCAATGTCATGGCGCTACTGAGATGCTCCAGGGGCGGCCAGTCCGGTTGAAACTGCAACGTGCCATCGGCTACCCGCAGGTAGAGCTGGATGGATCGCATCCCTTTTTCGCCACCGATCAGGGGGCCGCGCCAGACAAACCCCACTTCCGGAACGGCCATCTCACCCAGCGCACCATCGAGCCAGTCCAACAGTCCCTGGTTGAGAGTGGCAGGCAGGTAGCGCTGACGGTAGCGGCTATGGGTATCTCGCACCCCCACCATCAGGTACATTTCCGGCTTCAGTTCAGGTCGGGCTATGGGAATATCCAGGTAGAGATGGGCGTTGCCTTCACCTTCTTCGCCACCCATGTCGATCCTGCCACTGGCAATTTTCAGCCGATGGTTTTCCCCATCCCAGAGCCAGCGCAATTGCCCCTTGAAGCTGCTGTGCTCCATGTAATCGTCAAAGGTTTTGGGGTAATACAGTGCCAATCCTTCGGGACTGTCCAGCTCCAGAAACCCGTTGGCATTATCCGTTTCAACATAACCATTCAGCTGGCGCGCCCCCGGCGCACCGCGCCAGGACTGGATAGCGACATTATCCAGGTTGGCCTTCACGCTCACCTCTGGATGTTCGCCGTCGAGATCGAGATCGAGATGCACTGCCCGCAAGATGCCAGAAGGCTGCAAATCCAGCAGCATCTGTTCCTGTTTTGGTGAGGCGAGTCCGGTTTGAACCATCAGGTCGTCGACCAGTGACAGGTTAATCTGGCTCAGCGCCATGGAGCCCTGCCCCCAGAGCGCGCCAACTTTCTGTTCATAGTTGACCGTTAAGGGCTCAATCGCCACATCGCCCCAGTCAAAATCCAGTCCCTGCAGGCGCAAACCCCAGCTCTCGCCCGGATCAAACCAGCCCGTGATATCCGTTTTGAACTGAGTCACTGGCGGCACATCTTCCAGCCAGTTAAGGGGAATTTCTGCGGCGGACAGGCGTCCCACCAGCTCCGCCTTGCCACCCTTCGTCAGATCAATCCAGATATCGCCTTCGATATCAGTTTCAATATCTCCAACCCGCTCCACCAGGTCGGGGAACCAGCTTTTGGCCAGGGCGCTAAACGAACCGCTGAGGTCCACGCGATTGATACTCAGGTAACCAGCCGCCTTGAGTTTATCCAACTTGGCCGGATTGCCCTCCGCCTCCACAATCAGGCTCGCTGCCTGCTCGTGACCGGTGAGGCTCAAGCCAGCCATTAACCGGTGAAAGTCGCCGCTGTTTTCCAGCAGAATATCGCGGCCTTCAAGGCTTGCGTGCGTGCCGGAATAAAAATTCAGGTGGGCGATAATCTTGTCCACTCCCAGCAAGTCACTATCAAACAGCATATTCAGGAGCGTACTGGGATCTTTCTCCGATTGTTTTTCCGGCAGGGTGAGATGGCTGATGGACCAGCCTCCAGTGGCATCCTCCTGCAGTGACAACTGCACGCCACCCACCCACAGTTCCCGCCACACTAGCTGCCTTGCCAGCACACTGCGCAGCAGGTCCACTTCCAGGGTAATGCGCTCCAGCTGAATGGCCGGTTCCGGTGCCCCCGGGGTACGTATTGACAGATCCAGTGCCGTCACCCTGGGTTTCAGGCGCCGCCACTCACCCAGCAACTGCTGGCTTTCCACCTGCAGACCCAGCTTTTCCGAGGCGAAGTAGTTGATTTCGGTACGATAATTATCGAGGCTGCCAATAGTTTCGCGCCCCAGTGACACGAGCACAGCTATGCCAATGACTGACAGGGCAGCCAACATCAACAAACGTCTGGTCAGGAATTTCAGAACCCGGCTGCCGTTCAAAACCAGCTCCGGGAAATGGCTTTAATATGGGTCAGTGTCATGCTGTCTGCCGGGTCCTTGGAAGCACACCTTTCAGGTGGTAGATAGTTACCATGGCACCCATGATACTCGAGCAGCATAAAAATAAAATAACAGGCATATGGCCTCAAAAAATCTGCTTCGAACCGTGGTTCTATATCGGAATAATGTCGTATTGGTCGCGGCTATACATAGACTCCACACGGAACTGAATAGTTCGGCCCACGAAGCCTTCCAGGTCCGCCACATAGGCTGAGTCCTCATCCAGCAGGCGATCAATCACCACCGGCGCGGCCAGCACCAGAAAACCCTCGCATTCAAAGGTCCGTGCTTCTCGCAGTAGCTCCCGGAGAATTTCATAACAGACGGTTTCCGCCGATTTCAGGCTACCCTTGCCATCGCACACCGGGCAGGCCTCGCACAGTAACTGGCCCAAGCTCTCACTGGTTCGCTTGCGGGTCATTTCCACCAGCCCCAACTCGGACACACTGACAACTGCCGTTTTGGCGCGATCCCGGGACAGGGCTTTTTCCAGTGCCCGCAGTACCTGGCGCCGGTGTTCCGGGTCCTGCATATCAATAAAGTCGATGATGATAATGCCACCCAGATTGCGCAGCCTCAGCTGCCGGGCAATGGTCGCTGTAGCCTCCAGGTTGGTCTTGAATATCGTCTCTTCCAGGTTGCGCTTACCAACGAATGCACCGGTATTGATGTCGATGGTGGTCATCGCCTCGGTCTGATCGATGACCAGATATCCCCCGGATTTCAGCGGCACCTTTTTCTCCAGGGCACGGCTGATTTCATCTTCCACCCCGTAGAGGTAAAACAGTGGTCGGTCCGCCGAGTAGCATTCAATCAGCCCCACCATGTCGGGGTTGAACTGCGCGGCGAAGTCGCACAGCTTGGCATAGGCTTCACCTGAATCCACCCGTACTTTTTCCAATAATGGCTGGGGCATGTCACGCATGGAACGCAGGTAAAGGGGTAGATCTTCATAGACAGTAGCTGGCGCCTGTACCTGCCCGGCTTTGTCGTGCACATGGGACCAAAGGCGATGCAGGTACTGAATATCCTTGCCCAGTTCCTCCACATCGACCCCTTCGGCAGCCGTACGGATAATGTAGCCACCCCTGGTTTCCATACCCGCCAACGCTTGCTCCATGCCGTTGATCAAGCGTTCACGCTCGGCTTCATCCTCAATGCGCTGGGAAATACCGAGGTGGTCGACTTCCGGCATATAGACGAGGTACCGGGAAGAGACTGTGAGACGGGTGGAAAGCCGCGCGCCCTTGGTACTGATGGGGTCCTTGATGACCTGGGCCACCACCGACTGACCTTCGCGAAGGCACTGCACGATGTCCCATGAAGCCCCGTTGTCTCCAGTGGCTGACGGTTTGTGAATATCATCCACGTGAATAAAGCCGGCTTTTTCCAGACCAATATCCACGAAAGCCGCTTGCATGCCCGGCAGCACGCGCACCACTTTTCCCTTGTAGATATTACCAACAATGCCACGGCTGGAGGTGCGCTCCACCATCACGTCCTGAAGCACGCCGTTTTCCACCAGCGCCACCCGGGTTTCCATGGGCGTGATATTAATGAGAATTTCCGAACTCATGCCGACTCCCACCAGGACAAACCAAACGCCGACAACAGGTCACAGGTCTCAGCCAGCGGCAGTCCCACAACCCCCGAATAACTGCCCTGAATCGACGTAATAAAGACCGCGCCATAACCCTGAATGCCATAGCCCCCGGCTTTGTCGGCGGGCTCGCCGGTATTCCAGTAACGCTGGCATTCCGCTTCGTCGATTACCCTGAATCGCACCTCCGTTTCCGACAGGCGGGATTCACAGCGGGACGCATCGCATAGTGCTACAGCTGACAGCACCTGGTGACTTCTGCCGGACAGCCGTCTCAGCATAACCAAGGCCTCATCCCGGTTAGCCGGTTTACCAAAGATTTCTCCCTCACATACCACCGTGGTATCGGCAGCCAATACCGGTTTGCCCTGCTCCCGACTGGCATTCCAGCCAGCCCTGGCTTTTTCCAGCGCCATTCTCACCACGTAGTGCTCCGGTAACTCTCCGAGCATGGGTGTTTCATCGAGATTCACCGGTGCGACCTGAAAGAGGCAACCAATCTGCTGCAGCAGCTCCCGGCGCCGGGGGGAAGCCGAAGCCAGAACAAACTCAGCGCTGGACCCTGTGCTTACCATGGCAAATTCTCTCCCGACACCCGGTTCAGGATGAGGAAATTTCTTCATCTTCGTAAGCTTCCGATGTACCAAATTTGGCTAACACCCAGGCCAGCAAGGGCCAGATAAGCAACGAAGAAACCGCAGGTGCCACCACCAGCTCACCCTGCCAGGTGGGTCTCAGCATTAACGTAGTGCTGTGTACCAGCAGTTGATGCAGCAACACCAGCGGAAACACCAGAAACAATTGATGAAAAATAGTCATGTACTGAAAGCGCTGCTGCAACAATCGAAGCAGATAGGCGCAGAGAGCAAAAGACATGGCATGCCGGCCAATCAGTTCACCCATCACCAGGTCCAACATCAGACCGCACATCCATGCGAAGGCAATACCGTGGAAGGACGGTACCCTGAACAGCCAGTAGATCGCCACCAGGAACACGAACTGGGGGCGCCAATGTGCCATCGCTACAGACAATGGCAGAATTTGCAGCATCAATGCCAGCACAAGACTGAGTGCGCTCCAGAAATAGATAGACGGATCAGTCTCTTCCAATTTCACCGTCTCCCAAGGTTTCCACTTCGGAAAACAACAGTAATAAATGACGGCTGCGATCAATGCGCGCAGAGGGCTTAAGCTTGACGGATAGGTAGGGCTCGCCGACAACGGTCTGCACTTCCGTGACCACACCCACCGGGTATCCCACAGGAAAGCGCCCACCCAGCCCGGAACTGACTAACCGGTCGCCCACCACAATATCCATGGTCGGAGGCACATAGCGCAGAGATAATTGGTTGTAATCGCCACTGCCTTCGGCGATGGAACGAGCGCCGTTGCGCAATGTCTGTACCGGCAGCGCGTGGGCCGTATCTGTCACCAGAAGCACCTTGCTGCTGCTGCGGTGTACTTCCACCACCTGCCCCATCAGGCCATCGGCATCAAGCAGTGCCTGACCAACATACACACCGTTTTCCTCACCACGGTTGATAAGGATGGTGTGCCGGGTCGGGTCCGGCGACACACCGATCAACTCCGCCACCAGCACCTGGTCTTTGAGCATTTCAGTGGCATTGAGCAAATTGCGCAGGCGCACGTTCTCGGCCACCACTTCCGTGGTGCGCTGCATGCGACCCTTGAGGATGAGCAGCTCGGTACGCAGCTGTTCGTTTTCCTCTTCGAGCTGCTGGCGACTGACCACTGACTCATCGCCGAACTCACTCAGGCGGGCGGGAATATTGGTGATCCAGTAGAGGGGCACTGTGGCCTCGGCCACCCACTTGCGGGCAGGCTTAAGCCAGGGCGTAAAACTGTCGATTGCCAGCAGCAGCAAGGACGCGGCTACCAGAAACAGCACCCTACGCCCCGAGGAAGCACCCTTGGAAAACAGGTTTTTAATAGTGACACCCCTTCATTATTGGAGATGTTCCCGGGGCCGGAACACAGACAGGCCGGTCAGTGTGAGGACGACATGACATCCATACGGCGTTTGTCCATGATTTCCAGCGCCTTACCGCCGCCACGGGCAACACAGGTCAGCGGATCTTCGGCCACAATCACCGGCAGGCCGGTTTCATGGGTCAGTAAGCGATCCAGGTCGCGCAGCAGTGCGCCACCACCTGTCAGCACCACACCGGTCTCGGCAATATCCGATGCCAATTCTGGCGGTGACTGTTCCAGCACCCGCTTGACCGCCTGAACGATGGCCGCCAGTGGTTCCTGCAACGCTTCCAGAATTTCATCACTGTTGAGCGTAAAGCTTTTCGGCACACCTTCGGCAAGATTGCGGCCACGCACGTCGATCTCGCGAACCTCACTGGCCGGGTAGGCACTGCCAATTTCCATCTTGATGCGCTCGGCGGTGGTATCGCCAATCACACTGCCATACTTGCGGCGCACGTAGTTGCTGATGGATTCATCAAAACGGTCGCCGCCGATGCGAACGGAATCGGAAAATACCACGCCGTTTAATGACAGAATGGCAATTTCGGTAGTACCGCCACCAATATCCACCACCATGGAACCGCAGGCTTCATCCACTGGCATCCCGGCACCAATTGCCGCAGCCATTGGCTCCTCGATCAGAAACACCTCGCGGGCACCGGCACTATAGGCGGATTCGCGGATGGCGCGTTTTTCCACTTCTGTCGCCATACAGGGCACACAGATCAGCACCCGGGGGCTGGGGGGAATCAGGCTGTGGGAATGCACTTTCTTGATAAAGTGCTGCAGCATTTTTTCTGTAACCTGGAAATCGGCGATCACACCGTCTTTCATGGGGCGAATCGCTGTAATGTTGCCAGGCGTCCGGCCCAGCATGCGCTTGGCTTCCACCCCAACGGCTTCCACCACTTTCTGACCATGATGGTGACGAATCGCTACCACTGATGGCTCGTTGAGAACAATGCCCTTATCGCGCACATAAATCAGAGTATTGGCGGTGCCCAAATCGATGGACAGGTCGTTGGAGAAAACACCGCGCAGTCTTTTCAGCATCTATCTTTTCCCTTGTTGGCACAGCACTGCTTCGCGTGCGGGCCGGTGGTTCCGAAAACTCGCGACTCTATCAATCGGAGCACTTGAGGGCAAGGTTTAAGTCCTTGATCCCGTAGAAAAATCAGTATCAAAATGCCGTTTCACAGTACCCCTGCCGAAACGGATGTGGTAACTTACGCCCCCTCATTTCGTCAGGCCGGAAAACCGGTACTGGCCGTCTCTGTCAACAGCGCAGAAACTATACCATGACTATCGAACGTGCAGACATCGAAAAGCTCGCAGAACTGGCGCGCATTGAACTGAATGAAGCGACTATCACCGAGACCACCCGCAGTATTGCCGACGTGCTTGCCCTGGTGGACCAGTTACAGGCTGCCGACACCGACGGTGTGGAGCCCATGGCTCACCCCACAGATGCCGTGCAGCGCCTGCGGCCCGACGAGGTCACAGAAACCAACCAGCGGGAGGCTTTCCAGGCCATCGCGCCCGCAACCGAAGAGGGCCTGTACCTGGTCCCTAAAGTGATCGAGTGAGGCAGCCGGTCCATCATGCATAACAAAACTCTTGCCGACATCATTGCCGGCCTGAACAACGGTGACTTTTCCAGCGTGGAAGTCACACAACATTTTCTTGGCCGTATCAAGGCAATGGACGGTCAGTACAATAGCTTTGTGACCGTCACCGAAGATGCAGCCCTGGCCAAAGCCGCCGCGGCAGACCAGCTGCGGGCTTCGGGCAATAGCACCGTCCTGTGCGGTGTACCCATTGCCCACAAGGACATCTTCTGTACCAACGGTGTGCGCACCAGTTGCGGCTCGAAAATGCTCGACAACTTTGTGCCGCCATACGATGCCACCGTGGTAGACAACTTTTCCCGCGCCGGTGCGATCGTGCTGGGCAAAACCAATATGGACGAGTTCGCCATGGGCTCCTCCAACGAAACCAGCTACTACGGGCCGGTAAAAAACCCCTGGGATACCAACTGCGTACCCGGCGGCTCCTCAGGCGGCTCTGCAGCCGCGGTGGCGGCACGACTGACGCCAGCGGCCACGGCCACTGACACTGGTGGATCCATTCGCCAACCCGCCGCCCTGTGCGGCATTACCGGCCTGAAGCCCACCTACGGGCGGGTATCGCGCTGGGGCATGATTGCCTTTGCCTCCAGCCTTGATCAAGGCGGCCCCATGGCACGCACTGCCGAAGACTGCGCCCTGATGCTTAACACCATGGCCAGTTTTGACCCCAGGGATTCCACCTCCATAGATCGCCCGGTACCGGATTACACCGCCGAGCTCCAGAACTCCTTACAGGGTTTGAAGATCGGCGTACCCAAAGAATACTTTAGTGAGGGGCTCGACAGCGGCACCGAACAGGCCGTGCGCGACGCCCTGGCAGAATACGAAAAACTTGGCGCGCAACTGCTGGAAATCAGCCTGCCCCACTCTCACCTCGCCGTACCTGCTTACTACGTGATTGCACCGGCGGAAGCCTCTGCCAACCTGTCGCGCTTCGACGGCGTACGTTACGGTTACCGCTGCGAAGACCCGAAAGATCTGCGTGACCTGTACATGCGCACCCGTGGCGAGGGTTTTGGCGACGAAGTAAAACGCCGCATTCTGGTGGGCGCATACTGCCTGTCCGCTGGATACTACGACGCCTACTACCGCAAGGCACAGCAGGTGCGCCGCCTGATCAAGCAGGACTTTGTCGACGCCTTCAAAGAAGTGGATGTGATCATGGGCCCCACCTCGCCATCCCCGGCATTTGCCTTTGGCGCTAAAGGCAACGATCCGGTGGCCATGTACCTCGAAGATATTTACACCATCGCCACTAACCTGGCGGGCCTGCCCGGCATGTCCGTGCCTTGCGGCTTGGTGGATAACAAGCCGGTGGGCCTGCAGATTATTGGCGACTACTTTGATGAAGGCCTGATGCTGAATGTGGCACATCAGTTCCAGCAGGCAACCGACTGGCACCAGCGCACACCGGAGGGCCTTGAATAATGCAATGGGAAACCGTTATCGGCCTTGAAGTGCACGTGCAGCTGGCCACCAAGTCGAAAATTTTTTCCGGGGCCAGTACCGCTTTTGGTGCGGAACCCAACACCCAGGCCTGCGCCATTGACCTCGCCATGCCCGGCACACTGCCGGTGCCCAACGAACAGGCGTTTCGCGATGCCATCATGTTCGGCCTGGCCATCGACGCGGACATCTCCCACACCTCGATGTTCGAACGCAAAAACTATTTCTACCCGGACCTGCCCAAGGCCTACCAGACTACCCAGCTGGAAAAACCCATCGTCGGCCGCGGCCACGTGGAGATAGAACTGGCAGACGGTAGTAAAAAATCTATCCGCATTCACCACGCGCACCTGGAAGAGGATGCGGGCAAGTCATTACACGAAGATTTTCATGGCATGTCCGGCATCGATCTCAACCGCGCCGGTACGCCGCTGATCGAAATTGTTTCCGAACCGGATTTGCGCAGCGCCGAGGAAGCTGTGGCGTTTGCCCGCAAGCTGCACAGCATTGTCACTTCGCTGGGCATCTGCGACGGCAATATGTCCCAGGGTTCCATGCGCTTTGATGTCAACATCTCCGTACGACCTGCTGGCAGCGATACTTTTGGTACCCGCACCGAGACCAAAAACCTCAATTCCTTTAAATTCATGGAAGATGCCATTGCCCTGGAAGTGGAACGGCAGATCGACCTCATTGAGGACGGCGGCAAGGTGATTCAGGAAACCCGCCTCTACAACGGCGACACCAAAAAAGCCCGCTCCATGCGCAGCAAGGAAGAAGCCAACGATTACCGCTACTTCCCCTGCCCGGATCTGTTGCCCATCGTATTCGACGACGACTACATAGAGCAGATTCGCCAGACCCTGCCGGAACTGCCGGACGCCCGCCGCGACCGCTTTATGGAGCAATACGGGCTATCTCACTACGACGCCAATATTATTAGCGGTGATGCCAACGTGGCGCGTTACTTCGAAACCGCCGCCGACAGCGATGCCAAACTGGCGGCCAACTGGATCATGGGCGAACTGTCCGCACGCCTTAATGCCGATGATATGTCCATTCAGGACAGCCCTGTCAGCGCCGAACAGCTCGCAGGTATGATTGCCCGCCTGAAAGACGGCACCATCTCCAGTAAAATGGCCAAGGAAGTGTTTGATGCCATGTGGGATGGCGAAGGCGACGCCGACAGCATTATTGAAGCCCGCGGCCTGAAACAGGTTTCCGACAGCGGCGCCATCGAAGCCATGGTGGACGACGTCATTGCCAACAGCCCGCAACAGGTTGAAAACTACCGCACCGCTGATGAAGCCAAGCGTCCGAAAATGCTCGGTTACTTTGTTGGACAGATCATGAAAGCGTCGAAGGGCCAGGCGAACCCTCAGCAGGTGAATGAAGTCCTGCTGAAGAAACTCAACGAACTTCTTTAATCCTCAACACCTATTTGCAGTAATTATTTATGGCACTGAAAAAAGATAAACAAAAAGTTCTCGGTGAAGTATTCGACGACGAGCGCATTAAAACCTTCCTGGATTTTGAAGCTCCCGAAGGCGTTAACCCCGATTTCCACCTGCTGGAAAAAGCCTATCGCGGCATGAAGGCAGAAAATTTTGAGACCTTCGTGAAATTCTTCCTGGAAGCGGGCCACGACATCAATGCCACCAACTCCGACGGCAAGACTCTACTCGCCATCGCCAGCCAGCACCGCCATGCGGAAGACTACGTCGCAGCACTCAAGTCTAACGGCGCGCAGTAAAGCCCCCCACCCTCATCTTTGCCGAAGCCCCCTACAGGAAACTGAGGGGGCTTTTTACTCCATGTGCACCCTGTTTCAGAACATGGATATAGATTTCAGTGGTTTTCACATCGGTATGCCCCAACTGCTCCTGCACCGTTCGAATATCAGCACCAGACTGTAGCAAGGGCGTCGCGAAGGAATGGCGTAACGTATGGCTGGTTATCTCTTTTCTGATCCCGGATTGTCTCGCGGCATTTCGAATAAAATGGTTCACCGAAGATTCATCGAAATGGTGCCGCTCAAGCCCCCCCGCCAGAAGTTATTTATAAATAGCAAGGACCCAAGCTTTTCCGCCTCTCTAGCCGTCACGATAAATACCGTTCCACAACGACCTTTTTCTTCTCTTTAACCATCACTCTCGTGATTCCCCTGTATGAGAAAAAACAGTTAGCCCCACCCTTTTTTGAATTAAGCTCTTGTTATGGTCAACTTCCCCTACATATTGGTAACCCGAAGCGAGCTAAACCTCTATGTATAAAGTTTTTTTAGTTATCGGCATACTGGTTTGTCAGCTTGCAGTGGCTGGCGAGCGGCTTGTCGCTGACAGCGTGCTGGTAGACAAATCAGAGAGGATGCTTTATCTGCTTCGGGACGGAGTTAAGTACCAAGCCTATCCCATCGCTTTAGGGCCAAGGCCGCGTGGCCACAAACAGCATGCGGGTGATGAGCGTACGCCAGAGGGGCGTTATATTCTGGATTTCAAGACGGAAAAGAGTGATTTTTACAAGGCCATCCATATTTCCTATCCTAATGAACAGGATATAAAACGGGCCCTGGAGAATGGTGCGAGCCCAGGAGGGTCGATCATGATTCACGGCATGCCCAGCAATACACCGTTACCCCCCGACCAGATGCAGATATTCAATTGGACGGATGGCTGCATTGGTGTGACCAATGAAGACATGGACCAAATCTGGTCGGCTATTAAGCCAGGGATTCCGATTGTTATTGTACCCTGATGGCCACCTGGAAACCTGTTCAGGACACAATGAATACATTTAGTGCTTCGGGCCTGTTGTTATTGACCCTTTTCTCCCTACCCTGCCTGGCCCAGAACCAGTTTGTCCTGTCTCCGGAAACAAACACTGATCTGGTTGGTAGCAACAGCCGCACCTACATTTCGCGGGAAGAGACGCTAATTGATGTCGCCGCACGATACCGAGTGGGATACAACATGATTCGCTCTGCAAACCCGGGTATTGATCCCTGGCTTCCCGATGACGGGAGCAAGGTCTTGCTGCCATTCAATGTGATTTTACCGGATGCGCCCCGGGCAGGCATGGTCATCAATACGGCGGAAATGCGTCTTTTTTTTTACAGTAAGGACGAGCAGGGCAAGGAGACAGTAGCGGTTTACCCCATCAGCGTCGGTCGCCGGGATTGGGCCACACCACTCACAGAAACCCGCGTGACCCTGCGGGTTGAACACCCGCCCTGGTATCCCCCGGAAAGTATTCGTGAGGAACACGCTTCCCGAGGTGACTTTCTGCCCAGAATCGTACCCGCTGGTCCAGATAACCCCTTGGGCGACTATTTACTAGGGTTGGCAATTCCCAGTTATTTTATTCACGGCACCAACAAGCGCTTTGGCATTGGCATGCAGGTCACCCATGGTTGTATTCGCATGTACCCCGAGCACATTGAAGAACTCTATAACCTCGTGCCAATTAACACTCCGGTCACTATCGTGAACCAGCCTTATAAAATCGGCTGGCAAGGCAAGATGCTGTTTCTGGAAGTGCATCAGCCTCTGGAGCTTGATGGCGTGGTACAGGAGGGAAACCGCTCGGGTGTTATAAAAAAGCTAACGTCGATGCAGCAGGCGCTGCCTGAAATCCTGATCAACTGGGGTAGGGTTGATATGATAGTCGCACAGGCCACGGGCATACCTGTACTCGTGGGAATAGAGCCTCACTCACTGACAGATTTTGAGTTTTACCAGAATCATATCCAGCCAGACCACTCAGACTGGCTGGATATCATTGAATAACTGCCCTACTTTTGCATGGCTTTTTTAAAGGCCCGGTCAATTTTCTCGTTGGCTTCGTTGGCTGAAGTTTGCGCCGCGTCAGCGGTACTTTGTGCATTGGCAGCAGCCTTGTTGGCAGCATCAGCAGTTCGCTGTGCCGCAGCGGCAGCACTTTTTGCTTCAGCAGCAGCGCGCTGCGCTTCCTCGGCCATAGCCCTGACCTCATCAACCGAAGAGTTGCTGGCACACCCGGCGACTGCCACAACAAACAGAACAGGTAATAACTTGACTAAAACTTTCATAAAGCTCCCCTTACTGAAAATATGAGTATTAAGACTTACAAATAAGATGACTGATTTTTTGAGTATGGATGCGAGTTACAGGACTTTCAAATCCATCGCCTACTCATGTGCTTTCGACCACTGACCAGAATACCCCTTCGATGAATGAAACAAAATATCCTCTTAGGGTGAACGCTCTCCAAATCGTAGTACCTTTAGCTGAGCGCTTCCTAGCAAATATACGCCTATGGTGGGATTGCATCTGCCGTTCGACCATCTAACCTGAACACTATGAAGTTCTCTACATAGATCAAGCTGTTCGTCAGCCCCTATTTTATCGAGTTATTTATTCATTCAGAGGAATACAACAATGATAAAAGTCAGTGTGATGTACCCCAACAGCGCAGAAGCGACCTTCGATATTGATTATTACTGCAATACTCACGTGCCACTGGTGGTATCTCTGCTGGGCGATGCCCTGAAAGCTGGCGCGGTTGATCATGGCATTGCCGGTGGTGCGCCAGGAGATGCCCCTGCGTTTATTGCCATGGGGCACCTGACCTTTGATTCCGTAGACGCATTCCAGCAATCATTTGGCCCTCACGCTGAAGAGATTCTGGGAGATCTTCCCAATTTCACTAACGTGCAGCCCACTATCCAGATCAGCGAAATCAAGATCTAATCCTGCGGCATGGGGCGGGATGTGTAAAATACACTGATCATCTCCCCTTAGGATCTCGCCCCCATGCACAACTGGTTTGTCATCCACTTGGGCGACGCCCTCTTAGCTGGTCCCGATTTTGATGACCTGCAACTTGAGCTGACAGAAATATATGAACAGGCAGGAAAACCGGCAGACATGGCTGCCTTCTATCGCCATGAAACGTCTGCCAGCCTGTTTTGCAGCGTAT
This sequence comes from Porticoccus litoralis, assembly GCF_030676955.1. Taxonomy (NCBI): domain Bacteria; kingdom Pseudomonadati; phylum Pseudomonadota; class Gammaproteobacteria; order Cellvibrionales; family Porticoccaceae; genus Porticoccus; species Porticoccus litoralis. The sequence continues at coordinate 81,914 of NZ_JAUUUU010000002.1, read as the reverse complement.
CTGTTTACCTCAGCCCCGCCTTTTCTGCGCATGCAGAAGCACTGTACGCCACCCCTTGCCCGAAACCGGAATCCTTCGGATTGACTTTTTTTGCCGGTTCCACTGACCTAGAGATCAACTAACCACCGACTTTCTTTCCCACAAGAAGTCATACTGTCCTGTATTACCCCATTGCAGATACGCTCGCTCAACGCGATAGTTAAACCATATCGCGACATAAACGAGTGAGTTTGAGGCTAAACCATGAAGATTGATGTCTGGTTCGACTTTGCGAGCACCTATTCATACCCGGCTGTGATGAGAATCGGGGAGCTGGCCACCAACCAAGGAATCGACATCAACTGGCGCGCCTTTCTGCTCGGCCCAATTTTTAACCAGCAGGGCTGGACCGACTCGCCTTTTAATATCTACCCCGCCAAGGGTGCCTATATGTGGCGCGACCTGGAACGCCTTTGTAGCGACTTACAGCTACCCTATCAAAAACCCACCGCTTTCCCCCGCAATGGGCTGTTAGCCGCCCGCATTACCTGTTTCTTTGCCGATGAGCCATGGATAGCCGACTTTGTCCGAGCAGTCTTTCGCGCCAATTTCGCCCGGGATGAAGATATTGCCTTGCCCGAAGTTATCTCCACCTGTCTGCTGGAAGCGGGCCAGGATGCCGAGAATATTCTAGTAGCTGCGAACTCACCGGAAGCCAAGCAGGCATTACGCGAGCAAACGGAAAGAGCCCGCCAAATGGGACTCTTTGGCGCGCCTTTTTTTGTTGTTGGTAACGAACAGTTCTGGGGGAATGACCGACTGGAGCGCGCTCTGGAATGGGCCCAGGGGCAGAGGATTAGCTAACGACACACGGTTTTTTGTTGACAGAACCAGCAAGGCTAGGTGTATATGTATGTGTAGCAGTTTGTCGTCGTATGACTGCCATAACCAACAACAATAAGAGGTACCACTATGCCCTTTTCCAGTGATCACCTGGATGAACTCAACCTGCTTAGCCTGTTTGATACTCACTCGCTACAGAACGGCATCAAGGTCCACAGCCACGAAGCCCCAACGTCAATGGTTGAGGCCGCCCGCAGACTTTATAAAAAGGGACTGATTACCCAGGTGGATGGTGGCTATCTCACCGATCTGGGTTTTGAGGCCATGGAACACGCCCTAAAGCTTCTGGGCATTCTTTCCACACAACCCACCATGGATATCCACTAGCATGTCTTTAGCCATGAACTGCTTTACTGATGTTTTTGAGCTTTAGAACAATCGCCTTCCTAGTTGGTCAAATATTTGATCGCCAACTGGGAGGCGGTAAAGCAGATCAGAAAAAAAATGATCATCGAAAGAATGCCGGCCGCAATAACGGACTTGGGATTGCTTTCCAACAAATCTGTGGCTCTTTTCAACCCTTTACCGCGCTGTAGCTGAAAGACCAGGCAGAAGGCTTGGGCAATGATCTCAAAAAAGCCAAGATTTTTGTTGTTGGTCTCTTCCGGAACGGTTTTGAAAACGGGATGCGCATCGTAGTCGAGCTTTTCAGGTTCAGGTTTTTCTACCATGAAGGCTTTTCTCCAAAAAAATAAACACCCTTATTCTTCACTCAGAGCTCATTGATTCGAACTCGTCTTCTGACAAGGGGGCGAAGGAATAGTTTAAATTTTAACCAATAAAATCGAATCTTATTAGAAAGTAAGTACTCACATTCCAGCACCGCTCTGGACGGCACTACCAATGGAGTCTTGAATCGGCCCCAATGGATTTTTACGTGTTTCGAACTCATCAATAATCGGCATACCGCTCCAGATCTTGTACACCACAATATCGTGGTCTATGACCACCAGTGCATTGAAGTTCCAGCCCGTACGGATGCGCTCGCGCTTGAATTTCAGCAAATCCAGAAACACATTACCCACGCGCTTACTGGAGCTCACCTGCGGTGTAGCCTGATAAGCCAGGCATTCTTCGCGGGCCTTGATACAGTCCCGCACACTGGGAGGCAGATCATCAGGTTTTACGGAGTCGTTGGGGCTGAACACCTGGATGATGTCGAGGTAGGACAAAATCCTCACATTAGGCGCGCTGTAGGGGTCAAATCCCAGCTGCTGGAGATCCAGTGTGGTGGTCTCATGAAGGGTAATACTGTCGTAGGCAGCCTTTGCCTCTTCAAAGGTGTTCCACTGGGACTGGGTTTTGGCTTCACCTTTGGGAAGAGAGCTCCCACAGCCAACCAATATCAGTGGCAACGTGCATATCAAACCCAGGCTCAGATGACGAAAAAACTTGATTCTTATCATGAACTTCCAACCATAGATACAGGGCTCATCATTACATCAAAGCAAATCCCCCGTCCAGTACGAACATTTCAAAACCCCTGTTATTTCGCACTGTAAGGCCCACAAAGATCAATCAGCCAGTAGTAATACAACTTCAGCACAGATATGAGCCCGATCGGTTATCAAGCCCAACTCCCGCAGCCAGAGCCAACATGTACTCACAGCATCCCCAGAAAGAGATTCTATGAATCCAGAAAAGGTCAAGTGAAAAATCTCTGAAGACACCCCAGGTTCAGCCCCCATCGACCAATTAGTCGCAAAAAAATATAAGCAAAGATGCATGGCATTAACATGCAGTTATATTAGAATATTTTTATATCATATTTAGGATTTATTTAATACATTTTAAAAATAATAAAAAATATATTAGCAACTACATTTTTATCATAATAAGTTATTTGTTATTAACCCCTACCAACTCGGAGTGAAAGTAGATTTTACATACCACAGAGAGCACCAGCATTAATCCATATAAAACAAAACGATAGGCAAGAAAATGGCGTTATTTTTTGGCCTTAAAATTGCCCTTTTTTTACCCCATAAAAAGGGCTGTAAATTACATATAAATCAAACATCTAAGATAAATTTTAAAAAGGTTATTTGGACAAAAATCATTAATCTGGTCAAAAAAATCACCACAAATAATATTGAATAAATATTTATCTTGGATTGATACTCTGAGCCCTAACGCTGGCTTATCAGGTTGTTTGTGAAGTTAAAGGGTCTGCTGGCAGTCAGTTCACGCAAGTGTCTGATGAGGACGACGCGATACCCACCATCAAGGGTCATCGCAAGGCAGCCCTAAAACAGCGTCAAGCTGCCTGTTAAAAAAGCTGTTAGAGATAAAAAAACTAAGAGTGAGCAATCTCTCAAGATCGATATAAGCAAGGAGACGGGTATGTCTAGATTTGAACTAAACAAAAGCGACGACGGTAAATTTAACTTTTCTTTGAAAGGCGATAACGGAGAAACCTTGCTAGTAAACAGCAAGCCATACTTCTCCAAGGGTTCTGCGATGAGTGACATCAGCAGTATTCGCAACAATTGCGAATACGAAGATCGTTACGAGCGGAAAGAAGCCAATGGCAAGTACTTCTTTAATCTTCAAGCAGCAAATCATGCTGTACTTGGGGTAAGTGAAGAATACCCCAATGAACAGATGCTGGAAGATGCCATTGCTCTAGCCAAGTCGCAAGGCACCACAGGCGATATTCAGGCATCCGCCTGATATCCCTGACAGAGGTCCAAGGCCCGGGGATGTCCCGGGTCCAGGGGCTTCTGGTCGCATGACTTTGTAGAAGGCACTTTCCTGCCATTTTTTTACTTCCCTGCAAAAGGGGCTGTGTTTGTTTGTCTCATCCAAACCGCTGCACCGAACCACGTCCTACTTTCTACACTTTGAGCCTCGTGCTTAAACCATCCACAGAACTCTGATCCGGTACTTGCTGTATCTGGTATACACTGATGGAAATTCAATGGGATACCTGGCATGAAAAAGCTGCTTCTGATGTTTGCTGCGGGCTGCATAGGTGGATTTGCTAACAGCCTTACCGTCTGGCTGTTTGGTGATATTGGAATTTCCCAGCTTATGGGTGTTGCTATCGCCCCCGGCCTTTCTCCGCAATGGCTCTACCCCCGGATTGTCTGGGGTGGACTGTGGGGCCTTCTGTTCGTCATGCCCTTCATGTCCTCTAAGATCTTCTGGAAAGGGTCACTTCTTAGCCTGGCACCCACTGCCGTTCAGCTGTTCATCGTGTTTCCCTTAAAAGCCCACAAGGGTATAGCAGGCCTTGAACTCGGTCTGCTTACGCCATTACTGGTGGTCTTTTTTAACTGGATCTGGGGCGTGGCCACCGCAGCAACACTCAAGCTTGCAAAATAATTTTCGTCTACAGTCAAATTACAGAATAATAAGCTGGCTGAAATTGACCCCGGAATAAAGATATGGGGGTTTGCCAAGACACACCACGCCATTTTCGAGGTGCACCATGCAGGACAAGATTAATCGCCAGGTCATTTTGACCAGCCGACCCAGCGATATACCCCAAGCCGATAATTTTTCCATCGACACATCTGATATACCAACCATTACTGAAGGGGAGGTCCTGGTTCGCAACATCTACCTCTCTGTGGAACCGGCCATGCGTGGCTGGGTAAGTGCAGTGGCCAATTATTCGGAACCGGTGCCACTGGGCGGGGTGATGCGCGCCCTGACAGTGGGAAAGGTTATTGAGTCCCGCCACCCGGATTATGGTGTTGGAGATATCGTTACCGGCATGTTTGGCTGGCAGGATTATGCTGCAGTAGACGGTGACAAGGTGCAGCGCAGGGTGGAAACCAACGGTTTGCCGATCTCAACGGCATTGGGAATACTGGGCATCAATGGTGTGACAGCCTATTTTGGCCTGATGGATATCGGGCAACCAAAACAGGGAGAGACCGTGGTTGTTTCCACGGCTGCGGGGGCCGTCGGCTCCTGTGTTGGGCAGCTGGCCAAACTGCAGGGCTGCCAAACCGTGGGCATAACTGGCGGACCGGAAAAAGTTGCACTGTGTCACGAGGCTTTTCAGTACGATCATGCCATCGACTACCGCAGCGAAGATGTGGATGCGGCGCTGACCACCGCCTGCCCCAACGGTGTTGATGTCTATTTTGATAATACCTGCGGCCCGATCAGCGATGCTGTGATGAAGCATATTAATGTAGGTGCACGCATTGTGCTGTGTGGCACGGCCTCTATAACCAATTGGGACCCAATCCCAATGGGCCCCCGCGTCCAACGCCAGCTACTGGTCAAACGGGCGCGCATGCAGGGATTTCTTGTGTTCGACTATAACGACCGCTACGGCGAAGCCATCTCCGCCCTGACGCCACTGATCAAGGCCGACAAGCTACGCTATCGCGAGGACGTTCTGGAAGGTATCGACCAAGCACCAGATGCTATCGCCAGCCTCTACCGTGGAGATAATCTGGGCAAGCGGCTGATTCGCATCGCCAACGAATCGGAATAAGCTGCGCGGACCCATTACTTTTCTGCAACCTGTGAACGACGTTATAGTGGCCGCTCTGAGGCCACCTACACAATAATTCCAATACAGGGAAGACATGATGAAACTCGAATCACTGGCACTGCACTGCGGCTATGAGTCTGAACCGACAACAAAAGCGGCCGCCGTTCCCATTTATCAGACCACCTCTTATACCTTTGACGATACCCAGCACGGTGCGGATCTGTTCGACTTGAAGGTCCAAGGTAATATTTATACCCGAATCATGAACCCCACCACCGCGGTGCTGGAGCAACGCATGGCAGCCATGGAAGGGGGCATTGGTGCCCTAGCCGTGGCATCCGGAATGGCCGCCATCACCTACAGTATTCAGTGCCTCTGTACTGTGGGGGACAATATCGTCAGCACCAGCCAGCTCTATGGCGGCACCTATAATCTGTTCGCCCACAGCTTGCCTAACCAGGGAATTGAAGCGCGCATGGTTGCCCACGACGATTTCTCCGGCTTTGAACAGGCCATTGATGACCGCACCAAAGCCATTTTCTGTGAATCCATTGGCAACCCTGCAGGCAACATCGTCGACATTGAGAAACTGGCAGAAATTGCCCATCGCGCAGGCATCCCCCTGATTGTCGACAACACCGTGGCAACCCCTTTTCTGTGCCGACCCTTTGAGCTCGGTGCTGACATCGTGGTGCACTCCCTGACCAAGTACATCGGTGGTCACGGGACCTCCATTGGCGGCATTATCATCGACTCCGGAAAATTCGACTGGGCCGCCCACAAGGAACGCTTTCCTATTTTCAGCCAGCCCGACCCCTCCTACCACGGCGTGGTCTATACCGATGCATTGGGTCCGGCAGCATATATCGGCCGCTGTCGGGTGGTCCCGCTGCGCAATACCGGCGCAGCGCTGTCTCCGATGAACACCTTCCTGATTCTGCAGGGCCTGGAAACACTTGGCCTGCGCATGGAACGTCATTGTGCGAATGCAGAGCAGGTCGCCCGCTATCTCAAAGCTCATCCGAAAGTCAGCTGGGTAAACTATGCCGCCCTGGAAGACAGCCCCTATCAGGCAACCTGTCAGAAGATTACCGGCGGCAAGGCATCGGGCATTCTCAGCTTCGGCATTGTTGGCGGTCGTGAGGCAGGTGCCCAGTTTATTGATGCACTACAGATGATTCTGAGACTGGTTAATATCGGTGACGCCAAATCGCTGGCCTGCCACCCTGCCACCACCACTCATCGGCAGCTCAATGAGGAAGAGCTGAAAAAGGCTGGTGTCAGTAGCGACCTGGTACGAATTTCTGTGGGCATTGAAAATATAGAAGACATCATTAGTGATATCTCACAGGCCCTTGATGCTGTCAAGTAGCGGTTTTTCCTAGTAAAAAATGCCCTGGCGATTGGCGGGCGGACGCCTGTAGGGTATCGTAGGGCTATACCCTACCGACTATTTGGATAAGCACTAAATATGCCCGCCTCCTACCTAACGGACATCATTGCCCTTTTGGTTGCCGCCGTTATTGCCGTACCTCTTGCCCAAACCCTGAGACTGGGTGCTGTCCCCGGTTTCCTGCTGGCCGGGGTCATCGTAGGCCCCTCCGGTTTTGGACTAATCAGCAACATCAGTGACATCAGCCACTTGTCAGAAATCGGGGTGGTGTTCTTGCTCTTTGTGATCGGCATCGAACTCAAACCTTCTCTGCTATGGAAGATGCGACGACTGGTGTTTGGGCTGGGCTCTCTTCAGATTTTGATCACCGGACTGATCTTCACTGCACTGGCGTATTTCCTGTTCGATGTCAGCGCCAATGCCGCCATTCTGATAGGCCCAACCCTGGCGTTATCCTCCACAGCTTTTGTTATTCAACTGCTGGTAAGCCAGAAAATGGTGACATCTACCTATGGCCGATCCTCCCTCGCAGTATTGCTGATGCAGGATCTGGCAGTCGTGCCATTACTGGCACTGGTGCCCCTGCTGTCAGCCCCTGAGCTGACCATCGACAACAGTATCTGGCTGACGCTGATCGAATCCGTTTCCATTGTGGTTATGGTGGTCTTCCTGGGGCGATTTTTCCTGCACCCGATTCTCCATCGCGTGGCGCTTTCAGGTAGCCCGGAAGTTTTTACCGCATCGGCCGTGCTGATTGTCATGGGCACGGCACTGGCCACCGAGCACGCCGGCCTCTCCATGGCCATGGGTGCTTTCCTGGCAGGTATGCTGATTTCCGATTCGTTTTATCGCCACCAGGTCATTGCCGAAATACAGCCTTTCCGCGGACTGCTGCTGGGCTTGTTCTTTATGTCCATGGGCATGTCACTGAACCTCCAGCTGCTAATCGATAAGCCACTACTCACCTTTGCCCTGTTGGCCCTACTGATTGCCATCAAGGTTATCGCTCTGTTCCCCATCAACTATTTCTTCGGACTGAAAACCAAAAATAGCCTGGCGGTGGCACTGCTCCTGGCTCAGAGCGGTGAATTTTCTCTGGTACTGTTCTCCTTGGCTAACCAGTCCAACCTCATACCAACCCCACTCTTCCAGCAACTATTGCTAGTGGTTCTACTTAGCATGCTCGTCACACCGCTGCTGGCCAGATGGGCAGAGTCGCTGGCCAGAAAACCGGAACAGGAAGTGGATACCACATCCCAGGACATCACCGAAGCCCCTATAGTGCTGGCGGGGTACGGCCGGGTCGGGCATACCATTGGAGAAATCCTCACCCTGTCGGACAAACCTTTTGTGGCACTGGATGGCGACGCAGCCATCGTGGGGCGAGAGCGCGCCAACGGTCACCCTGTGTATTTTGGCGATGTGCGCAAACCGGAAGTGTTGAAATCAGCGGGGGCCAGTGATGCCAAGGTGATCATTGTTACTATCAATGACCCAGAAGCAACGGAAGAAATCATTACCTCCCTGCGCAAGACCTACCCGGACAAGCAGGTCTATGCCCGCGGCCATAACCTGTCCCAGTGTCAGGTTCTTAGCCAGCTGGGGGCCACTGGCGTGGTATCAGAAAATATTGAAGCCAGCCTGGAGTTGGCCCGAATGGCACTGAGCGGACTGGGCGAGAAGGAGGAAGATCTGACACGAACCATTGAAGACTTCCGCCACACTTGCCATAGGCGTATTGCCAACGCCAGCCCCATGGAATCCGAGGATGAAACCAAAGTTTCAGGATGATAAGACCCTATCAGCGGCAGGGTCACGGGAAATCATTGCTTTCTGGCAAAAAAGGTCTATAGTTCCCACTGCTTGAAAGTAAGCTCTATCTTTATGTACCACTTCGACGCGCCTTTCAGATCGTCGTCCTGTTTTTCATAATTACCAGCAATACTTCCAGCACCACCGCCCTTGACCGGGCATATCTTTATTTATTAAGAATTTACAGGATTACATTATGTCTACAGTAACTGGCACCGTTAAGTGGTTTAACGAATCTAAAGGCTTTGGCTTCATTCAACGTGAGTCTGGCCCCGATGTTTTTGCACACTACAGCGCAATCTCCAGCTCCGGGTTTCGCACCCTGAACGAAGGTCAACGCGTTGAATTTACCGTCACCCAAGGCCAAAAAGGCCCTCAGGCGGAAAACATCGTCGTTATCGACTAATATTTGCTGCCGCTCAGGCGGACTGCAAATACATAAAAGGGCAAGGTATCACTACCTTGCCCTTTTTATTTATGCTTCTATGCTTGTGATACCAACAGATTCCACTAGGAGATAATAATGAGCGATACACTCAACTTTGACGGTGTGAAAAAAGTTAACTGGAAAGATGTTGAGCCTGTGGAGCTACTCCCTGGCATCACGGAAAGAATGCTCTGGGAAGGCGAAAACGGTAAACGTGCCGCCGTCTATGAGTTTGCACCCGGCGCGGAATTTCCTGGCATAGATCTACATGAAAGCGGACCCGAACAGATCTTCGTGATTTCCGGCGTATTTGAAGGCGGCAAGGAAGACTACCGGGAAGGCGACTTTATTCACCAACCCAAAAATTCCTCCCACGCTCCGAAATCTCATACCGGGTGCACCCTGCTGGTCATGTACCCTGAGGGATAACCTCAACACACCTCCCTCTCGTAGCGATTGGCCGAATCAACGCCATACTGCGGGACAACCTGTCCCACACATGGAGTTTTTATGTCATCGCTACGCGTACGCTATCAAACCATTGAATTTGGCAAGGTGGACATTCACCTGCGAACCCTGAGAGACAATCAGGAATTCCAGGACAAAGATGGCGAGGCCGAAAAGCTGGGGATTTCTTCCGCCAGCTGGCCACTGTTTGGGGTTGTCTGGGATGCCGGCAAAGTGCTGGCTCACCACATGTGTGATTACGACATCACGGGCAAGCGGATTCTCGAAGTGGGTTGTGGGATTGGGCTGACCAGCCTGCTGTTGAATCACCGCCTGGCAGATATTACCGCCACCGATTACCACCCGGAAGCTGGCAACTTTCTTAAGGAGAATGTCGACCTCAACAATGGTTCAGACATCCCTTTCGAGCGGACCGGTTGGGCTGATACTGATGATGGCCTGGGATTATTTGACCTGATTATCGGGAGCGACCTTCTGTATGAACGTGAACATGTCGCACTGCTGTCTGAGTTCATCCACCAGCACGCTCAACCCAGCTGCCAGGTGGTTATTGTTGACCCAGGCCGGGGACACCATGCGCCTTTCAGCAAAAAAATGGCAACCTTCGGTTTTGATCACCAACAACATCAACCGCCTGAGACAGATTACCTATCACAGCCGTTTCGCGGCCAGATCATTGAATACCATCGCTGACACGCTGCTCTTGCTGCTGCCCTTGAACTACAAATCCAGTTCCGAGAGTCCTGGATGGTTAACAGGCCTCGGGCCCTGCGGCCATTTAAACTTTCTGTCCTCCTCCGCAATCGGTACGTCATTAATGCTGGCATGACGAGCCATCATTAAACCGTTTTCGTCAAACGCCCAGTTTTCATTCCCGTAGGAGCGAAACCAGTTACCTACCTCATCATGCCACTCATAGGCAAAACGCACGGCGATATGATTACCATCGTAGGCCCAAATTTCCTTGATCAGCCGGTAATCCATCTCCTTCTGCCACTTGCGCTCAAGGAAACTGACAATGTCGGCCCGCCCGGTAATAAACTCTGAGCGATTACGCCAGCGGGAGTCTTCTGTATACGCCAAAGAAACCGCTTCAGGGTTTTTACTGTTCCAGGCATCCTCCGCCTTGCGCACCTTCAGCACAGCATCGTCATAGCTGAAGGGCGGTAACGGTGGACGAACAGATTCAGACACCTCTGGCTACCAGCTTTTGTAAGGCAGAAATTTGCCATTCATGGTGAGCAACACCCGATCCCCCTTGGGGTCTTCAATCTTGTCCACCTCCATGGAAAAGTCGATGGCGCTCATAATGCCATCACCAAATTTTTCCTGGATCACTTCTTTCAGGGTATCGCCGTAGACTCCGACAATTTCATACAGTCGATAGATAAGAGGGTCTGTAGGAACAGCCTGCTCCCAAACTTTGGTGGGGAAGGCCTCCAGTGCCTTGGCCACATCCGGGCCAAGCCCGAGATATTCCGCAATCGCAGCGGCTTTGTCCGGGGGCGCGCTGTTCATCCCGAGGCAGGCGGAAGTCAGCCATACCGGGGACATGCCCAGATCACTGGCCATGCTTTCCCAGCTCAGATCCTTGGCCAGTTTCACGCCTACAATGGTTTCGGTCATGGTTAGTTTGTCCATGGGAACTCCTGTTATTAAATGGCGGCCCGATAGGCCGCAGGCTGTGGTTGTTCATCGGAAGAATTGCCCTCGTTGGCCGGATCGACCTGGCGTGTGCTACCACCGCCCCCACCATTGGAGCCGGAAAGTTCACCAGAACGTTTAACCAGGAAATTCACCAGATAATTGCGAATCTTGTAATAGCCGGGATCATCGATAATGGTGCCCCGATCCCGCGGCCTCGGCAGGCTGATCTTGACGGACTCCGCCACGTGGGCACTCGGACCGTTCGTCATCAGTAACACCCTGTCAGCAAGCAGTATGGCCTCGTCCACATCGTGGGTGATCATGAACACCGTCTGTTGGGTCTCACTCCAGATCTTGATCAGTTCATCCTGAATCATGCCCCGTGTCAGAGCATCCAGAGCCCCAAAGGGTTCGTCGAGCAATAACAGCTTGGGGCTGGTGGCAAAGGCGCGGGCGATGCTGACCCGCTGACGCATACCCCCGGAGAGCTCTGAAGGTTTTTGGTGCAGCGACTTGGACAATCCCACCATGGACAGAAACCGGCTGCTGTGGGCTTCCACTTCACTGCGACTCCATTGTGGCCAGCGGGCTTTCACCCCGAAGCTCACATTTTGCAAAGCGGTCAACCAGGGCAGCAGGCTGTAATTCTGAAACACGACACCACGGTCCAGGCTGGGGCCGGTGGCTTCTTTGCCGTCCATAATCACAGTTCCGGAAGACGGTATTTCCAACCCGGCCATGACGTTCAGAATGGTCGACTTACCACAACCGGAATGGCCGATAATGCAGACAAACTCACCCTTGTCGATTCCGATATTGACGTCTTCAAAGACAATCAGGTCCCTGGCTTTTGAGGGATATACCTTGGAAAGCCCTTCAACACTGACAAAATGGCTGCTCATGTTCTACTCCTCGTATTGCACAAGTTTCGCCACGGCAGCCAGTGACATATCCAGCAACATACCGACGACACCGATCATCAGGATGGAAAAAATCACGCTGTTGAGATCGAGGTTATTCCACTCGTTCCAGACGTAATATCCGATCCCGGTACCACCCACAAGCATCTCTGCAGCCACGATCACCAGCCAGGCAATACCGATGGAAATACGCATCCCCGTCAGGATGGTGGGTGCTGCCGCTGGCAGAATTACCAGAAAGGCTGTCTTTATCTGGCTCAGCTCATGGGTTCTGGCCACCTTGATCCAGTCGTTTCTGACATTGGCCACACCAAAGGCGGTGTTGATCAGCATCGGCCAGATGGAACAGATAAAGATTACAAAGATCGCTGAGCGCTCGGAGTCCTTGATAATAAACAGTGCCAGGGGCATCCAGGCCAACGGCGAAATGGGCCGGAGCACCTGGATAAAAGGATTAAGGGCCTTGTACATCAACGGGGACATGCCAATCACAAACCCCAGAGGAATGGCGACAAGCGCTGCCATCAGGTAACCGGTCAACACCCGAAATATCGAGTAGGCCAACTGGATACCAATGCCCTTGTCATTGGGCCCCGCATCGTAGAAGGGATTGCTCAACTCGTTCCAGGCATGGCCCAGAACCTGTGAAGGCGGCGGCACCCGCGCCTCCTGATCGGCACCGCCCATTAACAGCTCATATTCCGACATCGCCTCCGTGGCCTTGGGGGGCTGGTTGAGTACTTCCCAAACCCCCAGCAAAAGAGCCAGCAGCACCACCGACAACAGCATTGCTCTCACATTGAGTGAAGCCATGTCACTACCTCTTGATGGGGAAGCTGTTGATGTATTCTTCGGGCTTGGTGTAGTCGAACGTCTTACCCATGATGGTGTAATTTTCATAGGTTTTTGAGGGCGGGGTGTAACCCAGCTCTTTCATTACCTTGCCCGTTTCCGAGGCCACATACACCTGCTCGGCAATGCCGTTGTAATCGATATCACCACTGATATAACCCCAGCGTTTCATCTGCGTAAGAATCCACACAGCCATGGAGTGCCAGGGGAAGGGGTCGAAGTCGATGCGGTCGGGCACATCAAAGACCTTCTTCTCAATGCCATCCACATAACGACCGGTGAGTACCTGCTTAACCACAATCTCCGGCTGGTTGAGGTAGTTTTTTGGGGAGATCGCCTTGGCAATTTCTTCCCGGTTTTCCGCTTTGGCTGAATAGTGCGTAGCGTCAACGATGGCCTTGAACAGCGCCGCGTAGGTATTTGGCATTTCCGTGGCGAACTTCTGGCTGCAGGCGAAGGCACAACAGGGGTGACCTTCCCAGATATCCTTGGTGAGAATATGCAGGAAGCCAACTTTTTCAAAAACTGCCCGCTGGTTGAATGGGTCCGGTGACAGGTAGCCATCAAGATTACCCGCTTTCAGGTTCGCCACCATTTCTGGCGGTGGTACCACACGAATCTGGATATCCTTGTCCGGGTCGAGACCATGCTCTGCCACGTAATAGCGCAATAGGAAGTTGTGCATGGAGTAATCAAACGGAACACCAAATTTGAAGCCCTTCCAGTCTTTGGGGTCGCGCTTGTCGATGTGCTTGTTGTGTAAAACAATCGCCTGACCATTAATATTTTCAACGGCGGGCATAATGTAAGGGGTCGCTGTCGATCCGGCACCAATGGACATTGCCAATGGCATGGGCGTCAGCATATGGGACGCGTCATATTCACCATTGAGTGATTTATCCCTGGCAACCGCCCAGCCTGCGGTCTTGATCACATCCACGTCCAGGCCGTACTTGGCATAAAAACCCATGGGCTGGGCCATGATGATCGGGGTGGCACAGGTAATGGGAACAAAACCCACTTTCAGCTTGGTTTTTTCCAGCGGCCCCATGGACTCCTTCACAGCGGCCTTCACCTGATCCATGGGGATCAGGCTACCCAGTGCAGCGGCCAGCGTACCGCCGCCAACCATTCGAATGAAATTGCGCCGGCTGGTATCGTTGTGACCAAACACCCCCCGCACGATGGCACTTTCGATAACGCGATCCATCAGGTCTTCAGAGCTATTAAATGTCTCCTGCCCAACAGCTGCCCGGGGAGCGTGAGATTCACCCGCCTCTGCCTGCTGTTCCAGCAGTGCCTGGCGCTGATAATCTGTCAGCCCATTCGGCGAGGACACCTCGGCCTTACAGACCGAACAAGAACAATCACTGGTATGGACCAGGCTATTGCCGCCGTCATAGGGATTACCCAAACTTTTGCTGCTCATGATTCACTATCCTCTTGGCTCTGCTTGATGTTGCACACTGCTGGTGCAGGCTTGACGTAAATAAAGCCCCGTCCCTATCCGCTCTCTTTGCTGTCCTCACTCCATTGGGGGCTTTCAGCGCGGCACTCAGCAATCTGGAGAAAACACTTATTAGCTATCGCAACTTTGGTGCCAACTCAGGCGACAGCAATCAACCTACTGATTTTTGGTGAAAAATCAGTCGATTTGCCTAAGGATAAAAATAACGAAAAAGCGTTATTTACGATTTTTCATACTAATGAAAACGAATATTCGTAATAACTGGCTTGAAACTTGAATACTAGAAGCAACACCTGTGCTCAAGTGCCCGCTATGTATTCAGATCGTTTTTTCAATGATTCCGCCACCGCACAATTGGTGATCGACCCCTATGGAGACCAGATCGTTTGCGCCAACCTCGAGGCCTGCCGATTACTGCGTATGGATATGCTGGAAATCCAGAGCACTCGTCCCAGCCAACTGTTTTCACCCAATCTGCCGGGGCTGATGGTATTCACCCAGGAACTCCTGGAAAAACACCGCGGCTGGAGCGACCTCCTGCTTATACAGACGATATCGGGAGAGGCGCGACTGGAAGTCAGCGCACGCTGCTCCAACGCATCGGGGACCACCTTGCTCTATTTCAGCCTGTTGAATTCGGAGGAAATGGACCAACTGCGTGAACGCTCCAGCGCCGAACGCCACTACCTTTCCGGCATTGGTCACTGGAACAGGGTGTCTCAGGTCTTTCAGGAATTTGAGCGTGAAAATCAGCTGCTACTCGATGCAGCAGGTGACGGCATTTACGGTGTCGATGCCCACGGCAGTACCACCTTCGTGAACCCGGCCGCCGAGCGCATTCTCGGCTACACCGCGGACGAGTTGGCCGGACGCAATATGCACAGTATGGTGCACCACTCACATCTAGACGGCAGTCATTTCAAAGTGGATGAATGCCCCATATTTGAAGCCTTCCGCGACGGCGCAGTCCACCAGGTGGAAAATGATGTGTTCTGGAGCAAGTCGGGAAAGCCCATCGACGTGGAGTACACCAGCACTCCCATCCAGGACAACGGCTTTACGGTCGGTGCCGTGGTCATTTTCCGGGATATTTCACAGAAAAAAGCCGACAAGAAACGTCTGCTGGAAGCCCTGGCGGAAGTGGAAACCCTGAAAAACCAGCTGGAACTGGAAAACGCCTACCTTCAGGAAGAAATTAACTCGGAATTCAACCACCACCAGATTATCGGCAAAAGCGCCGCCATTCAGCACATTCTTCAGAAAATCGAACTGGTTGCCCCCACTGACTCCACCGTACTGATCAGTGGCGAATCCGGCACCGGCAAAGAGTTGATTGCCCGCGCCATTCACGAAATCAGCCAGCGCTCAAACCGTTCGCTGATCCGTGTGAATTGTGCTGCAATCCCCGAGGACCTGTTCGAAAGCGAGTTTTTCGGTCATACCAAGGGGGCATTTACCGGGGCAACCAGCGACAGACCCGGTCGCTTTGAACTGGCCAATGGCGGCACCCTGTTTCTCGATGAAGTCGGCGAAATCCCCCTGCATCTGCAGGGAAAGTTGTTGAGGGTGCTCCAGGAACAACAGTTTGAACGGGTCGGCGAATCCCGCACCCGTCACGTGGATGTGCGCATCATTACGGCGACCAATCGCAACCTGAAGGAGCTGGTGCAACAGGGACAGTTTCGGGAAGACCTGTACTTCCGTCTTAATGTTTTCCCCATTGAGTCGGTTCCCCTTCGGGAACGTCGGGATGATATCCCCATGCTCACACAGCACTTCTTGCAGAAAAGCTGCACCCGGGCCAACAAACCCGGGCTGAAAATCCCCCTGAGCGAATTGGAAAAACTCAAACACTACCTCTGGCCGGGGAATATTCGCGAACTGGAAAATGTCATTGAACGGCAGGTGATTCTGGCTCAGGGAGCAGCTCTTAAGTTCGACGGACTGGCCGGGACTGAGTCAGCCCATAGCGACAGAATAGCTGGCACATCACCGTCCGACATTCTCACACACCGGGACCTTCGGCAGCAGGATCGTCGCAACCTGTTGATGGCCCTGGAGCGCTGCCACGGCAAGGTCTCAGGCAGTGGCGGCGCCGCTGAACTCCTTGGCATAAAACCCACCACACTGGCCTCCCGTATCAAGAAATATCGCATCGACCCAAGACAGTTCAAACCCCAGCGACTGTGAACAGATCAAAGAGCAACATTGCCATCAATCGCCTGCCTACCTGACAATGGGCCACTGATGTTCTGCAAAGGTGCTTATCATGATTTACCGGGGAAGCTGTCATTGCGGTGCCGTGTCGTTTGAGGCTGAAGCGCCGGACTCGGTGGAAGTGGAGGACTGCAACTGCTCTATTTGCAGCAAATCCGGGTATCTGCACCTGATCGTGCCAAAGAAAAATTTCCGGCTTCTAAGCGGCGAGGAGCAGTTACAGACATACACGTTTAACAGCGGTGTCGCCAAACACACCTTCTGCCGGATCTGCGGCATCAAACCGTTTTATATACCCCGCTCCAACCCGGACGGCGTGGACATCAATCTGCGCTGCTTGAATGAGCAGCCAAAATCCATAACCATAGTCGAGTTTGATGGGCAGAACTGGGAACAGAATGCTCACACACTGGCTCACAAAAGCCGGGAATAATAATAAATACGCCACAGTCGATGATGGCCCATATAACGACAACAGGGGTCTGAAGCGGCATGCCAGAGGGAAACACATGAACGATTCACTGCGTAGTGCCGCGGATTCTGTGCTGCATAAAACGGTCACTCAGGCGGGCGGCGCTCCCGGCGTGGTGGCCATGGCGACCGACAGACATGGCAACTTCTACGAAGGTGCTGCCGGGTTGCGGGAAATGGGCAAAGAACAACCCATGACCACCGACTCCGTATTTGCCATTTTCTCCTGTACCAAAGCACTAACAGGCACCGCACTGATGCAACTGGTGGAGGAAGGACTGGTTAGTCTGGACGACCCGGCCAAGGACTACGTACCGGAAATTGCTGAGATTCAGGTGTTGGAAGGCTTCGACAGTGACGGACAGCCGAAACTGCGCCCGCCAAAATCCGACATCACCCTCAACCAGCTGATGCTGCATACCGCTGGTTTCTCCTACGAATTTTTCAGCCATGATGATCTGGCCTTTCGCACCGCCATGGAAACCCCAACCGTGGTTTCAAGCACCTTTGACGGCATCAGGACCGTATTGCTGTTCGACCCGGGTGAGCAATGGGCCTACGGGGTTAATATCGACTGGATCGGGAAGGTAGTAGAAGCAGTGCGCGGCAAGCGCCTTGGCCAGGTCATGCAAGAGCGCATCTTTGCACCACTGGAGATGCACGACAGTGCCTTTGAAATCACTCCCGCCATGCAATCGCGACTGACCAGCCTGCACACCCGCGCAGAAGATGGCCAGCTGGCACCCTGGGATCTGGTGCTGCCACAACCCCCGGAAATGGACATGGGCGGTCACGGCCTCTACGCCACCGTGGGCGACTACATGAAATTTATCCGCATGCTGCTGAATGACGGCGAGGGCACCAATGGCAGGGTATTAAAACCGGAGACTGTGGCAAAGATGGCGCAAAATGGCCTCGAGGGCCTGCAGAGTGGCGGCTGGACCAGTTCCATACCAGCACTCTCCAATGACGGTGAGTTCTTTCCCGGCCTGAAAAAATCCTGGGCCTATACCTTCCAGGTCAATGAGGAGGCGACACCCTCCGGGCGACCGGCGGGTCAATTGATGTGGGCAGGGCTAGCCAATCTGTTCTACTGGATTGACCGACAAAATGGCATTGGTGGCATGTGGGCCTCGCAAATACTGCCATTTCAGGATATCGCCTCATACCCGGGGTTTGTGGATTTCGAGTCAGCAGTCTATCGCCACCTGAAATAGTCACCCGCAACCATAAAAAAATGCCCGGACATTTGTCCGGGCATTTTTGCTTAGGCCATGGTGCCCCAACTGGAGCGGGATGAATTACTGCGGGCTTTCTGACCGCCAGCCCGTCGCTGTGCACCCTGTGACCGGTTATCCCGGTTGCCACTTGGGCGACTGTCTCTATTACCGCTGGGGCGGCTGTCCCGATTCGCACCTGGACGACCATCCCTGTTACCGCTGGGACGGCTATCCCTATTGCCACTGGCACGGTTACCTTCTCTGCCACCGGGGCGGCTGTCGCGACGTTCTCCAGATGCGCCCTCACGGCTGCCGCCGGGACGGGCCGTTCTGTTGGCGCCTGGGCGACGATTTTGAGAGCTGGCATTGCGGCGCTGACCAGAAGCATTTCCTGTACGACGGCCATTGCCACCGCCGCGACCGTTCTGAATGGGCTCTGCCCTGATACTCGGATCCGGCTCAAAACCATTGATTGCCACTTTGGGCACATCACGTTTCAGCAAATGCTCAATATCCCGCAACAGCTTATGTTCATCCACACATACCAGCGAGACGGCTTCGCCTTCATTGCCAGCGCGGCCGGTGCGGCCAATGCGGTGCACATAATCCTCAGGAACATTGGGAAGTTCAAAGTTCACAACGTGGGGCAACTGGTCGATATCCAGAC
The DNA here is from genome assembly GCF_030676955.1 of Porticoccus litoralis. NCBI lineage: Bacteria > Pseudomonadati > Pseudomonadota > Gammaproteobacteria > Cellvibrionales > Porticoccaceae > Porticoccus > Porticoccus litoralis. The sequence continues at coordinate 63,014 of NZ_JAUUUU010000002.1, read as the reverse complement.
CGCGGGCGGCAATATCCGTGGCCACCAACACGCGAACAGCACCTTTCTTGAAGTCTGCCAGTGCCTTGGTTCGGGCGCCCTGGCTCTTGTTACCGTGAATCGCCGCCGCGGTGAGGCCGTCCATCTCCAGCTGCTGTGCCAACCTGTTGGCACCGTGCTTGGTACGGGTAAAAACCAGCACCTGACGCCAGTTGCCTGAACCGATCAGATAAGACAACAGCTCGCGCTTGCGGTTTTTATCCACCAGGTGAACTACCTGTTCCACGCGCTCGGAAGCCGTATTGCGGCGAGCCACCTCAATCAGTGTGGGCGTATTCAGCAGGCCATCGGCCAGCTGTTTAATTTCATTGGAAAACGTGGCCGAAAACAGCAGGTTCTGGCGTTGCTTGGGCAACAGGGCCAACACCTTGCGAATATCATGAATAAAGCCCATATCGAGCATGCGATCCGCTTCATCCAGCACTAGGATTTCCACCTGGGACAGGTCCAGGGTACGTTGCTGAACGTGGTCCAGCAAACGGCCAGGGGTAGCAACCAGGATATCAACGCCTTTACGCAGCATGGAAATTTGCGGGTTGATATTCACGCCACCAAAAATAATGCCGGACTTGATCGGCAGGTGCTTGCCATACGTATTTACACTCTCACCCACCTGAGCTGCCAGCTCACGGGTAGGGGTCAACACCAGCGCTCGCACCGGGCGGCGATCGCCAGCAGGTTTGTGAGCGCTCAGGCGCTGCAACAACGGCAGGGTAAAACCGGCTGTTTTACCGGTGCCAGTCTGGGCACCGGCGAGCACGTCTTTTCCTTCCAGAACAACGGGAATGGCCTGCGCCTGAATGGGGGTGGGTTGGCTGTAGCCCTGTTCGGACACAGCACGCAACAATTCGGCCGACAGGCCGAGTTCAGAAAATAACATATAAATTTTAACTCCGGGACCAGCCTATCCATGCAGTGCAGGGAAACGGTCTTAGGCGGGAAACATTTTGCTAAGGGGTGTCGGAGGGAGAACCAAAGAGGAAAAACCGGGGGACACATCTGGTACCGACCGATGGGTACCATGAGGCGGGGACTATAACAGTAGACCCAAAGCAAGTCTAATACTAAGACCCAGCCCACAACCGGGAAGCGTATAAAAGCGTTGATCACAACCGGGGTTGTATGTCACCCTGAAACGATTATTACAATATGCGGCCTTTTACCGCAAAAGATGCAGTATTGACCGAATGACAGAGACCGCCAACTACCCAAATCCAAAACTGCTTGATCGATTAAAACGGCTACAGCTTGGGCTGATGTGGCTGGCTGCACTCATCGCTCTGACTGTGCTGCTGGGCTGGCTCAGCAGCAATGTGCAAATACTGCTGCCCGAAGGCTGGAATCTCATGAAAGCCAATACCGCCGCCTGTGTTCTACTCAGTGTGTGCGCCATGGCTCTCAGCTATTACCAGACCGACCCCGTTCGCATACTAGCCGCCCGGGTTCTAGGAGCCGTAGTGATCGCCATCGCCGGCATGGCCCTGCTCGGTCACGCTGTTGGAGAAGCTTTTTTTCTGGAAACACTGCTCGCCAGCGACAGTGAATCTATCATGCCTGGCCGCATGTCCATTCAGACCGCCGTGTTTTTTGTAATCCTGGGTTTTTCCTGCATCTGTGAGGGAAGAGATAACCCTTACTGCAGGGTCGTACGCGAACTTGTCTGCGCTCTGCTGGTTACCTTGGTACTGGCAGTGGTTGCTGGCTATTTGTTTGGTGCCACCAGCCTGTTTCAGCAGAATGCGGATATTCTCACATCCCCACAAACTCTCGCCTGCATGGTATTACTGGCAACTAGCCTACTGATTACTCGCATGCACCAGGGATACTTTTCCATTCTGGCCGGCATCGGCATAGGCAGCAAAATCTCACGGGTGACACTGCCTCTGATGATTTCACTGCCTTTCCTGATTATTAGCTGCTCTGTATGGCTGCCGCAAAGCCAAGGTATATCCCCTGCCCTTGCCTCTGCAGTTACCTCCGCGGTTAGTGCCGGCTGCCTGTTTGTCTTGCTGATCTGACTATCCCAGAAAATCAACACCATGGAAGTGGATTTGCGCAATGTTTCGATGGTGGATGATCTGACCAAAATCTACAACCGCCGCGGTTTTTATATGCTCGGAGAACACATGCTCTACGAAGCCCGGCGCGAGAGCAAAATGGTCACAGTGTTATTTTTCGACTTGGATGACCTAAAAGTCATCAATGACTCGCTGGGACATGATATTGGCTCTGACCTGCTGAAACACTTCGCCTCTCTCTTGCAGGAACATTTTCGAAAAAGTGACGTGGTGGCGAGGGTCGGGGGAGATGAATTTGCCGTCGTATCCAACAGCGGTGATAGCCAGATTGCTCTGAAGCGGCTGGAGCGGATTGTCAGCGCCATCAACAAGGCGGGTAAACGCCCCTACAATCTCAGCTATTCCGTAGGGGATGCCACCTTCACCGCAAACGATAACATCACCGGTTTTTCCGATCTGGTGTCCATGGCAGATACCCGGATGTACACACGCAAGCACGCAAAAAAATGTCACCCGCAAAACGCTCATCAGCCATCCTCGATGGATATCACCTCACAGGCACTTTAAGCCCCTAGGCGGATTGCGCCGACCTTCTTTCTAAAAGCTCTGAACATAGGTAGTAGAATACATATCCCAAAATGCAAACAGCCCGGGGACCCGGGCTGTTTTTCTTATGGGCATCAATAGCGGTATTAGTCTTTATTCAGCAGGCTTTTAAAGCCGCCAAGCTTTTCCTCGACCTGTTGCTTCAACTGATTGCCAGCATCTTTCAAGGCCCCGGAATTGGCCACCGCGCCTGCAGCACTCTTGTTGATGGCGGCCAACACCTGCTTCACCACCTCTGCAGTACTGGCGCCATTGGATTTTTCACCTATACCTGTCAGGCGGATATCCGGCAACGTTAATGCCAGGGGTTTATCACCCAGCAACGGATTGCTGTAGCTGACTTTGCCTGCATTGATCTGTAGGTCGCGAATAATCATCTTCTTTTCGGCGCCGCCATCAGAGGAGCCCGCTTCAGAGGAAGTTGAGCCAGAGCTGGCACCGGTTGCCTGCTCCACATTTTTCTGCAGTTGCGCCAGGTTAGTGGTGCCATTGGCAGACTCGTAGGTAATTTCCGGTGCCACAATGCGGATACTGTTCACCACAATGGTGTCTGTGGTGAGCGATTCCGGATCTACCGCAAGGAAAATTTCCCCAAGAGAGAAAGCGCTGGGCGTTTTGAATCCCGCCGGATTACCAACCAGCAATCCGTGGAGGCTACCCTCACCGGTGGCCAGAGATAATTCCACATCATCAAGGGTGACACTGGACTGGGTCAGTTTCGGCCCGACCGTCTCCACTGCCGCTTTGATACCTTTATCCAGGTTGAGGATGGCAAATACCACCACCAGCAACAACACCACCAGTAAACCGGCAACAATTTTGAGAAGGGTTTTCATCACTATTCTCCTTATTCTGATTTCCCTGCCTGTCGATACTGCCACTTAAATCTTACAATAACATGATCAGGCTCAAACCATCACAAGGATACCCAATGCCTCGCCACCTTCACAGCGGACCCGGCTACCTACTGCAGGGACTACAACTGATGACACACCCCAGGCTGCGCTGGTTTGTGCTCGGCCCGCTGCTGATCAACCTGTTACTGTTTATTGGACTGAGCTGGCTGGCTGTCACCCAGTTCGGGCAACTGCTCGATAGTCTCATGGCGAGAATACCCGAGGCCCTGAGATTCCTGGCCTGGATCTTCTGGATTTTGTTTGCTGCATTTTTATTGCTCGTCTATGGCTACAGCTTTGCTATTGTCGGCAACCTGCTGGCCTCGCCTTTCTATGGTCCCCTGGCAGAACGGGCGGAGGAAGTGCTGAGCGGACGAGTAAACGATACGTCCATGACGACGCAGCAGCTGCTGGCACTAGCGGGCAGGGCCATGCAACGGGAGCTGATCAAGATGGGATATTTCCTGCCACGGATTGTAGGGGTATTACTACTGACGCTTGTGCTGTCCCTGATACCGGTCGTGAATCTGATCGGACCGGCGATTGCCTTTTTGTGGGGTGCCTGGTCCCTGGCTTTGCAGTACCTGGATTACCCGGCAGACAACCACCAGATGGACTTTAGGAATCTGCGGGAGACAATGGCAAAAAGGCGGTTGGTTTCGCTCAGCTTTGGTGGCTCTGTACTGATTGCCACCACTATCCCGCTATTCAACCTATTTGCGATGCCAGCATCGGTGATCGGTGCCAGCAGTTTCTGGCTGGAGCGCATCGACAAGCCTGCACCCCAGTCAAACTAGTTTTCAGGACTTGCCGAGCAGGGCCTCGTCGGGCTGCACACAGTCCAGCTTTCTGCCCAGTAACTTCTGGATGGGCTCCAGCAGGAAGGCATCATCCTCACAGGCGAAACTGATGGAGGTGCCCAGCTTACCAGCACGGCCTGTACGACCAATGCGGTGAACATAATCTTCCGACTCCTCCGGCAGGGTGTAATTCACCACATGACTGATACCATCAATGTGGATACCCCGGCCAGCCACATCCGTAGCCACCAGCACCTTCAGTTTTCCGGATTTGAAGTCATCCAGAGTTCTCACACGCTTGTTCTGGGGCACATCCCCCGACAACAGGCCTACGCTAAACCCCTTGTTCTGGAGCTTTTCCTGCAACCTGCGACATTGGTCACGACGGTTGGCAAATACAATTACGCTCTCTACTTCGTCCTGGCGAATAATGTTGTAAAGCAGGCGGAATTTTTCTTCGGCAGAGGTGATAAAAACCTTTTGATCAACCGTATCTGTAGCAACATTTTCCGGCTCGATCTCGACGTGGATAGGGTCCACCGTCCACTGATCGGCCAGACTGATCACCTCTGGGGTAAAAGTCGCCGAGAAAAACAGTGTCTGGCGATTTTCCCGGTAGGGAGTTAAACGCACGATGCGCCTCACCTGGGGGATAAAGCCCATATCCAGCATGCGGTCCGCTTCATCCAGAACCAGAATTTCCACACGGTCCAGGTAGACATCGCGACTGCTGGCAAAATCCAGCAAACGTCCCGGTGTCGCCACCAGGATATCGCATTGACTCTCACTCAGGTGACGCTTCTGCTTGTCGTAATCCATGCCTCCCACCAGGGTGTGGACATGAAGTTCAGTGTGTTTACACAGCGCACGCGCATCATCGGCAATTTGCATGACCAGCTCACGGGTAGGAGCAATGATCAACGCCCTCGCCTCACCGGCATAATGCTCATCCTCAACAACCGGATGATTGAGCAGCTCCGTGATAATGGTCACCAGGAAGGCCGCGGTTTTACCGGTACCGGTCTGTGCCTTGCCGACCACATCGTGGGCGCGCAGACTGAAAGGTAATGAACGGGCCTGAATGGGCGAGCAGTATTTAAAGCCGAGATCAGCGATGCCGCGCATCAGAGGCAGAGGCAAACCCAGGTCATGGAAACGCAGCTTGCCCTCTTCTGGTGCCACCTCAAACTGGGAAAGATCCCAGTTGGAGTTAGTGTCGGGCTTTCTGCTCCGACCACCGCGACGTCGACGACCCCGACGTCCCGATTGCTTGGATTGCTGATCACCGGAAGGGGAATTTTTTTGCTCACTCATAGTTACTGCCAATAGATAAAGTGCCGCGTGCGGCCTTGTGCTTGAAAGGGGCGGCAGTATACCACGGTCGGGGGATTCTCGCCCGACCTGACATTTTTCTCCTAAGCGGTGGTCAGTGTGTTTTCTGACACCGTCGAGACAATTCTTCGATGCAGCCAGTCATCGACACTGGTATAGCGCCCACCGCCCATGAAAAACAACGTCAGCAACATCAGGAAATAGGTTGCGGAATACTCGATGCCATTTTTAAGGACTGTTATCGACCCAGCTGCGCTTAGATAGTCGTAATTGCCATGTTCCTGGAGAATGGCAACAGCGCGGCTTTTTCGCTCCAAGCCCTCATCAATCAGGTCTGCCCGCCACTCCCAGGGGACCGTCAATTTGGTTTCCGGCAGCGCGTGCCAGCCGTTGTCCCAGTGTGCCGTCACAGCGGCAACCACCATGGTAATCATCAACGGCACTGCCACCAGGCGTGTCATCAATCCCAGCAACAACAGCCAGCCACCCAGAAATTCGGTCCAGCCCGCCAGAAAGGCCAGCACTTCTGGCGCCGGCAACCCCAGGCCCCAGTCGGCATTGCCAAACCAGGACACCACATTCGGGTCGGCCAACAGACGCTCATGGAAAGCCACCGACGTATCACCCAGCTGCAATTTTCCATACCCGGCCTTAATCAGAATCGGCGCCAGGAATATGCGCAACAATAACGGGGCCAGACCTTCAACATGGCTTAACTTTCCGAGGACAGTGATATAAATGCGATGACAGGAGGCTGTAAAACGACTCATGGGAAATCCTTGTGATACGAACACAGATAGTGGACCAATTGGTCCACAACTGGAAAGTTAGACCCATAATTCGCAAAAGATTCACTGCAGCAGACGAATCGGTACTCGCTTTGATCCCCAGCCGCCCGGCTGAGCCTCAAACACACCGGCAATAACGGCCTGGCAGGCCCGACAGCACCCACCGGTATCAAGCCCCCAGTAACCCAGCTCGTACCAGTCCCGCTCGATCAGCACTTCATGGCAGGAAGGACAAAAGGTACTGCCGCCGGTCTTGTCGTGCACGTTGCCGGTATAGGCATAATTGACGCCATTGGACAGGGCAATCTGTCTCGCCCGGGTCAGTGTTTCAGATGGGGTAGGCGGAATATCCTGCATTTTCCAATCGGGATGAAATGCGGTGAAATGCATCGGCACATTCGGCCCCAGTTGCTCCACCACCCAGCGAGTCATTTCATCCAGCTCCCGATCGGAGTCGTTCTCACCGGGGATCAACAGCGTGGTCAGTTCCAACCAAACATCGGTGTGATGGACGATGTACTTCAGGGTGTCGAGAACATTCTGTAAATGCCCACCGCAGATCTTGTGGTAAAAACTCTCGGTAAAGGCCTTCAAGTCAATATTGGCGGCATCCATGTAGGAGAAGAACTCCCGCCGTGGGGCATCGTCCATATACCCGGCACTGACTGCCACGGTTTTCACCCCCACTTCCCGGCACGCCCTGGCAACATCAATGGCGTACTCCATAAAAATAACCGGATCATTGTAGGTAAAGGCAATGCTACGACAGCCCATTTCCACAGCGGTTTGCGCCAGTCGATCCGGCATGGCGGCATCTGCCAGGGTGTCCATTTCCCGGGATTTGCTCATGTCCCAATTCTGGCAGAACTTGCAGGCCAAATTGCAGCCGGCAGTGCCAAAAGACAGTACCGCCGAACCGGGCAGGAAATGGTTGAGTGGCTTTTTTTCAATGGGATCGATACAGAAGCCACTGGAGCGACCATAGGTGTAAAGCACGATTTCATCGCCTTCCCTGCCCCGCACATAGCAAAGTCCACGCTGCCCCTCGTGCAGACGGCAGTGTCTTGGACAGACATCGCACTGCACCCGGCCATCGTCGACCTTGTGCCAGTATCGGGTAGGATAACTTTCCGGAGAGGTCTCTTTGCCTGTTGCCATCGAAGTTACACTCAACCTGAAAAAAATTTTCTATAACTTATATATAGCAGGTTATGGTCACCCAACGACTGGGAGGAGAGGAAAATGCTGGCACGTGTACCCGCTGTGGCAGGCGCGTTCTATCCGGGCAACCCCCTGTCCCTGCAACGGCAGATAGATGACATGCTCAATAGCCAACCGGGCACCCCTCTGCGCCCGAAGGCATTGATCGTTCCCCACGCAGGCTATATCTACTCCGGCCCGATTGCCGCCAGCGCCTACCGGCTGCTGCAGACCTATGCCGACCGGATTCGGCGAGTGGTGTTACTTGGCCCGTCTCACCAGGTCGCTTTTCGGGGCCTTGCCGCTCCGGAAGAAGACCTGTTTCAACCCCCCCTGGGTGACATTACTGTCGACCGGTCGTCAATTCACCAGCTGCAAAGCCAGGGCCTGATCGCCGTGCGCAGCGATGCCCACCAATGGGAACACAGCCTGGAAGTCCAGCTGCCATTTTTGCAAAGTGTCTTGGGAGAATTTCTGTTGCTGCCACTGGTGGTGGGAGACGCCAACCCACAGCTGGTGGCCGACACCCTGCGCGCCAGCTGGGGTGGAGAGGAAACACTGGTCGTAGTCAGCAGTGATCTCAGTCACTACCATTCCTACAGTGAGGCCCGACAAATCGACCGCCATACCAGCGCGATGATCGAATCATTAAATGGTACGCTAAACGGCGAACAGGCTTGCGGATGCAGAGCCGTAAACGGATTATTGGCCGTAGCAAAGGAAAAACAACTCGCCATCACCACTCTGGATCTTCGCAACTCGGGGGACACCGCAGGTGACCGCGATCGCGTGGTAGGATATGGCGCCTATGCCCTGTGTTGAACGCTATGCCCTTTATTGAGCTGAATTACGATGACCGCCAGACTCTGCTGTCCCTGTGCCGTGAAAGCATCCGCGTCAGGCTGTTGTTTGACCGGGACCTGAACATCGACAAGACTGCTTTCAGCCCCGCTCTGCAACAGACAGCTGCCTGTTTTGTCACCCTGAAAATTGACGGCAAACTGCGGGGCTGTATAGGCTCACTCGAAGCACATCAACCGCTAGTCGAAAACGCGGTGCATAATGCGGCTTCAGCCGCCGTGGATGACCCGAGATTTCCCCGGCTCACCCTGGATGAGGAAGCCCATATCGACATCGATATTTCCGTGCTGACCACTCCCATAGCACTGGAGTTCGACAGCGAGGAGGCACTGCTGGAACAACTCACACCGGGCAAGGATGGGTTAATTATCGAGTCCGGGCACTACCGGGCCACGTTCTTGCCCAGCGTGTGGAATAGCCTGCCAGGGAAAGCCGCTTTTCTGGCGCAATTGAAAGAAAAAGCCGGGATACCCCAGAATATTGAACCTGAAAAACTCACCGCCTGGCGTTACCAGACGCTGAGTTTTAGCGAGTAACCCGGAAAGACATCGGTGGCAAAGCCACCAACTGACCCCCAAGGGATAATAACAATGACCAATAACCCTCAGCGCGAGCTGCGCAATGCTATGGGTAACTTTGCCACCGGCATCACTGTGATTACGGCCCTGGATGGACAGGGCAACCCCAGGGGGATGACCGCCAACAGTTTCTCTTCTGTTTCACTCGAACCTGCCATGGTCTCCTGGTGCGTGGGGCGTGACTCTCGGCTGTTTGAACTGTTTCAGCAGACGGATCATTTTGCCGTAAACATTCTGCACAGCGGCCAACAGGCTATTTCACAACTGTTTGCCGGTTCCGAGCAGAACAAGTTTGATCATGTTAACTGGCATCCGGGCCTGCATGGACTGCCCATCCTGGACGACTGCCCCTGCCATTTCCAGTGCCGAATTGAACACCGGCACCCCGGCGGAGATCACATCATTCTTGTGGGCCGGGTACTGGAGTTCAGCAATGAGCCTCTGGAACCGCTAATTTTCCACGGCGGCCAATACCGCACACTGAAATAGTTTTTCAGGCGGAGTCCGTCCACTGGCCCAGTGTCGCGCGGTCCCGCCCGCCGAGATCCTGACGGGTTTCGACCCGATCAAACCCCGCTGCCTGCATTAGCTCCCTGACCGCCTGTGCCTGCTGCCAGCCGTGTTCTAGCAACAGCCATCCACCGTTATTCAGGTGCACTGGCGCCTGCTGGATAATGGTTTCCAGGTCCGCCAACCCTCTCCCCTCAGCCACCAGTGCAGACTTCGGCTCGAAGCGCACATCGCCCTGTTGCAGGTGTGGGTCTGATGAATCGATGTAGGGTGGATTACTGATCACCAGGTCAAACCGCAGGTCTCCTAGAGCGGCAAACCAGTCACTTTGGCGAATGTCCACATTGAGCAGACCCAGTTGGCGACGGTTTGTGTCCGCCAGTATCACAGCAGCATCAACTGCATCAACGGCAACTACCTGCCATGCGGGTTGCTCACAGGCTAGCGCCAATGCAATCGCACCGGTGCCAGTGCCCAAATCGATTACCTTCGCGCTTTCAGGCAATGGCAGTTGAAGTGCAGTTTCTACCAATAGTTCGGTATCAGGGCGCGGTATCAGCGTGGCCGGGGAAACCGACAGGGACAGGGACCAGAATTCCCGGCTCCCCGTCAGGTGGGCTACCGGTTCGCCCCGCAGGCGCCTCTCGAACAGCGCTTCAAACAACCGGTATTCGTCTTCACTGAGGGCATGCTCCGGCCAGGTAAAAAGATAGGTACGGGATTTTTGCAGCACATGGCCCAGCAGTACTTCGATATCCAGACGCGGGGTGTCGCTGACACTGGCAAGTGCGGCACTACGCCGTAACAGGCTGGCAATAGTCTCGACCACAGTCTACCCGGACAGGGCGGCAAGTTGCTCCGCCTGGTACTCGTTAATCAACGGCTGAATGACCTCATTGAGCTCACCCTCCATGATCTCATCGAGCTTGTAGAGGGTCAGGTTGATGCGGTGATCGGTGACGCGCCCCTGGGGATAATTGTAGGTGCGGATACGTTCGGAGCGATCGCCGCTGCCCACCAGTGAACGGCGCTCATCGGCGATATTCTTGGCCGCCGATTCTTCCTGGGCATTTTTCAATCGTGCCGCCAGCAGCGACATGGCCTTGGACTTGTTCTTGTGCTGTGAGCGCTCGTCCTGACATTCCACAACGATACCCGAGGGAATATGAGTAATACGGATGGCCGAGTCCGTCTTGTTAACGTGCTGACCACCTGCACCGGATGCCCGGAAGGTATCAATACGCAGGTCATTTTTGTTGATATCCACGTCTTCCAGCTCATCAGCTTCGGCCATAATGGCCACCGTGCAGGCGGAAGTGTGAATACGGCCCTGGGATTCCGTATCAGGCACACGCTGTACACGGTGCGCACCGGATTCAAACTTCAACAGGGAATACACCCCCTGCCCGACAATGCGGCTAATGATTTCCTTGTAGCCACCGTGCTCCCCCGGGCTCTCGCTGATAACCTCAACCTGCCAGCGCTGTTTTTCGGCATACCTGCTGTACATACGAAACAGGTCACCGGAAAAAATGGCCGCCTCATCGCCACCGGTACCGGCGCGAATCTCCAGGAATACGTTTTTTTCATCGTTGGGGTCCTTGGGCAACAGCAATTTTTGCAGGTCGACTTCCAACTCAGCGCGACGCGCCTCCCCCTCCTGAAGCTCTTCCTGAGCCATTTCCCGCATATCAGCATCAGCATCTTTCAGCAATTGGCTGGCTTCATCGATATTGGCCTGAACCCGCTGATAGTCCCCATAGCTTTTAACCACAGGCTCAAGCTCCGCATATTCGCGGGATAAATCGCGAAAGCGATTCTGCTGAGCAATCACCTCGGGATCGCTCAGGAGTGCACTCACTTCTTCATAGCGGTCGGAAAGATGCTGTAATTTTTCCAGGATGGAGGCTTTCATTAACTCTCTTTATCTTCTTAAAGGTGGTTAGGATTCAGACCCGTCGTCGGGTTTTTTGAGACCAAACAGGTGATGCGCCAAGTCAATATGTTCTGTCAGGCCCTGTTCACCGGCCTGCTTCAACCGCGTAGTCGGGGTGTGCATTAATTTGTTGGTGAGGTTGCGCGCCAGGCTTTTCAGGACCAACTCCGGAGCCTGGCCGGCGCGCAGTGAAGCCAGTGCCTTTTCCAGTTCATGATCCCTGGCTTCCTCGGCGCTGCTGCGAAAAGCACGAATCGTGTCCACCACGTTCAGCGCGCGCAGTTGACTCTGCCAGCCCACAACGCCCTGTTCGACAATATCCTCTGCCTCACCAGCGGCACTCTGCCGGGAGCGTATGTTTTCATCGATCACAGCCTGCAGGTCGTCGACGGTATACAGGTAGACATCCTGAAGCTTTGCCACTTCCGGCTCGATATCTCGCGGTACCGCAATATCCACCATAAAGATGGGTTTGTGCTTGCGTAGTTTAAGTGCCGATTCAACAGCGCCCTTGCCAAGAATGGGCAACTGACTGGCCGTGGAGGAAATCACCATATCTGCCCTGTGCAGATAGTCGGGTATTTCGGACAACAGAATGCCCTGGGCTGAAAACTGCTCCGCAAGGTCTTGTGCCCGACTGAGGGTGCGGTTTGCAACCGTGATTTCCCTGACGCCTTTCTCCTGAAGGTGACGGGCGACCAGCTCAATCGTCTCCCCCGCGCCGATCAAGAGCGCCCGCACATCCCGCAAGTCAGAAAAAATCTGCTGAGAGAGACTGACGGCAGCGTAGGCCACCGATACTGGACTTTGCCCGATGGCGGTCTCAGTTCTCACCCGCTTGGCAATACTGAAGGCCTGTTGGAACAGCTGGTTCAGCACTGTCGACACTTTTCCTGCCTCACGGGCCACGGCGTAGCAGGATTTCAATTGACCCAGAATTTGCGGCTCACCGAGCACCATGGAATCGAGTCCACAGGCAACCTTCATGATATGGCGAACGGCGTCGGAATCGGTCAAGAGATAATGGCAACTCTGCAGCTGCTCCAGGGAGATGCGCCGCTGTTGGGCAAGCCAGTGTAGTACCTGATCCGCCTGCTCACCTTCCGCGTATATTTCCGTACGATTACAGGTAGAAAGTATCGCGACTTCCTTAAGCGCGGCAGCATCTGCCAGGCCCTGCAACGCTTCCATCATCTGTTCCGGGGCAAAAGCCACCTTCTCCCGGATATCGAGAGGGGCGGTTCGGTGGTTGATGCCCAGAGCAAAAATGGTCATGAAAACGGAGCTTGGAAGTGAGCCCGCAATTGTCCGATTCTCGACCTGCAAAGACAAGCGGTATAGAAATTCAGGCTCTTGGCACTAAAGGCCTTGATTTATTGTCTGAGTTATTGGCTACAATGAGGCCGCCTATAATGACATTAATCCAACCATTGCCCGACGAATCCGATATTCACCATTGAAAGAGCCAAAATTGTTTCAACACTTTACCCGTCTCTCCGGCATCGCCATGCCGACGCTTTTGGCTTGTTCATTCATCCTGACGGGCTGTTCCACCCCCCAAGGCAATCAGGTCGTCAGTGATCAGCCAGCAGCGGTTGTCCCCACTACAGCTCCAGGGGAACAGCCAAAGGCTGACGAAGAGGCTGTGGAATACCCGGTGCGGGCATTCCCCACAGAAACCCTCTACGACCTCCTGGTGGCAGAACTGGCAGGCATGGACAATAACCTGCCTTTGGCGCTATCCAATTATCTGATACAGGCCAGAGCGACCCGGGACCCGGGAATTGTTGCGAGAGCGGCCCGCGTCGCCGCCTATGCCGAAAACCACCCTGCGCTGCTGGAAATGTCCTTGCTGTGGAGCGACATTGAACCGGACAACCTCGACGCCCGTAGCGTTGCCACATTGTCGCTGGGCAGGGAAGGCCGTCTGACAGAAGCCCTGCAACATGCGGAATTTGCGCTTAAACAGGGTGACCAGGAACCCATCATGGGCCTGACGGTGAGTGCGGGCGGCTCCACACCGGCGCAACGCCAGACGTTACTGGATGCCTACACCGATTTGCGCTCACGACTGCCCAGAGATGAAACCGTGTTGCTGACCTATGCCATGCTTCTCCGCCAGCAAGGCCAGTTCTTGACAGCGCTGGCCACCGTCGATGAGTTGCTTGAACAGGCACCGGCGAAAGAGAGTGCCATCATGCTGAAAGCCCAGCTACTTCACCAGCTGGGCAAAAAACAGGAAGCCACAAAATTCCTCGGCACCGTGCTGGATGGTCTAGCAGACAGTAAAAGACTGCGACTGCAATATGCCCGCTTCCTGGCTGAAGATGACCTGCTCGGAGCCTATCAACAACTGAATACCCTGATGGTGCAGTACCCCCACGATGCCGAACTGGCATACACCCTGGCTTTGGTCTGCCGTGGGCTCAACAAAAACGAGGAAGCCAGAGAACTGTATACCCAGCTCAGCAAGAACCCCAACATGGCGGCAGCCGCCCACTACGAACTGGGCCAACTGGCTGAGGAAGAAAACAACAGCGATGCGGTGCTTCTGCATTATCGCGCGGTCAGAAACGGTCCCAAATTCCTGCCAGCCGTAGTGAAGCTGGGTAGATTCATGGCCAGCAACGGACAACTTAGCAGCGCACAACTCTATATGAGCCAGCTGCGCCTGGAATACCCCCACTATTCCGCGCAACTCTATCAGATCGAATCTGAATTGCTGGTGGAGAATCAATTGATCGGCGATGCGCGCCTGATTCTCAGCGAAGCACTGGAGCATTTCCCCAACAACATTTCACTGCTTTACAGTCGCTCTATTCTCAGTGAACGAGAAAATGATTTTGCTAGCTCGGAGCAGGACCTCCGCGCCATCCTTGCCCAGGACGCCAATAATTCCATGGCGCTTAACGCCCTCGGCTACACCCTCACTCTGCATACGGATCGCTACGAGGAAGCGCGACAACTGATCCTGCGAGCACTGGAACTGAATCCCGGCGATCCGGCCATTATCGACAGCCTGGGGTGGGTGCTCTTCCAGCTCGGAGAATACGATACGGCCATCATCCACCTGCAGGAAGCGCTGGAAAAAATGCCAGACCCCGAAATTGCAGCGCATCTGGGCGAAGCGCTGTGGGCTAATGACCAGCAGGAAGAAGCGCTTCAGATTTGGCAGCAAATCCTCGAGCAGCATCCCGACAACCCTATCATTCTCGAAACCATGCAGCGCCTGCAGGCGGAATAGTTAGTGCGTCTGTTAGCCCTGATATTTGCCACGCTGTTTCTTGGCGCCTGTGCCAGCCACACACCCCGACCCGAGCCGGTCATATCAGACTGGCAACAACACCAGTCCGCGCTCCAGAACTTCAACAGCTGGCAGCTGGAAGGCAAGTTGGGCTATCGTGACAGTCGCGATGGCGGCAGTGCATGGCTGAACTGGCAGCAGTCATCAGACGCGTTCAAGTTACTGTTAAGCGGACCTTTCGGCACGGGTGCCACCCAGATTCTGGGCAACAGTCATCACGCAGAGCTGCGCCGCAGCGGCAAGGAGACCCTCTATTCGCCTTCGCCTGCAGCCCTCACTGAGCAGCTGTTTGGCTGGCAGTGGCCCGTGGATGAACTACATTTCTGGATTCGCGGCATACCTGCACCCAACACGACCCAGGATGTCAGCAGCCACAATCTGGATGGCACCCTGTCGACCCTTACCCAGGCCAACTGGCAATTACAATTCTCAGGCTACCAACAGGTCGGCCCGTGGATACTGCCCGGTCGTATCCGCGGGAACAGCGGAGAATACAGTTTCACGCTGGTCATCAAGCAGTGGCACCTGGACATGGAAAATCATTGATGCTGTCACTGCCTGCTCCTGCGAAAATCAACCTGTTCCTGCATATCACCGGGCGCCGTCCGGATGGTTATCACAACTTACAAACCCTGTTTCAGTTGTTGGATTTTGGAGATCAGCTGGACATTGAAGTCGATTCCAGCGGAGTCATCAGGGTCACACCAACCCTGGAGGCGGTTCCTCCTGAAGACAATCTGATCTATCGGGCAGCTCGACTGCTACAGCAAGAAAGCGGCTGCAAAATGGGGGCCGCCATCCATCTACACAAGCAACTACCAATGGGCGGCGGCCTGGGTGGTGGTAGCAGTGATGCTGCCACGACACTGATGGCGCTGAACACGCTCTGGCAGCTGAACTGGTCCAGGGAAAAACTGATGTTCCTTGGCCAGCAACTAGGCGCCGATGTACCCGTATTTATCTTTGGTCACAGCGCTTGGGCAGAAGGGGTTGGCGAGCAACTCACAAAAGTGGAAATGAAGTCTTACTGGTACCTGGTTTTGGCCCCGGACACACAGGTTTCTACCGCTACAATTTTCGCGCATCAGGGTTTGACAAGAAACACGCATCCGATCAAAATACGCGCCTTTCTCGAGCAGGGTGGCCGGAATGACTGTCAGACAGTCGTTGAGGCTCTATATCCTCAGGTAAAAAAAGCACGCCTCTGGCTCGCTCAATTTGCCGATGCTCGATTGACGGGAACAGGTGCCTGCCTATTTGCCCGCTTTGATTCAGAAGCTGATGCGAGATCAGTCCTGAAACAAATGCCGGCGCCTTGGCAAGGCTTTGTTGCACAAGGGGTCAACCGGTCACCCTTGCTTGACAAGCTCCCGTCACACAACTGACTACTGGGGTGTCGCCAAGTGGCTAAGGCAACGGGTTTTGATCCCGTCATTCGGAGGTTCGAGTCCTCCCACCCCAGCCATATTCCTTTGGGTTAGCTGCACCAAGACCCCGATCAGGAAAAAAGCCGTGGCAAATATGATGGTTTTCTCCGGGAATGCTAACCCGGAGCTGGCAAATGAAATCGCTCGCTACCTCAGCCTGAGTCTGGGTGATGCGCTGGTGTGCCAGTTTTCTGATGGCGAAATTAATGTCGAGATTCGCGAGAACGTGCGCGGTCGCGATGTCTTTGTGGTTCAGCCCACCTGTGTACCGACACATAAAAACCTGATGGAGTTGATGCTCATCATCGACGCCCTTCGCCGCTCTTCTGCGGGTCGCATAACCGCCGTACTGCCCTATTTCGGCTATGCCCGCCAAGATCGCCGCGTTCGCTCCATCCGCGTTCCCATCAGCGCCAAAGTGGTCGCCGACATGCTCACTAATGTAGGCGTCGACCGCGTGATGACCGTTGACCTTCACGCCGAGCAAATTCAGGGCTTTTTCGACTGTGCCGTAGATAACGTCTACGGTCTGCCCGTTATGCTCTCTGATGTTGAACGGCAGAATTATGAAGATCTGACCGTTGTTTCGCCCGATATTGGCGGCGTTGTCCGCGCCCGCGCCATGGCCAAACAACTGAACACTGACCTGGCCATTATCGACAAACGTCGTCCCGAAGCGAATCAGGCACAGGTAATGAACATTATTGGTGAGGTAGAAGGCCGCACCTGCCTATTGGTTGACGACATTGTGGATACTGCAGGCACCCTATGCAAAGCCGCCGATGCGCTCAAAGAGCACGGTGCGAAAAGGGTTGTTGCCTGCTGCACCCACCCTGTACTGTCGGGTAAAGCTATCGAAAACCTCGAGAACTCTTCCCTCGACACGCTCGTGGTCACCAACAGTATTCCACTCAGCGAAGCTGCCCGCCACTGCGGGAAAGTCCGCGTCTTGAGCCTGGCTCCGATGCTGGCAGAAGCCATGCGCCGGGTCAGCAATGAGGAATCCATCAGCGCTATGTTCGACTAGCGCTGTTTACTTAACTGCCCATCAGGGCTTATTTCACTCCCACTACGATTCTGGTCGCGGATCGCAATGGGAATAATTAGGAGTCAAGGCAATGTCCGATGATTTTAAATTGAATGCCATGGTCCGCAATGACATGGGGAAAGGTGCGAGCCGCCGCCTGCGTCGTGAGGCCAACCTGGTGCCTGCCATTATCTATGGTGGCAAAAATGCACCGGAAAACATCAGCATCGCGAGCAACGAGCTGGAACACGCACTGCAAAATGAAGCGTTTTACTCGCACATCATCACCATTTCGGTGGACGGTAACGACCAGGACGTGATCCTCAAGGATCTTCAGCGTCACCCGTCCAAAACCGTCGTGATCCATGCAGACTTCCTGCGCGTCAGTAAGACCCAGAAACTGCACACCAAGGTTCCCCTCCACTACATCAACGAAGATATCTGTGTCGGTGTGAAAATGGGTGGCGGTATCATTTCCCACAACATGACAGAGCTGGACATCAGCTGTCTGCCCGCCGACCTGCCCGAGTACATCGAAGTGGATGTCAGTGCAGTTGATATTGGCGGTGTTCTGCACATTTCTGACATTGCCCTGCCATCCGGGGTGGAAAGTGTAGAGCTGAGCCATGGTGCAGAGCACGACCAGCCCATCTTCACCATCAACAAGCCCAAGGCAGCTGTTGAAGAAACAACTGACGAAGAAGCTGCAGACAAAGGTGATAACGAAGAGACGTCCGAAGAGTAATCAACCACTCTTTCTGTCTTCAGAGACACCAGCAGGCCCCGACATTGGATACGCCCGTTCAGCTCATTGTGGGGCTGGGAAACCCCGGCCCACAATATGACCGAACCCGTCACAATGCCGGGGCCGATTTTGTTGCGGCACTGGCAAACCGCTACTCCGTAGAATTGACGCCCGAAAGCAAGTTTTTTGGCAAAACCGCCAAAGCTATCATCGATGGCGCTCCGGTGTGGCTGTTGATCCCCGACACGTTCATGAATCGCAGCGGCAAAGCCATCGCAGCGCTGGCCAGCTTCTACCGTATCCCGACGAAAGCCATTCTTGTGGCCCACGACGAACTCGACCTCAGCCCCGGTACAGCACGCCTGAAATTGGGCGGCGGCCACGGCGGACACAATGGTCTACGGGATACCATCCAGGCATTGGGCAACAACCGAGACTTTGCGCGATTAAGGCTGGGTATCGGTCACCCCGGGCACGCCAGTGAAGTTGTTAATTTTGTGTTGAAACGCGCCCCGGCCAGTGAGCAGGAGCTCATCGAACAGAGTATTGATCAGGCGTTAGATGTCATTGGCGATACCGTTGCCGGACGCTGGAACGACGCCATGAAAAAACTTCATACCAATAACTAGGCCCACCGGGCAGAAACAGTATTCAGGAAATCATTATGGGTTTTAATTGCGGAATCGTCGGCCTGCCCAACGTGGGCAAATCCACCCTGTTCAATGCGCTGACCCAAGCGGGTATTGACGCGGCAAATTTCCCATTCTGCACCATAGAACCCAACACCGGCATTGTGCCCATTCCAGACCCACGGCAGGACAAACTGGCTGAGATCGTCAAACCTGAACGCATCATTCCCACCACCATGGAGTTTGTGGACATTGCCGGCCTGGTTGCAGGGGCATCGAAGGGAGAGGGTCTCGGCAACCAATTCCTTGCCAACATCCGCGAAACCGACGCCATTGCCCACGTGGTCCGCTGTTTTGATGACGACAACGTCGTGCACGTGGAGGGCAAGATCAACCCCGCCGCAGATATCGACGTAATCAATACTGAATTAGCCCTTGCCGACCTGGAAACGGTTGAAAAAGCTCTGCTGCGATCCGCCAAGGCTGCCAAGGGTCAGGATAAAGACGCCATCGCCCTGAAGGCTGTACTGGAAAAAATCCTGCCACATCTCAACGAAGCCAAGCCATTACGTTCCTTTGGCCTCGAAAAGGATGACCTGAAAACCATCCGCTCCCTGAGTCTGCTGACACTGAAACCCACCATGTATATCGCCAATGTCGATGAGGGCGGTTTCGAGAACAATCCATATCTCGATCAAGTACAGGCAATTGCCGACTCGGAAGGGGCTGTGGTCGTACCCATCTGCAACAAACTGGAAGCAGAAATCGCTGAATTGGAAGACGAGGAAAAACTCGAATTTCTGCAGGAAATGGGTATGGAGGAGCCGGGACTTAACCGCGTGATACGCGCTGGTTATTCCCTACTAGGGCTGCAGACTTACTTCACCGCCGGCGTCAAGGAAGTCCGCGCCTGGACTATTCCTGTTGGTGCCACAGCCCCTCAATCTGCCGGAAAAATCCACACTGACTTCGAAAAAGGCTTTATTCGCGCGGAAGTCGTAGCCTACGACGATTTTGTCGCCTGCAAAGGTGAGCAGGGTGCCAAGGACGCCGGCAAATGGCGCCTCGAAGGTAAGGACTACGTGGTCCAAGACGGCGACGTCATCCACTTCCGGTTTAACGTCTAAACCCAAGCCTCTAACTGCCGGCATGGGAGACACCCATGCCGGACTGTCATACGGGTGCGTAGCTTCTATAATGAAGCGATGCACTATTCACTCAGGATCTTCACACTGCTGCTGTTACTGCTTGTTCTGGCAGTTTTCCTCGCCACTCGCTTTGTGCCGGGACTGCAGATCAGCAGCTTCGCCGTCATTTTCAATTCTATCTCGGGTGCCGGCAGCCCGGAAACCAGCCACCGCATCGCTGATTCACTGGTTATAACGCCTGGCTTGCAACTTACAGTATTTGCCGACAATCTCACCAGACCACGGATTCTAAAAACCGCCCCCCATGGCCAGTTGCTGGTCAGCTCACCCCCTACCGGTTCGATCATCCTTCTTGCCGATACCAATAGCGACGGACAGGCCGATAACAACCGGGTGATTCTCTCCAACCTGAAACGCCCTCACGGTATCGAGATTTTTGATGACGGCAACACCAGCTGGCTGTATGTGGCAGAAACCAATGCCGTGGGGCGCGTGGCGATGGACTGGACATCCGGCGAGCCAGTGGGCGACTACCAGCGACTGATCACCGACCTACCCCCCGGCGGCGGCCACTGGACACGGAGCATCCGCTTTGGCCCTGACGGCCTGCTGTATTTAACTGTCGGCTCAAGCTGTAATGTCTGTGAGGAATCAGACCCGCGCCGTGCTGCAATGATGCGCTACCAACCGGATGGTAGTGGCGAGGAGATTATTGCTACCGGCCTGAGAAACAGTGTCGGCTTCGACTGGACACCCTGGAGCAACCAACTCTACGCCACCGATAACGGACGCGATATGCTGGGGGATCATTTTCCACCCTGTGAGCTCAACCTGATTCAGGCTGGCGGGTTTTATGGCTGGCCTTATATCAATGGCTTCGGGAAGCTGGACCCCGATCTCGGCCAGGGTAAAGAATCTTTGCTGACATCCAGTCTTTCACCGTCCTATGGTTTTCCTGCCCACAATGCACCCCTGGGCATCCATTTTATGCGCCATAGCAACAGACCGGAAACTTTCCAGCGCACCGCCTTAGTCGCGCTGCACGGCTCCTGGAACCGCAGCGAGCCCGACGGTTACAAGGTGGTTGCTTTGCGCTGGGACCAGCAGGGCACTATCAGTATCAAAGATGTTCTCACAGGCTTTCTACGACAAAACCAACAGGTGATTGGTAGACCTGTGGATATAGAAGAAGGGCTCGATGGCAGTATTTATATCTCTGATGATTACGCTGGCAGCATCTACCGCATGCTATATATAGATTAACTCTCTACAAACAATCACCAGGAGGGAACATCATGTTCATGAAAGAGGAACCTTCCGGTCACCTGGTTGAAATTCTGTCTTTGCAGGATCTGTTCGATCCTTTTCGCCAAGACGTTGCCGGGCGCTATCGCTACGGGGAAGAAGCGCAGGAGCCGGAAACCATCCCTAAAGCACACCTGGTTTTTCTATCCGGGGAATCCCTGCCCCAATGCTGGCTGGACCCCCATTATCGGGATCATGAATTGCCCACGAAAGGATAAAAGCGTCGCGCAACCGACTGCGGAAAACGCCTTGACAACCCCTGGCAAAATCGAGAAAATTCGCGCCCTCTCTAAAAGAGCAATGGCTACGTAGCTCAGCTGGTTAGAGCACAGCATTCATAATGCTGGGGTCGGTGGTTCAAGTCCACCCGTAGCTACCATACAAGATAAAGGCTTAACACCACAGGTTGTTAGGCCTTTTTTGTGAGCAATAATACACCAGGATCGATATTCGTCTCTTCGCCCGAAGCCAGGTTTTTGGGCTTCAACGAGAGAGGTGGTCAACAGGTGAATGTATTACAATGTACCCGTTTTATCGGCTGACCCAGCGCCATCAACAACCCATAGGCTGTTGAACTGAACCGGAAGACACCTATCAATCACCCCGTTTACGAGGAAATCAAGTGTACGTCGAACAGGCAACCCGCGAGCAGTTGCAACAATGGCATAAAGAACTTACCACCAACCACCAGTCTTTTGTGGCAGGAGGTCTCAATCTGGACCTAACCAGAGGCAAACCCTCTGCCAGCCAGCTATCCCTGGCCAATGACCTGGATGGAGCTCTGAAAGGCAACTATATCGCCGACGACGGCACGGACACCCGCAACTACGGCGGCATTGATGGACTCCCCGGCATGAAGGCCTTGGCCGCGGATATTCTCGGCGTCAAAGCCGAAGACATTCTGGTCGGCGGCAACAGCAGCCTGACCTTAATGTATTTCTCAGCCCTGTTTGGCTGGCAATTTGGCTTCACCGGTCCCACATCGGCATGGCGTAACGAGGACAAGGTAAAATTCCTCTGCCCGGTTCCCGGCTATGACCGCCATTTTGCCATTTGCGAAGAACTTGGCATTGAAATGGTCAATGTGCCCATGGATGACAACGGCCCTGACATGGATGTGGTTGAGTCTCTGGTCCGTAACGACCAGTCCATCAAAGGCATCTGGTGCGTCCCCAAATATTCCAACCCAACGGGCTGTATCTACAGCGCCGAGACGGTAGAACGGCTGGCCAATCTGGGCACCATTGCTGCCGATAATTTCCGTATTTTCTACGACAATGCCTATGTGGTTCACGACCTGACAGATGATCCTGCGGAGCTGCCCAATATCATGGATTATTGCCGAAAAGCAGGCACTGAAGACTCGGTGCTACAGTTCGGCTCTACCTCAAAAGTCACATTTGCCGGGGCTGGGGTTGCCTTTATGGCCGCTTCGGCCGTCAATCTGAAGGCCATGAAAAACCATCTGGGAATCGCCACCATCGGCCCGGACAAGGTAAATCAACTGCGCCATCTCCGTGTCATCAGCAACGTACAACAATTGCGCGCTCATATGATCAAGCATGCAGAATTGCTGAAGCCTCGCTTTGCCTGCGTTCTGGACCACTTGCAGAAAAATTTTGCGGATTCTGATCTGGGCAGCTGGAGCACCCCTGAGGGCGGCTACTTTATTTCCTTTGACACCCGTCCGGGGCTGGCCAGTGAAGTAGTGAAACTGGCAGCAGAAGCAGGTGTCAAGCTCACCCCTGCTGGCGCAACCTTCCCCTATGGCAAAGATCCACAGGACTGCAATATTCGCCTGGCCCCTTCTTTCCCCACTGTTGAGGATATCGACAAGGCCATGGCCGTCTTCTGCAACTCGGTCAAGCTGGCATCGGTCAGCCAGCGCCTTCAGGCCGGCTAGCTAACAGCGGCACCCAAGAAATGACCAATAAAAAGGGCAGCTTTAGCTGCCCTTTTTATTCGCGAACCCTGATATTGTTCAGTCGCCTTTATTCGGGTTTGGCACCAGATTGGGGTAAGGGAACGGCGTAATATTGCCGGTACCTTTTACCTCGCTCACCTTGCAAGCGCCTTCCTTTTCCACTTCATCAATACGCACCACGGCATGCAGAGGAATAAAGCTTCGTTTCACCGATGCAAATTCAGTTTTGAGTTTTTCTTCGGCCGGGTCAACGATCATTTGTGAGCGCTCGCCAAACACAAACTCTTCAACCTCAAGAAATCCCCAGAGATCGCTCTGGTAGACTTGCCGAGCATAGATTTCATACATCTCGCCCTGGTTGAGAAACATGATTTTGTAGATGGGAGCTGAAGCCATGTCGCTTGTCTGTCCAACGGTTATTCAAGGGGGCGAGAGAATACCACAATTTGTGCAAATTTCATCCAATCACCCCGATGTGTATGGGCTTCCTCCACGTCCATCGCTATAATGCGCGACCCGAGCAATTGCCCATAAATTAAACACTTGTCCTCACCATGCCTGAAGAGAACGTTAAAAAGCTGCACATTGTGACCCACGGTTGCCAGATGAATGAGTACGATTCATCGCGTATGCGTGATCTGCTGGGTGATAGCTATCAGATGGTGTCAACGGACAATCCGGAAGAAGCCGACGTCATCCTGCTTAATACTTGCTCCATTCGCGAGAAAGCGCAGGAGAAGGTATTTCACCAGTTGGGCCGCTGGAAACACCTGAAAGAATTAAATCCCGACCTCGTCATTGGCGTCGGCGGTTGCGTGGCGAGCCAGGAAGGTGAGGCCATCGCCAAACGTGCACCCTATGTGGACCTCGTCTTTGGCCCCCAAACCCTGCACAGACTGCCGGAAATGCTGTCCGAGAGAAAACAGGGTGACGGCACAACCATTGTCGATATCAGCTTCCCGGAAATCGAAAAGTTTGACCGACTGCCCCAACCGGATGCCGACGGTGTCAGCGCTTTTGTCTCAGTAATGGAAGGCTGCTCAAAATACTGCACCTTCTGCGTGGTGCCCTATACCCGTGGCGAGGAAGTCAGTCGTCCCGCTGAGGATGTTCTGGCCGAAGTCGCTCATCTGGCCAAGCAAGGTGTCCGCGAAATCAATTTGCTGGGCCAGAATGTGAACGCCTACCGTGGAGAAATGCCCGACGGCCATATCTGCGACCTGGCTGAACTGATCACCTATGTGGCGGATATCGACGGCATTGACCGTATTCGTTTCACCACATCTCATCCGGTTGAGTTCTCCGACAGCCTGATTGCAGTCTATGCCCAGGTTCCAGAATTGGTCAGCCACCTACACCTTCCAGTGCAGAGTGGTTCTGATCGGGTGCTGGCTGCCATGAAGCGCGGGCACACCGCCCTTGAATACAAGTCAAAAATTCGAAAGTTACGGCAAATCCGCCCGGACATCAGCATCTCATCCGATTTCATTGTGGGCTTCCCGGGAGAAACGGAGAAAGATTTTGAGGACACCATGAAGCTGATTAACGATATCGGCTTTGATCACAGTTTCAGTTTTATCTACAGCGCCCGGCCCGGCACCCCTGCCGCAGATCTTCCAGATGAAACCCCTGAAGCAGTGAAAAAACAGCGCCTGCAAATTTTGCAGAACCGTATCAACCAGAACGCCATGCGTATCAGTGAAGAGATGGTCGGCAGCCAGCAGTCCGTTCTGGTGACCGGCATATCCAAGAAGGACCCCGGCCAGCTCCAGGGCCGCACAGAAAATAACCGGGTGGTGAATTTCCCCAGCCAGGACCACAGCCTGATCGGCCAATTTGTAGAACTTGCCATTACAGAAGCCCTGCCCAATTCGTTACGGGGCATGCTGGCATAACCCACAAATAACCTGAAAATATATAAAAATTCCTAGTTGCCCGTATTTTTGTATATAAACACCGCTTAAAAGTATTTGCAGGTCTTACCAAAGGGGATATGCTAAGTAAAAGTCACTGCCGCAGAGGGCGGCCTATTGGCAAATTTGAATAAACTGACAGCAGTACACACCATTACTCTCGAGCCTAGCGATACTCGACGACTTGCAACACTCTGCGGCCAATTCGACGAACACCTTAAACAAATAGAACAGCGGTTGAATATTGAAATTCGTAACCGCGGCAATGTCTTTGCACTTTATGGTGACAACAGAACAACCCAGGCGGCCGGAAAGCTGCTACACAACCTTTATCAGGAAACCAACAGCAACGGCGATCTGACACCCGATCAGGTTCATCTTGCCATCCAGCAATCCAACACAGAGATGCCTATGGAAAACTATGCTGCCAATACCCCGATACATGCCCCCAATGGAGAAAACGTGGAAAGCTTTACCGTCATCCGCACCAAGAAAGGCAACATCAAGCCGCGAGGGGCGAGCCAGCAGAAATATGTTCGGGCTATACAGACCCACGATATCAACTTTGGCGTCGGGCCTGCGGGTACGGGTAAAACCTACCTGGCGGTCGCCTGTGCAGTAGAAGCGCTGTTGCGTGATGAAGTCGAACGCATCCTGCTGGTGCGCCCTGCCGTTGAAGCAGGTGAGAAGCTGGGTTTTTTACCCGGAGACCTGAGCCAGAAAGTCGATCCTTATCTGCGCCCGCTATACGACGCGTTGTATGAGATGCTCGGCGTTGAGACCGTCGCCAAACTGATCGACCGCAACGTGATTGAAGTGGCACCACTGGCCTATATGCGGGGCCGCACGCTGAACAATTCCTACATTATTCTCGACGAAAGCCAGAACACCACCCGTGAGCAGATGAAAATGTTCCTGACGCGTATCGGCTTTGGTTCCACTGCGGTCATTACCGGTGACACGTCACAAATTGACCTGCCCCGCCGCAGCCAGTCAGGCCTGCTGCATGTGTGCCAGGTCCTGAAGGACGTTGAGGATATCAGCTTCACTTTCTTCGGCTCCAAGGATGTGGTCCGCCACCCCCTCGTCCAGCAGATTGTAGATGCCTATGACATCCATGAGAGTGAGGCAGGCGACGAACAACCGTGACGGAACTCACCCTGGATATGGAGAACGTCTCCTCTGCTGTTAGGGTGCCAAACGAGGACCAGATATTCCAATGGGCATCTGCCGCTCTCAACGACATTGACAGGGCGCTGGAATTAAGCGTTCGAGTCGTTGATGAAGCCGAGAGCGCCGAGCTCAACGAGCATTACCGTCACAAAACCGGCCCCACTAATGTATTATCGTTTCCGGCTGACCTTCCGGATGAACTCAATCTGCCGCTGTTGGGTGACTTGGTCATCTGCGCGCCGGTGGTCGAGCAGGAAGCCATCCAGCAAACCAAAACTGCTGAGGCCCACTGGGCGCATATGGTTATTCATGGCTGCCTGCACCTGATCGGCTACGACCATGTACAAGATGACGATGCAGAAGTGATGGAAACACTTGAAACCAATATACTTGTAGGCCTAGGATTTCCTCCTCCTTACGAAGAGACCCTATCCAAGAGCAATTGAAGAACCCAAATGACTGACGACGATTCGAGTAGCTCACAGGAAAAAACCTGGCTGGGCAAACTGGCCAACGCATTCTCCGGTGAGCCGCAATCACGGGATGAGCTCGCAGGTACTCTGCGGGCTGCTTACGAAAACAAGATTATCGATCACGATGCCCTCGAAATTATTGAGGGGGCATTGCATGTCTCGGATCAACAGGTCCGGGAAATCATGATCCCACGTTCCCAGATGGTGGTTATCCAGCACGACGCCAGCCTGGAAGACATCCTCAAGCTGGTCATCGACTCCAGCCACTCTCGCTTTCCGGTTATCGGTGACAATGCTGACGATATTACTGGAATCCTGTTGGCCAAGGAATTATTGCCACTGGTTCTCACCGGGCGGGAGAACTTCGACATGGCAAAAGTCGTCCGCCCCGCTACTATTATCCCAGAGAGCAAGCGACTCAATGTTCTGTTAAGGGAATTCCGAGAACAACGCTATCACATGGCCATTGTAGTCGATGAATATGGCGGCATTGCAGGCCTGATCACTATTGAAGACATCCTCGAGGAAATTGTCGGGGATATCGAAGACGAGACTGACGAAGACGAAGGGGCCATGATCAGGCCGCAATCGGATAAGACGTATCTCGTCGATGCACTGACCCCGATTGAAGATTTTAACGAATATTTCGATACCGGTATCAGCGATGAAGATTTTGACACCATCGGCGGTATTATCGTCCAGGCTTTTGGCCGCATGCCAAAAGTGGATGAATCCGTCAGGGTCGACAATTTTCTTTTTCGCGTCGCCGAAGGGGACAGTCGCCAGGTGAAACTGCTTGAAATGAGCATTGCCAACTAAGCCACCCACTCCTTCAGGGACGACCATTCACCATGGCCACAACCCCCTCGCATCCCGGCCTTAAAGGCCATATTGCCGCCCTGCTGTTCGGTGTCATGCTGCCCTTTTCAATGGCGCCCTGGAACTGGTGGCCCGTTGGCCTTCTGTCGATAGCCGGCCTTCTAATCCTGCTCCGCCAGCTGTCATCAAACGCCTCTTTCTGGCGAAGCTTCTGTTACGGACTAGGCCTGTTTGGTTGCGGCGCCTCTTGGGTGTTTGTCAGCATTCACGATCATGGCCAGGCCTCCGTATTACTGGCTTCATTACTTACCGGCCTGTTTGTCATCGCTCTGGCGCTGGTATTTGCAGTGCCCTTCACACTTTACGGTGCAGGGCTCAACCGACATGCGGGCATGATGGTGATCACTTTCCCCGCGATTTGGGTATTGGGGGAATGGTGGCGTGGCTGGATCTTCAGCGGCTTTCCCTGGCTATACCTGGGCTACGGCCATCTCGACACCTGGCTATCTGGCTGGGCACCCATTGCCGGAGTTCTCGGCATCAGCTGGGTTGCGGCGCTGAGCGGCTCATTGATAGGCATTATTGTGTTGCCCCGCCAGAAGTTCACCCTGAGCAATTTTGCTGTTCTGATTGCGCTATTCTGGCTGGGAGGCTGGTATTTACAAAATGAAACCTGGACCCGGCCCGTAGGGGAACCGCTCAGAATCGGCATCCTGCAGCCAGCACTCCCCCTGAACGTAAAGTGGGACAGTGATCAGCTGAACAACATACTGACGCTATACCGAGAAGAGACTGAGCCGCTCCTTGGAGCAGACTTGGTGATCTGGCCTGAATCAGCTATTCCGGCTTTTTCCGACGAAGTAAAACCATTTTTAAAAGAGATGGCAGCTGAAGCCATTGATCAGGACACTGGTTTGATCACTGGCATACCAACCCGCGCATTCGGCCAGCAGTACTTCAATTCTGTCATCGGACTGGGCATCGCCAGCGGTACTTATCACAAACAGCACCTGGTGCCATTTGGGGAATATGTTCCCTTCGAGCGCTGGCTAAGGGGTACCATCGCCTTTTTTGATCTGCCGATGTCGGCATTCAGCCCCGGCCCTGCGACACAAGCTCCCATTACCGCCAACGGCATCGCCATCGGTACTGCCATTTGTTACGAAATTGTCTTCCAGGACCTAGTTGCCCGCTCTGCCCGGGAGACCAACCTGTTGCTGACAGTAAGCAACGACACCTGGTTTGGTCGCTCTATCGGCCCCCACCAGCACTTTCAGATGGCGCGTATGCGTGCCATGGAAAACCGCAAACCCTTAATTCGCGCTACCAACGATGGCATCACAGCATTGATCAGTAGCCAGGGGGAAGTGGTCGCCAAAGCTCCCGCCTACTCCAGGCAAACACTCAGCGGCTACCTGACCCCAAAACGCGGCACTACCCCCTTCACAGAGAGAGGTTCTTTGCCTGTTTTGGCACTGTGCCTGCTGACACTTCTTATGGCTGCGTTTACCCAGCAACGCAGCGGCAACCGTCACTGAAGCAGGCTATTGACGACGAGTAGCAATCGGGCTGTGTCTGCTGTTCCCTTTAGCCTATAATTGGCGGCTTTTCCGGCCCTGGGCCCAACCACCAAGACAAACAATGAAAGAGCAATACCACCCCCTAGAAGTTGAAACAATCGCCCAGCAACACTGGCACGACAGTGGCGCGTTTAATGTCACTGAACAGCCAGACCGGGAAAAATATTACTGCCTTGCCATGTTTCCCTACCCCAGTGGCAAGCTGCATATGGGCCATGTTCGCAACTATACGATTGCCGATGTCATTGCACGTTACCAGCGCATGCTGGGGAAAAACGTGCTGCAACCCATGGGTTGGGATGCCTTTGGCCTGCCGGCCGAAAATGCTGCCATCAAGAATCAGACAGCGCCGGCCAAATGGACGTACGAAAACATTGACTACATGAAAGCCCAGCTCAAGCGCCTGGGCTTTGGTTATGACTGGTCACGTGAGTTAGCCACCTGCAAGCCTGAGTACTATCGTTGGGAACAGTGGTTTTTCACCCGGCTCTACGAGAAAGGCCTGGTCTACAAAAAAACGGCCGCAGTAAATTGGTGCCCCAATGACCAGACAGTTCTGGCCAACGAACAGGTCATTGATGGCTGCTGTTGGCGCTGCGATACCACTGTTGAGCGCAAGGAAATACCCCAGTGGTTTATCAAGATCACCGACTACGCCGAAGAATTGTTAAACGACCTGGACAGGCTTGATGGCTGGCCCGAACAGGTGCGCACCATGCAGCGCAACTGGATCGGCAAAAGCCGTGGCGTGCAATTCAGCTTTAACCTGGACAGCCCTGTTGCAGGTATCGACAGCTTTGCGGTCTACACTACTCGACCCGATACGCTAATGGGCGTCACCTACGCGAGTATCGCTGCCGAGCACCCCATCGCCCTGGCTCTGGCCAAAAACAATCCGGCGCTGGCGGAATTTATCCAGAGCTGCAAAACCCAATCCGTGGCAGAGGCCGATATGGCCACCATGGAGAAAAAAGGCATGGCGACCGGCCTGAATGCCCTGCATCCCATCACTGGAGAGCCCGTACCGGTATGGGTCGCCAATTATGTGCTAATGGATTATGGAACCGGCGCCATTATGGCCGTGCCGGCCCACGACGAACGGGATTTCGAATTTGCCAACAAGCATGGACTCGCCATAAAGCAGGTTTTTGAGCATACCGATAGTGGTAACCATCACTTCGACCCGCAAAATTGGAGCGAGTGGTATGCCTCCAAGGCAAATGACGTATCGATGGTGAATTCAGAAGATTTCAATGGCCTGACACCCGCCGAGGGCTTTGATGCCATCGCCGCCAAGCTTGAAGCTTTAGGCTGTGGAGAAATCGTGACCAACTACAGGTTGCGGGACTGGGGTGTTTCCCGGCAGCGCTACTGGGGCGCGCCGATTCCCATGTTTAATCTCCCGGATGGCGGTGAAATTCCGGTTCCGGCCGACAGGCTACCGGTGTTGCTGCCGGAAGATGTGGAAATGGATGGCGTACAATCACCCATCAAAGCCGATCCCCAGTGGCGCAAAGCGGAGCTGAACGGCAACCCTGTTGAGCACGAAACTGATACCTTTGACACCTTTATGGAATCCAGCTGGTATTACGCCCGCTATACCTGCCCCGATTATCAGGACGGCATGCTGGACAGCGCCGCGGCCAACTACTGGCTGCCTGTTGATCAGTATGTCGGAGGTATTGAGCACGCCATTCTGCACCTGTTATATGCCCGCTTTTTTCACAAGCTGATGCGCGACGAGGGCCTGCTCTCTTCAGACGAGCCGTTCACCAAACTGCTCTGTCAGGGCATGGTCCTGAAAGACGGCGCCAAAATGTCCAAGTCCAAGGGCAATACCGTCGACCCACAGCAACTGATTGACCAGTACGGTGCCGACACCGTACGCCTATTCACCATGTTTGCCGCCCCACCGGAGCAATCACTGGAATGGAGCGACAGTGGTGTTGAAGGCGCTCACCGCTTTCTGCGCAAGCTCTGGAAGCTGGTCCATGGGCACTTGCAAGCTGGCGCACCAGCCCCGCTGAATGCCGAGGCCCTTGAGCAAAATCATAAAGACCTGCGCCGTAAAACCCATGAAACCATCGCCAAAGTCAGCGATGATTACGGTCGCCGGCAAACATTTAACACTGCCATTGCTGCCGTAATGGAGTTACTCAACGAGCTTAACCGCCTGTCTGACAGGGAATCCGCCAATGGTCTCGCAGTGGAAAGAGAAGCCCTGGATGCTGCGGTGTTGCTACTGGCGCCAATCGTTCCCCATATCTCCCATCAACTCTGGCACGCTCTGGGACACAGCGAAGAACTGCTCGACAGCCCCTGGCCGGTTGTCGATGAAGCGGCGCTGGTGAAGAGCACTATCCAGATGGCGGTTCAGGTTAACGGCAAGCTGCGGGCACAGATTGATGTCGCGGTCGAGGCCAGCCGAGAGTCCATCGAAGAAACAGCGCTGGCCCACGAGAACGTTCTTCGCTTTACGGAAGGCCAAACCATCCGTAAAGTAATCGTCGTTCCCAACAAGCTGGTGAATATTGTTGCCAATTGAGAGCCGCCAAATCAGGGCGAGCGAGCAAGACGTTAAGGATTATCCATGAAAAAATTGAGCTGCCTGCTGATCACAGGTCTATTGGTTGCCGCCACCCTCTCAGGTTGTGGCTGGCACCTGCGCGGCACGGCACAAGTCAACAACATTTCCAGCGTGCACATCAGTGCAGCAGACCGCTTCAACGACTTCTACGAGTCCCTTAGCAGGTCACTGGAGGCCAACGATGTCGTTGTGGAAAACAATGCCACAAAAGCCCAGTACAGCGTAGTGATCCTTGACCAAAGCAGCCGACGCCGCACCGGCTCTGTTAGTGTCAGCGCCAGAGTCTCCGAGTACCAGTTGACGGAAAACGTGACCATGATGATTCTCGACGGTAATGGTAAAACCCTGTTGCCCAGATCAACACTCACGGCAGAACGTTATTTCGACTTCGATGAAAACGATGTGCAATCGAAAGAGGGTGAAGCGGAGATGCTGAAGCGGGAAATGCGTGACGACCTGGTACGCCAGATCATTATCCGCTTGAATGCCATCGCCAATCGTCCGGCCGCCTCCAGCACATCGGCGGAGCAAGATGCGGCTGCGCACTGAGCAGCTTTCCGAACACCTTGCCCAGGGGCCGTTGGCCCCTGTCTACCTGATTAGCGGTGATGAACCCCTACTAGCTCAGGAGGCTGCCGACCATATTCGCAATACAGCACGTGCCGAAGGCTTTAACGAGCGCGAATTACTCCACGCCGAGCCGGGCTTCGACTGGGACACCGTACTCACCGAAGCCAACAGCTTGTCCCTGTTCGCTGAAAAAAAAATCATTGAACTGCGCATTGCCAATGGCAAACCCGGGGACAAGGGCTCCAGGGTATTGCAGGAATATGCAGCCAACCCCAGCCCTGACAACCTGTTACTGATCATCACCCCCAAACTGGAAAGTGCTGCCACCCGCAGCAAATGGGTTAAAAGCATCGAAGCTGCCGGAGTCTTTATCCAGGCGTGGCCCGTACCTCCGGGTCAGCTACCGGCCTGGATTGGCAAACGACTGCAGCAGGCTGGCATACAAGCCAGCAGGCAGGCTGTGGACATTCTGGCCGACCGGGTGGAAGGCAATCTGCTAGCCGCCGTGCAGGAAATCGAAAAGCTGAAACTTCTGCTGCCGGAGGGTGAAGTCGATGCCGCAACAATGTCTACCGTGGTAGCGGACAGCGCCCGCTTTAACGTATTTGCCCTGGTCGACAAGGCCCTGGAAGGGGATGCCCAGGGGGCCAGCCGCAACCTCAGAGGCTTGAGAGACGAGGGCACCGATGCAACGGTGATTCTGTGGGCCCTGGCCCGTGAATTGCGCACCCTGATCAAAGCCAGGGAATCATTGGATGCGGGCGACCACATGGACTGGGTGCTAAAAAATCTCGGCGTCTGGGAAAAGCGCAAGCGTCCAGTGAAGATGGCCCTAAAGCGCCTGCCGATCAATCACCTGAAACAGATGCTGCGACTGGCCGGCGGCATCGATCGGGCTATCAAGGGCATGCGCACAGCCAACCCCTGGGATGACCTGACTACCCTGACCCTGATGTTTTGCGGCAGCCCGGTATTACAGCCTGCCAATTTGCGCCTGGCACTCAGGGATTAACCACAACAGCCCTGGGATGGTTGCTTTTTGAGCACCCATAACCACCCCACCAGTAATCCCGCCATATCCGCCACTGCATCCCAGGCTTCCATTGATCGGTAACCACTCAGTCCTTGCAGCAACTCAATCGCAATACCGTAGCCCAGCAGCCCCACAAGCAGCTTGTTCCGATAACCCGCCTGGGGAAATGCTTTGGCGCCCAGCAAATACAGCAGCAAGAAAGTGACACCATGGAGTACCTTGTCCTGCCCTGGCAGCATGCTTCCATGCCCCGAAGGTAACAACATAATAACCAGCACGGCGCAGAGGCTGCCCACAAAACTCCACCGCCAAACAGATCTCATTGTTTACCCCTCATTCAAATACCGTATTGAACAAACTCCGTGACACAAGTTACAGCAAATCAACCCCGTACCGAAGTTTGTATATACTGCCATGGTATGGCGGCGCTTTTCACCGAGGATAGCCCATGAGCAAACAGCCCGATAACCCCAAAGAAGAGGAAGTGAGCGCACTTGAAGGCTTGAGTGTTTTCCTGGATGGATGGAAGGAGCTATCCACATCAGCACTGAAATACGCCGCCGAAAAAACCCGTGATCAGGCTGCCAAAACCATTATGCAAACACCGGAGCAGTTGGAGCGCATGGGTAAAGCCGGGCGGT
Source organism: Porticoccus litoralis (assembly GCF_030676955.1). Lineage (NCBI taxonomy): Bacteria > Pseudomonadati > Pseudomonadota > Gammaproteobacteria > Cellvibrionales > Porticoccaceae > Porticoccus > Porticoccus litoralis. The sequence goes on along the minus strand of NZ_JAUUUU010000002.1, from coordinate 29,152 downwards.
CATTGCGAGACCTCAGGGAGGTTGCCGGACTCACCATTAACGAACTGGCCAGCGCCATCGACCTGAAAGACCCGAGCCTGCTCAAAGCGGTGGAAGAGGGGAAAGCGGCACTCCCCCTGGAGATCATTCTGAGGCTGGCATCCCTCTATTCCCGAAATGATCCGCTGCCGTTCATCGTCAAATATGTGCGGACCTACAGCCCGCGTGTTTCGGAGCTGTTGGAAAAAATTGGCATCGACCGCCTGGTCATCACGGCGGAGAGAGAAGTCCAACTGCTGAAAATCTACCGCAACCGCGACGCCGCCCGCAAACTTTCAGACGAGGGTTTCAGCAAAGTACTGGCATTTACCGACCAGGCATTCGAAATGGCGCTGCATTTCGCCCAGGAACAGGAAAAGCCGTCTGATACTCAGGAACAGCACGAATCTCCTGAAGAAAAAAAACCGTCAGACTAGCCGGCCTTCAGTAGTGTCTTTTTTCCGGGCACCACCGCCGAACCAGTTACCAGCGTATTGAGGGCTTCGAGGCGCTCCAAGGTACCCACATCCCACCAGGTCCCCGTAAATACCTCACCACTCACATAACCATCGCGAATACCCCCTGCCAACACTTCACGGATTGGAAAACGCTCACTGGCCGAGCTGTACATGGCAAAGATTTCCGGCCTCATCACGCTGATACCGCTGAACGTGAAAGTCGCCTGATCCTCTGTGGGATAACGGACACACTGCTGGCTATCCAGGACAAAATCCCCGTTGGGGTGATGGGCAGGATTGGGAACCAACACGAGGTGGGCATCCATTTCCTCAGTCCACTCCCTTTGCACCAAATTCTGCAACGGGTAATCCGTCCAGACATCACCGTTGACGACCAGGAACGGTTCTCCACCTAACAGAGGCAAGGCCCGACGGATACCACCGCCAGTCTCCAGTGGATCACTTTCTCTGGACCACTTGATGTCCACACCAAACCGGGAACCATCTCCCAGAAACGACTCGATCTGGTCACCGAGCCAGGAGGTATTGATCACCAGGTCTCGGACTCCGGCTGCTGCCAGGCGCTCTATGTGGTATTGAATCAGGGGTTTGTTGGCAATTTTTAACAGCGGTTTTGGGGTGTCATTGGTCAGGGGACGAAGGCGTTCGCCAAATCCGGCGGCCAGAATCATAGCTTTCATAGTAGTTCCCGTTGCGAGTCACCGGCCTGCTGCCAGGGCTGATACCAGGACTGGCTTTCTGCAACAGGCAACACCCGCTGCTCAAACCAGGCTCTAAAGTCTTTCAGCTCCGAATAGGAGTCCAGCTGTTCCAGGGTGTAGCGGATAACGAGAGGCAAGTCATTGAGGTAGCCCGCCTTTCCATCACGCAAAAACAGGCGGGCAAAAATACCCAGGACCTTGATATGCCGCTGCAACCCCATCAGATCAAACCAGCGAAAAAACTGCTTGTCGGACACCGGGGTAGCGATGCCGGCAGCTAATGCACGCAGATAATAATTAAGCGCCCGCCTAGAAACCTCTCCAGCGGGCCAACGAATATAGCAGTCCCGCAACAGGGACACCAAGTCATATGTGAACGGACCTGTGACCGCATCCTGAAAATCGATCACGCCAATATCACTGTTACTCAACAACATCAGGTTGCGGGAATGATAATCCCGGTGCACCAGAACCGCTGGCTGTGACAACGCACTCTCCACAAGCACTTCAAACGTAGAGGCTATCAGCTGTTGCTCAGAATCGGAGAGCTCGACACCCAGCAACTGCGTAACAAACCACTCTGGAAACAGGTTCATTTCCGATAACAGTCTCGAGTGGTCATAAATCGGTATCGAATGACCGGCAACGTCAATCTGCTGAATAGCCAGCAGTGTCGACTCGGCTTTTGTATAAAGTACATCCACTGTCTTTTCATTAAGCAAGGGCAACAGCAGCTGGTCCCCAAAATCCTCCAGCAACAGGTAGCCCCGCTCGAAATCCACGGCAATAATCTGTGGCGCATGAACACCCTGGGCCTTGAGCAGCAAAGCAATATTGACAAAGGCCTCGTTGTTTTCATGCTCTGGAGGTGCGGAAACCGCCAGTAACGAGGGCTGGCAGCTCACCCGGTAATAGTTGCGAAAGCCGGCATCGCCGCTAAGGGATTGTAGGGAAAGCGGCGTGATAGGTCGGTATTGATCAGGCAGATAGCTTTCCACCCATTCTGGGAGGCTCAAATCAGCAGCCATATTTGAAGGAACTGGTAGAAAAAAGGTGCCTCATTCTACCCCAAACCCTCGCATGATGTCGCAGAATGGGTAAAATGTACCGTCGCGTTAAAGCCACTGCCCGCCAGAGAGATCACGGATCATAAGAATGCCAACAACACCGAGTCATTTCCGCACCAGGCTCTACCAAGCTATGCGTTCACAGTTTGTACAAACATCCACTCTGATTCTCTCCGGATTGCTGTTAGCTCCTTCAATTCATGCAGAAAGCAGCTCGGGCAAAATGCAGTGGGAATGTAAAGCTTCGCCTAGTGGTGAGTGGCAATGTGGTGAGCGCTCCTTACCCGGCAGGACATTCTCCCGTCCCACCCACCCCGAGCCGGAAGCCTATGAGCCAGAGCCCGATGATGATGCCCCCAAAGTAGAACTGGCCCGCAACCTGGACTGGGTGGAACAGGATGCGCTGACCGAAGAACAACAGAAAACCATGGCACCGGGATGCTGTGGCGCTTATGTAGAACCCCCGCGGGACTACCCTGAAAGTGACCTGGACCCTGCAGACGCCCCCCTCCGGGTGGCATCTGAAACCACAGAGGTGGAACAGGAAAATGTCGCGCACCTGCGTGGCAAGGTACAACTGACCCAGGGGTATCGTCAGGTACGCAGCCAGAATGCCACCGTCGACCAAAACACCCGAACGGTCGACCTGGATGGCGATGTTCAGTTCCGCGAACCCGGCTTGTTACTCACCGGTGACCATGCGCAGATCAACATGGACACCAAGGACGTCACCATCGATAACGCAACCTACCTGTTGCACGAATCCAATGTGCGTGGCACCGCGACCCAAATGAATCGCCGCGATGCCGTGTTCTATATCGACAATGCCACCTATACCACCTGCGAACCTGGCAGTAATGCCTGGCAATTGGTCAGCTCCGAGGTTGATATCAACCCCGAAACCGGTATTGCCCACGCGAAACATGTTCGCCTGGAAGTCAAAGACATTCCCATCATGTACGCGCCCTGGCTGCGCTTCCCCATTGATGACCGGCGCGCCTCGGGCCTGCTGTTCCCCAGCTTTCAATTTGGCGATGAGAACGGTATTGATTTCGCGCAGCCCATTTATCTGAACCTGGCACCTAACTACGATGCCACCATCACGCCCCGTTACATTCAGGAGCGCGGCCCGATGGCTGAAGTCGAGCTGCGCCATCTGTCGAAACTGACCAACACGGTGCTGGGCGGAGCATTTCTCTCCGATGATGACGGCGGAGATGACGACGATGAAGAACCCGATGTTATTACCGGTGATCGCAACTACGAGGGCGAAGACCGATGGCTCGTGAGTGTTGATCACGAAGGTGGCTTCGGCAAACGCTGGAGCACGCTTGTTGATTACACCAAAGTCAGCGACAGTGACTACTTCCGTGATCTGGACAATACCACCCTGGAAGTCAACAGCCAGACTCACCTGAAACAGGTGGCTTCCACCAGCTATCGTCTGGACCACTGGTTCTTCAACATCAAGGGACAAAAATTCCAGACGCTTAACGATGACTTTGACCGCATCGAGCAATACAAACAACTACCCCGCGTGGATGCCAATGGCGATTACCGCTTCGGCGACTTCGTGGTCAACCTCGACAACCAGTACACCTATTTCGACCACGATGACGATGACAACCTGGCGCCGACCAACACCTATATGCAGGACGACCTCGGCACCTTCGTCACCGGTGAGCGTCTGCGTCTAAATTACAGTGTTACCTGGGACAAGCAATGGGCCTGGGGCTATTTCCGCCCCACCGCCAAAGTCAGGCACCTGACCTATAACCTGGACGACCCCATCATGGGGCAGAATGATGACAGTCCGTCTGTCACCGTCCCAACCGGAGTCATTGATGCCGGTATCTACCTGGAGCGGGACACCACCTGGCTGCAGGGCTTTACCCAGACTCTGGAACCGCGGGTGTACATGGTCCACACCAAATACGAGGACCAGAGCGACATTCCGGACTTTGATACCTCGCTGATGACCTTCAGCTATAGCCAACTGTTCCGCGATGATCGCTTTACCGGTGGCGACCGCATTGGCGATACCGAGCAGATTTCTGTGGGTCTCACCAGCCGCCTGATTGATCAGAATACCGGCGTAGAGTGGCTGCGAGCCAGTTTTGGCCAGATTTTCTACCTGGATGACAGATACGTCACCCTCGACCCCACACTGAACAAGGCCTTCCTGAAAGCACTGGGTGATCCCGACAGCCTTTCAGCTGCGCAGCGTGAAGTGGCCACCGACATGCTCAGTGATGAATCAGCCTACGCAGCAGAAATTGCCCTGCGCCTGAGCGAAAACTGGCGAGCCCAGGCCGACCTGCTCTACGACGAAGATGACAGCCAGCTGGACAGGGGCACCGCCAGCCTCCGTTACAACGACAGGAACAACCGCCTGTTTAATGTCAGCTACCGCTTCAATCGCAGGATTCCTCGCATTGTTGGCAATGAAATCATTGATACGGATATCGAACAGGCCGACTTCTCCACCATGCTACCCATCGGTCGCAACTGGAGCCTGATCGCCAAGCACAATTTCGATCTGACCAACAGCCGTGAACTTGAGACGTTTTTTGGTTTCCAATATGACAGCTGCTGCTGGCGATTCAGCCTTCTCGCCCGTCGCTGGTTGGATCGGGATGACTACATCCTGCTGCCGGACGAAGACCTTGAAGAAGATGATGGCATTTTCTTCCAGATACAGTTCAAGGGACTGGCTGGCAGCGGCCGAAAAGTAGATGCACTTCTCGAAGATGGCATCTATGGCTATGTACCGACCGAATAATTTCTTACAGGCAACTTCATGAAATTACGCAGTAACCTATTTTTACCTTTTGCTGCCACCCTGGCTGTACTCTGGGGAGCTTCCGTCCCCAGCAATGCAGAAGAAGTACTGATTGACAGCATTGCGGCCATAGTCGATGAAGACGTGGTCATGGCCAGTGAGCTGGATGAACGCGTTCGGGAAATCTACATGCGGCTGAAAGACAGCAACACCCAAATCCCCCCCGGCGATGTTCTGGTCCCCCAGGTGCTGGAACGGCTAATCCTGGAACGTATTCAGCTGAGCCGCGGTCAACGCGCAGGAGTTCGCATCAGTGATGATGAAGTCAATCAGTCAATCTCTCAACTGGCGCAAAGCCGTGGCATGACGGTAGACCAGATGGTAGAACACGCGCACCAGAGCGGTATCAGCCTTAACCGTCTGCGGGAGCAAGTGCGTACAGAAATGATTGTCAAACGGGTACAGGAAGGACTCGTTAATCGCCGCATCAATGTCTCCGAGCAGGAAATCGACAACTTCCTGAAGTCCGAAGAAGGACAGCAATGGAGCTCCCCGGACCTCAATCTCGGTCATATTATTCTGCCTCTTTCCGCTGGCGCACCCCGCGATGAAGTTACCATGGTGGAAAACAAGGCTCGGGAACTGTTCGAACAACTGCAGGCTGGAGCGGATTTCAGAAGTCTCGCTATTGCCAATTCTGCAGGACAAAACGCCCTGCAGGGTGGCGATCTTGGCTGGCGTAAAACCACCCAGCTGCCCAGCATTTTTATTACCGCCACCGACAAACTGCTCCCCGGGGAAGTCAGTGTGCCGATTCGCAGCGACGCCGGGTACCACATTCTTAAGCTCTATGATCGCCGCGGCGGCAGCGAGAGAATCGTGCTGCAACACAATGTCCGCCATATCCTGATCAAACCGAACGAGATTCGCACAGAAGAAGAAACCAAGGCCATGCTGGAAGGCATTCGCGCTGACATTATGAACGGTGCGGACTTCGCGGAACTGGCGCGAGAAAACTCTGAAGACATTGGAACTGCCTTGGCTGGAGGAAGCCTGGGCTGGTCCGTGCCGGGTCAATTTGTGCCCGATTTTGAAAACACGATGAACAACATTCCCCTCAACGAAGTCAGCGAACCTTTTCGCAGCCAATTTGGCTGGCACATCCTGCAAGTCACAGAACGGCGGCGTCAGGATTTCAGTGAGAATATGCGCCGCGGCCAGGCAAAAAATATTCTCCATAAGCGTAAATTTGAGGAAGAACTTCAGATCTGGCTTCAGGAAATTCGCGACGAGGCCTTTGTAGAAATCAAGCTGTGACCAGGCTGGCCATCACGCCGGGGGAACCCGCAGGCATTGGCCCTGACCTGGTCGTGCAACTGGCCCAAAAGCCGCAGTCCTGCGAACTGGTCGTTTATGCCGACCCGCAATTATTGCTTTCCCGCGCCGACCAGCTTGGGCTGCGCCTGAGCATCCGGGAGTTTACTGGCGAAATCGCTGGCCCTACCGCTCAAGGTGAGGTTTGGGTACGACCGGTGCAGCTTAGCCATACCGCCACCCCTGGCCAACTCTGTGCCGATAATGCCCCCTACGTTCTGGACACGCTCACCGCCGCGGCCTCGGATTGCCAGAATGGTCTGGTGGATGCCATGGTAACAGGCCCCGTTCACAAGGGAATTATCAATGAGGCTGGCATCGCCTTTAGTGGTCACACTGAATTCCTGGCAGACCTCACGCAGACGCCACGTGTAGTGATGATGCTGGCCACCGAGGGGTTGCGTGTGGCGCTGGCCACCACCCACCTGCCCCTCGCCCAGGTTCCTGGCGCTATATCGCAAGCCTCTCTCACGGAAGTGATCACCATTCTGCACCGGGACCTGAAGCAGAAGTTCGGCATCGAAGATCCCCATATTCTTGTCTGCGGACTAAATCCCCATGCAGGCGAAGGCGGGCACCTGGGACGGGAAGAAATTGATGTCATTATTCCTGTGCTGGACAGCTTACGTAGTTCCGGCTTCTCTCTTGAAGGCCCCCTTCCAGCAGACACTCTGTTTACCCCCAAACACCTGGCTCACTGCGATGCGGTGCTAGCCATGTACCACGATCAGGGCTTGCCCGTATTGAAGTACGTAGGTTTTGGCGCCGCAGTCAACATCACACTGGGATTACCGATCATTCGCACATCTGTGGACCACGGCACGGCACTGGACCTGGCGGGTACAGGCCAGGCTGACATCGGCAGCCTGTTGACTGCCATCGCCTACGCCAAAACCATGGCAGAATCCAGCCGATGAGTGAACGTGCACACAGCGGCCATCAGGCACGCAAACGCTTTGGGCAAAACTTTCTTGTGGACGCCAACATCATTGCCAACATTGTTGCCGCCATAGCCCCCAAACCCACCGACAACCTGATTGAAATTGGACCGGGCCAGGGAGCCATTACGGAGCCAGTGCTGTCCCGTTGCCCAACACTCAAGGTGGTTGAGCTGGATCGCGACCTGATCCCGTTACTCAAGGCAAAATTTCAGCAGCACCCCTCTTTACAGATTCATCAGGGCGACGCGCTGAAAACAGATTTCAGCCAGTTCTATGAAGCTGACCGTCCACTGCGCATCATCGGCAATCTGCCCTATAACATCTCAACACCCCTGCTGTTCCACCTGCTCAGCTACAGCGACAAGATTTACGACATGCACTTTATGCTGCAAAAAGAGGTGGTAGACCGCCTCGCCGCGGCTCCTGGTGACAGTCACTACGGGCGACTCAGTGTGATGGTGCAGTACCACAGTCAAGTACAGCCCTTATTTCCGGTGCCTCCCGGTGCCTTTCGCCCAGCACCCAAAGTGGATTCAGCCATCGTGCGCCTGCTGCCCTATTCACAACCGCCCCACCCAGCAAAGAATCTTGCAAAACTGGCACACTTGGTGAATGCCTGCTTTCAGCAGCGCAGGAAAACCATACGCAATACGCTCAAGCACCTGGTGAACGCCGAACAACTAGCTACCTTGAACATTGACCTGTCATTGCGACCGGAAAAGCTCAGTGTGGCTGACTTTGTGCAACTGAGTAACCAACTGACGGAGATGACATGAACCATATTGTTGTACTCGTCACCACAGAGTACCTACCCCGGCAATCAGAACCCGGGCAAGGCAAATACGCTTTCGCTTACCATATCCGCATTGAAAATCACGGCACAGAAGCGTCCAAGCTGCTCAGCAGACACTGGTTCATCACCGATGGCAATTCCCGCGTTAAAGAGGTTCGCGGACCAGGCGTCGTCGGCGAGACCCCGCGAATTAACCCCGGTGACCACTACGAATATAGCAGCAGCGCCATCCTTGAGACCGAAGCAGGCACTATGGAAGGCAGCTATCAGATGATCACCGACAGTGGCGAAATGTTTGACGCGGATATTCCCCCTTTCCTATTGGCTGTGCCCGGAGCCATCCATTGACCACCTTTGTGGTAGGTGATCTGCAAGGCTGTCTCACCCCCCTGCAAAGGCTCTTGGAGACTGTGAAGTTTGATCCGGGAAAGGATCAGCTCTGGTCAGTTGGCGACTTGGTCAACCGCGGCCCGCAATCCTTAGAAACATTACGTTTTTGCTATCAACTGGGGGATGCTTTCCGCACTGTGCTCGGCAATCACGACCTGCACCTTCTGGCAGTGGTCCACGGCGTTCGCAAACCACACCCCTCCGACACCCTGAATGACATTCTCGACGCTCCCGACAGGGAAGAGCTGTTGAAGTGGCTTGCAAAACAACCACTGCTCTTGGCTCATGAGGAATACCTGCTGGTTCATGCAGGCATTCCACCTCAATGGTCCCGTGAAGAGGCGCTCTCACTGGCTGAAGAAATGCACCAGGTGTTAACCGACGAACAACAATCCGCGGCCTTCTTTGAAGTTATGTACGGCAACGAACCGGACCTGTGGCACAACGCACTATTACCGCCACTACGCTGGCGACTGATCACCAATTACCTGACCCGTATGCGTTTCTGCTCGACGGAAGGACAACTGGAGCTCACGTCCAAAGCGTCACCCCAGGAACCACCCAAGGGCTTTGCCCCCTGGTACGCACACACCCACCGAAAAACACGCCATTTCAAAATCATCTTCGGTCACTGGGCGGCTCTTGAGGGAAAACCCATTGGTGACAACCTATACCCCCTCGACACGGGTTGTGTTTGGGGCGGGCCACTACGCATGATGGCGCTGGACTCAGGCCACTACTACCACTGCCAACCCTAAGAACGCTGGATTTTTGAGATAACGACTGAAGCGGCTAGAATAGCCCTGAAAATTGCAATTCGCTGATAACGCATAACAAAAAGGTGATGCAAGTGATCCGCACACTATCCAATTTTTTCACCAACATCATGCAGCGCTGGCTGCCCGATGCTTTCATCTTTGCCATTATCCTCACCTTTATCGTATTTATTGCCGGCATGCTGGGCGAATCAAAGTCTCCCTCCCAGATGGCCAACTACTGGGGCGATGGGGTCTGGAACCTGCTGGTCTTTTCAATGCAGGTGACCATCAGTCTGGTGACAGGCAGTGTTCTGGCACAGACGACCGCGGTGAAACGGGTGTTGCGTGGCCTCGCAACGCTGGCCAAAAATCCAAGCCAGGCGATTATGTTAATGACCTTTATTGCCCTGATCTGCGGATGGATCAGCTGGGCATTCGGGCTGATTGCCAGCGCGCTGATGGCCAGGGAGATTGCCCGTCATGTCAAAGGTGTTCACTACCCTCTATTGGTCGCTTCAGCCTACTCGGGCATGGTGATATGGCACGCCGGGTTATCGGGGTCCATTCCGCTAAAAATTGCGGTATCCGATGGCGATGTACTCAGCTCACTGATGCCGGGCATTGAAATTCCGTTGCAGGAAACCATTTTTAGCTGGGAAGTCTTGTCGGTTTGCCTGGTTGTGCTGCTCACCCTACCAGTCATTTTTCGCCTCATGATTCCGCCAGCCCACGAGACCCAGGAGGTGGACCCCAGCCAACTGGGAGAGACAGAGCAGGTAGACATCAGGATCAAGACTCCCTCTGACCGCATCGAACACAGCCGTCTTCCCACCTTGCTACTGGGATTGCTGGGGGGTTACTACCTGGTTGAATTTTTTCTTGATGGCGGCAGTGTCGGCTTGAACACACTGAACCTGATTTTTCTTGTTTCCGGCCTGTTGTTACATCGATCCACCACCAGTTATCTCTTTGCTGTCAATGAGGCGGTCAAGGGCCTGTCCGGCATTGTTCTACAGTTCCCCCTATACGCGGGCATCATGGGCATGATGGCGCAGTCGGGGCTGGCGGCATCGGTTTCCACCTGGTTTATTGAAATATCAACGGTCGAGACCTTCAATCTCTTTACTTTCCTCAGTGCCGGAATTGTGAATTTCTTCGTGCCATCCGGCGGCGGCCAATGGGCCGTACAGGCACCGATTGTTATTCCCGCCGCACAGACACTGGGAATTCCCCTGAATCACGCTGCCATGGCGGTGGCCTTCGGGGATGCCTGGACGAACATGGTACAGCCCTTCTGGGCACTGCCCCTGCTAGGAATCGCGCGGTTGGGTATTCGGGATATCATGGGTTACTGCACGGTCGCCCTGTTGTGGACAGGGCTGATTTTCGGGCTAGCCATGGTCTTTCTCTTCTAGTGAATATTGAGACTGTTGGCCTACCATTGAATCCCGCACGATCTGCAGTGCCTCCTCCTGACTTTTGGGTGCGCTCACACATCCACCGCATCCAGGTGGGGCCTGTACTCGACCTGGCCTGCGGCAGTGGCCGTCACGGTCGCCTGTTTCTCGAACGGGGGCTATCCGTTCACTTCCTGGACAGGGAGTTATCCGGAGTGGAGGATCTCAGGGGATCGACCTCGGCCCGTCTTCATTGCCACGACCTTGAGAACGGTACCCCCTGGCCTTTCACGGCCGAGTATTTTCAAGGCATTGTTGTGGTCAACTATCTGCACCGCCCCATTTTGGGAGAGTTAGCCCACTGGCTAAAACCGGGAGGCGTGCTCCTTTACAAAACCTTTGCCTGTGGAAATGAGCAATATGGCCGGCCATCCAACCCCGACTATTTATTGCACAAAAATGAATTGATGGATGTGTTTGGCGATGCCATGGATGTGGTAGATTGCCGGCAACAAATGGAAACGTCGCCACAACGTGTAACCCAACACCTTTGTGCAGTGAAACCTGCCCTAGGCAACTACAATGCATGAAACTAATATGGACGTTGCCGAATCTAATCGTCCAGCTTGTCTATCACCGACAATCCAAAAGACCTACAGACATTGAATAAATTGATCATGACAAATAAATACTTCTGGCTACTGACATCATGGCTAATCAGCCAGCCCGCTTCAGCCAGTATCATTGAATATTTCCGTGAGGAAGATGGCCATACCAATTGGCAGTACGTCGCCAACTGGTCCAGCGGGATTCTCATTGTTCTGTTGTCGATAACGGTGCTGACACTTTTTTTCAGTCGTCGTCAGGCACACCTGGCCAACAAGGCGCTTGAGGCCATCCGCCAGGAACTGGAGGAAAGGGTCAGGGAGCGTACAGCTACACTGGATGAATCCAACCGGCTGCTACAGGAAGCCAACCAGCTGTTACAGGGTGAAATAGCCCAGCACCGGGAGACGGCCAACCGCTTGCGCAACTCGGAGTCCTATATCCGGGACATACTCAGTTCGATGCCGTTGATGCTTATCGGGCTTACCTCGGATGGGGTGATCACCCAATGGAACCGACGTGCAGAGGAAATCACAGGGATCCCTGCTACCAAAGCACTAGGGACCAACCTGTGGCAGACCTATCCCACCATTACCCTCAGCCAGCAACAGGTAAAACGTTCCCTGCAGGAGAAGAAGCCGCTCACCATCAAGCACAGTCAGCGTGGCCAATACCATTTTGATATCACCATTTACCCTCTGCGGGAGCAGGCAGAAACAGGCGCCGTCATCCTTGTCGACGATGTCACACAACACATCCTGGCGGCCAACATGCTGATCCAGAGGGATAAGATGTCATCCATGGGTGAGCTTGCGGCGACCATGGCCCACGATATCAACCCGCCCTTGCATCAGATTCTCACCGATGTACAAACTGTCAAAGATGCGTTGCAACTGCAGCCGCCATCATCGGTTGAGAACATTACACGGCTGATGGATGAGGCCGACGCCAATGGTAAGCAAGCACTGGCCATTATTCAGAACTTGCTGGATTTTGCCCGTAGTCGCGGTGGCGAGCGCCATCAGGCGAGCATCATTGATATCATTGAACACAGCCTGCAATTGGCCAAGGATGTTCTCTCCGTTCCCTCGGGGCTGCATTTCCGCGATATCTCGATAGAGCGACACTACAATCAGAATCTTCCCGATATCCCCTGCTATGCAACAGAATTGCAACAGGTCTTTCTGAGCCTGTTCAGACACGCCTGTCACGCACTCGGGCAGGTCCAGAAAGCGGGGCACACCCCAATTATTCGAATACAGGTGATGGTGTGTTACGACATGCTGTGGATCAAAGTGCAGCACAATGGCGTCGGCATTACCAACGAGGAACAACAGTATATTTTTGAACCCTTCTTCACCCACACGCCTGGCAAAGCAGAAGATTATGATGCCGGGAAACGGCTGTCCTTCTCCCATTTCATCATTACCGAACAGCATCAGGGGCAACTGGCCGTAACATCAGACCTGAACGTCGGCACGACTTTCCACCTGCAATTGCCTTTGACCTAGGCAATGTGGAACCCAGGAACCTGGGCCACAAAAATAAAAACCTCGTCAGCTCTCCAGGTCGGGATAGCCATCAGGGTTATTGCGCTGCCAGCGCCAACTGTCCGCCATCATTTCATTAAGACTGCGCCGGGCTTTCCAACCCAATTCTCGCTCAGCCTTGCTGGCATCAGACCAACACTCAGCCACATCCCCTGGACGGCGTGCCACAATCTCGTAGGGAATCCTGCACTGTGCAACTGATTCAAAAGCTCGAATCATTTCAAGTACAGACACACCGTTACCCGTCCCCAGGTTCCAGGTTTGACAGCCATAGGGAGCATCGGGCCTTGTCAGAGCCTCCAGCGCACGCACATGCCCTTCAGCAAGATCCATCACGTGCAGATAATCCCTCACCCCGGTGCCGTCGGGGGTCGGGTAATCACCGCCAAACACCGAAAGCTTCGCCAATTTTCCCACCGCAACCTGGGTAATGTAGGGCAATAGGTTGTTGGGGATACCTTTGGGGTCTTCGCCCACAAGTCCACTGGAGTGTGCACCTACTGGATTGAAATACCTCAGGATGGCTACTCGCCAGAACGGGTTTTCAGCGATGTTGTCAGCGCTCTCCAGATCCTGAAGGATCTCCTCAATCATCAACTTGGAACGTCCGTAGGGATTAGTAGCCTGCAGAGGAAAATTCTCTGTGATGGGCGTGCTTGCCGGGTCGCCATAAACAGTCGCAGAAGAACTAAAAATAAAATCTTTTATCCCTGCGGCCTTCATCGCTTCCAGCAGCGTCACAGATCCGGTCACATTGTTCCGATAGTAGGTAAGCGGCTCCAGACATGACTCACCTACCGCTTTGAAACCGGCAAAATGCATTACCGCATCGATGGCGTGGTTACTGAACAGCTCATCCAGAACATCGCGATCATTGACGCTCGCTTCCACGATCGGGAAATCACAACCCGTGATCTGCATGACCCGCTGTAAAGAAAGCGGGGAACTATTACTGTAATTATCCAGTGCCACAATCCCGTGGCCAGCATCAATCAATGCAATGCAGGCATGACAGCCTATATATCCGGCGGCACCGGTTACAAGTACGTTCACGTGTATTCCCTGTCAGGTTTAACTACTGTTTATTATCCCACAGGCTGTGGGAAATGGTGTGGCTGAAACGACAAAAACCATACACAAAAAAGCCGGGCTATTGCCCGGCTTTTTTAACAGGATTGAACACTATCCGATATTACTCTTCAGTGTCATCAATCTCGACTGCTTCCACTTCGGGACGGTCAACCAGCTCTACGTAAGCCATAGGCGCCGCGTCACCGGAACGCAGACCACACTTGAGAATACGAATATAACCGCCGGGACGACCCTCATAACGGGGACCCAGTTCACCAAACAGTTTGCCTACAGCAGCTTTATCGCGCAGACGGCTGAACGCCAGACGTCGGTTGGCCACGCTGTCCTGCTTTGCCAGCGTGATCAGTGGCTCAGCCACACGACGCAGTTCCTTGGCTTTTGGCAAGGTGGTTTTGATCAGCTCATGCTCTACCAGAGAGTTTGTCATGTTGCGGAACATGGCACGACGGTGAGCACCTGTACGGCTAAGTTTGCGGCCACTATAACGATGACGCATGATTCTACTTCCTTTAAAAGTGTTGCTATCTCAGCAATAAACTCAATTTCACGGAGTCTGCGTAGCAGGCTCCGCAGCAATTAAATATGGTCGTTTTCAGTGCGCAGGCTTGAAGGCGGCCAGTTTTCCAGGCGCATGCCCAAGGACAATCCGCGTGATGCCAGCACATCTTTAATTTCTGTCAGTGACTTTTTACCCAGGTTAGGGGTTTTCAGCAGCTCTACTTCTGTGCGCTGAATCAGGTCACCAATATAATAAATACTCTCGGCCTTCAGGCAGTTGGCAGAGCGTACAGTCAGCTCCAGGTCATCAACCGGGCGCAGCAAGATCGGATCAACTTCTTCCTCTTTCTCAACAGGCTCAGAGAGGCTTTCACTCTCCAGGTCAACAAAGACAGCCAGTTGCTGCTGCAGGATGGTCGCTGCGCGGCGAATAGCCTCTTCAGGATCGATCGTACCGTTGGTTTCGAGATCCAGAACCAGTTTGTCCAGGTCAGTACGTTGCTCAACACGGGCACTTTCAACTACATAGGCCACTCGGCGCACGGGGCTGAACGTAGCATCAAGGTGAAGACGACCAATGGAACGTGTCTCGTCCTCATCTGAAGCACGGCTGTCTGCGGGCTGGTAACCGCGGCCAAGCACAACATGCAGCGTCATTTCCAGAGAAGTATCACCGGTGATATTGGCAATTACATGCTCAGGATTTTTGATTTCAGTGGCGTTGTCCACCTGAATGTCGCCGGCTGTAACTACACCTTTACCCTTCTTACTCAGAGTCAGGGTAACTTCTTCTTTGTCATGCAGGACGATGGCGACATCCTTCAGATTCAGGAGGATTTCAATGACATCTTCCTGAACACCTTCAATACTGCTGTATTCATGCAGTACGCCTTCAATTTCAACTTCAACGATGGCAGCGCCTGCCATTGAAGAGAGAAGAATGCGACGCAGTGCATTGCCCAGCGTATGTCCAAAACCGCGCTCGAGCGGTTCCAAAACAACCTTGGCACGAGTGGAGCCATACTCGGTTACATCAATGTTTCTGGGCGTCAAAAATTCATGTACTGATGTCTGCATATTTGTTCCTGCTCGTTGGTGTCGCTTCGCTATCGATTAATGACAACGCGTTACTTGGAGTAGAGTTCCACAATCAGGTTTTCATTGATTTCGGCAGGAAGATCGGCACGCTCTGGAGTGCGTTTGAAAACACCTTCCAGTTTATTGGCATCGACTTCTACCCAATCAACCAGACCACGCTGTGAAGCGATCTGAAGAGCTGATTGAATACGCAATTGATTCTTGGACTTTTCACGGATGCTCACGACATCACCGTCAGCGACACGGTAAGAAGCAATATTCACTTTCTTGCCGTTAACGAGAATAGCGTTGTGCGCGACCAGCTGACGAGCTTCTGCACGTGTTGAGCCAAAGCCCATGCGATACACGACATTGTCCAGACGACGCTCCAACAACTGCAGCAGGTTCTCGCCGGTTGCACCTTTGATGCGAGCGGCTTCCTTGTAGTAGTTGCGGAATTGTTTTTCTAGCACACCGTAGAGACGACGTACTTTTTGTTTTTCACGCAGCTGAACGCCATAGTCAGACAGGCGACCACGACGCTGGCCATGTTGTCCGGGAGCACTTTCTGCACGGCATTTGGATTCCAGAGGACGGATACCGCTCTTCAGGAAAAGATCAGTGCCTTCGCGACGGGAAAGTTTACACGTTGGTCCGAGATATCTTGCCATTAGTTCACTTCCTCGTTATACCCGACGTTTCTTCGGCGGACGACAGCCGTTGTGCGGGATTGGCGTCACGTCGGTGATATTGGTAATTTTAAAGCCGGCGTTGTTCAGCGCACGCACGGCAGATTCGCGACCCGGACCAGGACCTTTAACCTGCACATCCAGATTCTTCAAACCGTATTCCTGTGCAGCCAGGCCAGCGCGTTCTGCTGCTACCTGAGCGGCGAACGGTGTACTTTTGCGTGATCCGCGGAAACCGGAACCACCAGAAGTTGCCCAGCTCAGGGTATTTCCCTGGCGGTCAGTGATGGTCACGATGGTGTTGTTGAAGGAGGCATGAATATGAGCCACACCGTCAACAACATTCTTTTTGACCTTCTTACGAACAGTCTTTTGTCCAGGCTTTGCCATTTGTTTGCCTTCCTATCGCTTGATGGGCTTGCGGGGCCCTTTGCGGGTGCGCGCATTAGTTTTGGTGCGCTGGCCACGCAAAGGCAGGCCGCGACGATGACGGAGACCGCGGTAACAACCGAGATCCATCAATCGCTTGATGTTCATGCTGACCTCACGACGCAGGTCACCTTCTACAGTACGTTCACCAACGGCATTGCGCACTGCGTCCATTTGCTCATCGCTGAGATCAGCAATTTTAACGTCTTCAGCAATACCCACCTGGGCGCAGATAGCCCGGGCAGTGGTACGACCAATCCCGAAAACATACGTAAGTGAAATCACCGCATGTTTGTTATCTGGGATGTTGACACCGGCAATACGGGCCATCACTACACTCCACTTTAATGTTTAACAGTTTTCCGGCTATTTTTGCATTGCCAGCACCTAGGCTGGCGAAAAAGGCGCAAAAGGATAGCTTTCGAAACAATAAAAATCAATAACTCCGTGCAATTAACCCTGACGCTGCTTATGGCGGGGTTCTGCACTGCAAATTACTCTGACAACACTTTTGCGCTTCACGACTTTACAGTTGCGGCACATTTTTTTTACAGAAGCACGTACTTTCATTTCGTCACCTCAACTTCTACTAGCGAATTCCACTGCCATAACCTTTCAAATTTGATTTCTTCATCAGTGATTCATACTGATGGGACATCAAATGAGATTGCACCTGGGCCATGAAATCCATGGTTACAACTACTGCGATTAGCAGAGACGTACCACCAAGATAAAATGGCACGTTGAAATAGATATTCAAAAACTGTGGCAGCAAACAGACAGCTGTCATGTACAAACCACCCACAAGTGTCAGGCGGGTCATCACACCATCGATGTATTTGGCCGTTTGCTCACCGGGGCGAATTCCGGGTAGGAACGCTCCGCCACGTTTCAGGTTGTCTGCCATTTCACGGGGGTTGAACATCAACGCCGAGTAGAAAAAGCAGAAGAAAATAATCAGGCCAGCAAACAGCAGCACGTTCAATGGCTGGCCGGGGCCGATAAACAATGCCACGTCCTGCAGCCAGTCCGGGCTGTCAGCACCTTGTCCAAACCACTGGGCAATGGATGCCGGGAACAGCAGAATGCTGCTGGCAAAAATGGCCGGGATAACGCCTGCCATGTTGACCTTCAAGGGCAAGTGGCTGGTCTGAGCCGGGCCACGGCCTGGCTGGCGCTGTGCGTAATTAACAGTCACCCGACGTTGTCCCCGCTCGACAAAGACAACAAAGTAGACAACGGCGATTGCAAGCAATGCCACAAACAGCAATGCCAGAATATGCAGATCTCCCTGGCGCGAAGACTCAAATGCCTGCCCAATCGCCGAGGGTATGCCGGCAACAATACCGGCAAAAATCAGCATTGAAATACCGTTACCTACACCGCGTTCAGTGATCTGCTCTCCGAGCCACATCATAAAGACTGCACCGGTCACCAGTGAGACAACGGCGATAAAATAGAAGCTGAAATCAGCGGTAAACGCCAAACCCTGACCAGCCAAACCTACAGACATACCAATTGCCTGTACAGTCGCCAACAGCACAGTGCCGTAGCGGGTGTACTGGTTGATTTTGCGACGTCCGGCATCGCCTTCTTTCTTTAGCTGCTCCAGAGACGGCGTTACTGCGGTCAACAGCTGCATGATGATCGAGGCAGAAATGTACGGCATGATCCCCAAAGCGAGGATACTCATGCGCTCCAATGCACCACCGGAAAACATGTTGAAAAGGCCGATGATAGTGCCCTGATTCTGGTTGAACATATCCGCCAGGCGATCAGGATCGATCCCAGGAACAGGGATATGGGTACCAATTCGGTAAATCACCAGAGCAATGAATAAAAAGCGAAGGCGAGCCCACAGCTCGCCCAAACCTTTTATGTTGCCCTGCGGCATATTCCCGGGTTTAGCCATCAGGCGTTACTCTTCTACCTTGCCACCAGCCGCTTCAATCGCAGCTTTGGCACCTTTGGTCACACGCAGACCTTTAACAGTGACAGCTTTATTCACTTCACCGGAAAGGAACACTTTCGCACGCTCGATGGAACCATTAATCACACCGGCTTCGCGCAACGACGCGATATCAACAGTCTCACCGGCAACCTTGTTCAGCTCACTCAAACGAATTTCTGCCGTAACGCGAGAAATACGAGAAGTGAAGCCGTACTTGGGCAGGCGTTTTTGCAAAGGCATTTGACCGCCTTCAAAACCTGGACGCACACGTCCACCGGAGCGGGACTTTTGACCTTTGTGTCCACGACCACCAGTTTTGCCCAAGCCGCTACCGATACCACGACCAACGCGCTTGCCTTCTTTAATTCTGCCCGGTGCGGGACTCAGCGTATTCAGACGCATTTTTACTCTCCCTCAACCTTAACCAGATAGTTCACTTTATTAATCATGCCACGCACTGAGGGGGTATCTTCTACTTCCACAGTGTGGTTTATGCGACGCAGACCAAGTCCGGCAACACAGGCTTTGTGCGCTGCAAGACGGCCATGGATGCTACGCACCTGAGTAACCTTAATTTTTTTAACGTTCGACATGGTAAAGCTTCCGTTGTACTTCGCCCGGCGTCAGCCGCACGCTTAATTCAGAATTTCTTCTACGCTCTTGCCGCGCTTAGCAGCAACTTCTTCCGGAGAGCGCATGTTTTTCAGTGCCTTAAAAGTTGCACGCACAACGTTCACCGGGTTAGTAGAGCCATAACATTTGGCCAATACGTTTTGTACACCTGCGATCTCAAGCACAGCACGCATCGCACCACCAGCAATAACACCTGTACCATCAGAAGCCGGCTGCATATAAACCTTCGATGCACCGTGATTGGCTTTTGTCGGGTACTGGATGGTTGTACCCTTCAGGTCAACCTGGATCATGTTGCGACGGGCGGACTCCATAGCCTTTTGGATAGCTTGGGGCACTTCGCGGGCTTTACCGCGACCGAAGCCAACCTTGCCATTGCCATCACCAACTACAGTCAGTGCAGTAAAGGCAAAAATACGCCCACCTTTTACAGTTTTGGCAACACGGTTGACCTGTACCAGTTTTTCCTGGAGGCCTTCATCCGCGGCTGCTGTATCTTTCTGATCTCTCGACATAACGGTAAACCTTTAGAATTCCAGTCCGGCTTCACGGGCGGCATCCGCCAGAGCCTTTACACGACCGTGATATTTGAAACCACTGCGGTCAAATGCCACCTGAGTGATACCTGCTTCTTTTGCGCGTTCAGCAATCAAAGTGCCGACACTTTTTGCAGCGTCAACATTGCCTGTCTGACCGGCACGCAGGGACTTGTCCAACGTAGAAGCGCTGGCCAGCACAGTTCCACCATCTGGAGAAATCACTTGCGCGTATATATGACGCGGCGTGCGATTCACACACAGGCGGTTGGCTCCCAACTCGCGGATCTTGCAGCGGGCACGGCGTGCACGACGCAAACGTGATTGTTTCTTGTCGCTCATAATCCTGACCTACTTCTTCTTCGCTTCTTTACGTAATACTTGCTCATCCGCGTAACGAACACCTTTACCTTTGTAGGGCTCTGGTGGGCGGTAAGCTCTGATTTCTGATGCCACTTGGCCAAGCAGTTGCTTGTCGGCGGACTTCAAAACGATTTCTGTCTGACTGGGCGTCTCGGCAGTAACACCTTCGGGAAGGTTGTACTCAACCGGGTGAGAGAATCCGAGGGTCAGATTGACCTTGTTACCCTGTGCCTGGGCACGGTAACCAACACCGATCAATTGCAGCTTTTTCTCAAAACCTGCACTGACACCAACAACCATGTTGTTTACCAGCGCACGGGTTGTACCCGCCAGCGCATTGGCCTGCTTGCTGCCATCTTTCGCTGAAAATGTCAGTACATTGTCGTCTTGCTTGATTTCAACATTACTGCTAACAGCAAGAGACAATGAGCTTTTGCCACCCTTGACGATAATTTCGCTGGGGCTGAGTTTGACCTCTACGCCAGCCGGCAATGTGACCGGATTTTTTGCAACTCTAGACATCTCGACTATCCCGTTAGAATACTGTGCAGAGAACCTCGCCACCGACACCGGCTGCGCGAGCTGCACGATCTGTCATCACACCCTTACTGGTGGAAACGATCGCCACACCCAAGCCACCACGTACGCTTGGCAGTTCTTTGGAGCCTGAATATTGACGCAGGCCTGGACGGCTGTAGCGGTCGATCTTCTCAATCACCGGCTTGCCTTCAAAATATTTCAGGCTCAGCGTCAGCTCCGGCTTTGTACCTTCAGCTACACTCCAATCGTTAATGTAACCCTCTTCTTGTAAAACTTTGGCAACCGCCACTTTCAAGTTAGAAGAAGGCATAGTGACATCTTTCTTAGCCGTCATCTGCGCGTTGCGGATACGGGTCAGCATGTCTGCCAATGAATCTTGCATGCTCATCAGTTCAGTTCCTCAATTTACCGCGCTTTACCAGCTCGCCTTAACCAGGCCAGGTACATCACCGCGCATGGCGGCTTCACGTAATTTGTTACGACACAGGCCAAACTTGCGATACACCGCGTGCGGGCGACCAGTCTGACGACAGCGGCGTTGCTGACGGCTAGGGCTGGCATTGCGTGGCAGTTGTTGCAGTTTCAGCTGAGCTTCCCAACGCTCGTCTTCAGTGCTGGAAGCACTGTGTATAACGGCTTTTAAAGCTGTACGCTTTTCTGCATATTTGGCAACTGTACGCGCACGTTTCTTTTCGCGTTCAATCATGGATCTTTTGGCCATTTCTCTCACCTCATCCTTTCAGCGGGAAGCTGAATGCACGCAGCAATGCACGACCTTCATCGTCGTTGCGCGCTGTGGTTGTAATCGTGATGTCCAAACCGCGCAGGGCGTCCACCTTGTCATAATCAATTTCAGGGAAAATGATCTGCTCTGTAACACCCATGGCAAAGTTGCCGCGGCCATCAAATGACTTGGGGCTGACTCCGCGGAAATCACGAATACGCGGGATAGCAATGGAAATCAGGCGCTCCAGGAATTCATACATGCGCTCACTGCGCAGTGTGACCTTACAGCCAATCGGCCAGCCTTCACGCACTTTAAATCCGGCGATAGATTTGCGTGCCTTAGTGACAACCGGCTTTTGACCAGCAATCAACGTCATATCAGCAACCGCACTCTCCAGCGCCTTCTTATCACCGAGCGCTTCACCAACGCCCATATTCAGGGTGATCTTGGTGATTTTCGGTACTTCCATTACGTTCGCCAGACCCAGCTCTTCTTTCAGCTTGGGGGCGATTTCTTTTGTGTAAACTTCTTTCAGCCTTGCCATGTCAGTTTCCTGTCAAATTAGGCGTCAACGGCATTGCCGTCGGACTTGAAAACGCGAATCTTTTTGCCGTTCTCCATAACCTTGAAACCAATGCGGTCTGCCTTGTTGGCCACAGGGTTGAAGATAGCCACATTGGAAGCCTGAATTGGGGCTTCTTTCTCGATAATGCCGCCAGCAATGTTCATCTGCGGGTTCGGTTTCTGATGTTTTTTCATCATGTTGACACCGGAAATCAGCAGGCGACCGTCATCCTGGACTTTCAGCACTTTGCCGCGCTTGCCCTTGTCTTTGCCAGCAATCACGATGACATCATCATCACGTTTGATCTTGCGCATATCTCTTTCCTCTCCTCCGGCTTAGAGCACTTCTGGTGCCAGAGAGATAATTTTCATAAACCGCTCACTGCGCAGCTCACGGGTCACAGGCCCGAAGATGCGGGTGCCAATCGGCGCCAGCTGCGTGTTCAGAAGAACCGCGGCATTATCATCAAACTTGATCAGGCTACCGTCTTGACGACGCACACCTTTTTTAGTGCGAACCACAACTGCGTTCATCACCTGACCTTTTTTCACCTTGCCACGCGGAATCGCTTCCTTGACGGTAACCTTGATAATGTCACCCACGTTGGCATAGCGGCGATGTGAGCCCCCAAGAACCTTGATACACATAACACGGCGTGCACCACTGTTGTCTGCCACATCCAGATAACTTTCTGTCTGAATCATCGTATTTCTCCGATCCCGTTACTGCTTAACGCCGATCAAACTTCGGCAGCACGCTCATCAATGTTGACCAGCGTCCAGGATTTTGTTTTGGACAGTGGACGAGTTTCCGCAATAGTCACCTGATCGCCTGCACGACACTGATTTTCTTCATCGTGCGCCTTGATTTTGGTGGACTTGTTTACAATCTTTCCGTACACCGGGTGCTTTACACGGCGCTCAATCAGTACGGTGATGGATTTGTCCATCTTGTCACTGATGACACGGCCAGATAGCGTACGAGCGCTTTTTTCTACTTCACTCATCTCAGTTACCTGCCTTCTCGTTCAGCACGGTCTTGACACGCGCAATATCGAGTCGCGTCTCTTTAACCTTGTGGCTTTGACCCAGTTGGCCAGTCGCAGCTTGCATACGCAGCTTGAATTGCTGCTCGCGCAACTGAAGCAACTCCTGGTTCAGTTCTTCAACTGACTTTTCACGTAATTCGCTGGCTTTCATCACATCACCGACCGTTTAACAAAGGAGGTTTGCACCGGCAGTTTGGCTGCAGCGAGAGCAAACGCTTCACGAGCCAGTTCTTCGGAAACACCTTCCATTTCGTAGAGCACCTTACCGGGACGAATCTGCGCAACCCAGTACTCCACGTTACCTTTACCTTTACCCATCCGCACTTCGAGAGGTTTGTTGGAGATCGGTTTGTCAGGGAACACCCTGATCCAGATCTTTCCACCCCGTTTAATGTGACGGGTCATAGCCCGACGAGCAGATTCGATCTGACGCGCGGTGATACGACCGCGCGCAGTGGCCTTCAGGCCGTACTCGCCAAAGCTTACTTTGCTACCGCGCAATGCTAGGCCACGATTGCGACCTTTCTGTTGCTTACGGAATTTTGTACGTTTCGGTTGCAGCATCTCGCTTGACCCTTAACTCGCAAACTTACTTCTTTTTAGCCGGTGCTTTTTTGGCTGGCGCTTGCGCCGCCTCTTCACCACCAATGACTTCGCCCTTGAAGATCCAAACCTTGACACCAATGATGCCGTAGGTGGTTGAACCTTCTGCTGTACCGTAATCAATGTCGGCACGCAGTGTATGCAGCGGCACTCGACCCTCGCGGTACCATTCGGTCCGGGCAATCTCGGCACCACCAAGACGACCACTAACCTGAATCTTGATGCCCTTGGCACCTTGACGCATGGCGTTCTGCACAGCGCGCTTCATGGCGCGGCGGAACATCACACGACGCTCCAACTGCTGAGCCACATTCTGGGCAACCAGCGTGGCGTCGAGATCGGGCTTGCGCACTTCTTCAATATTGATATGAACAGGAACACCCATTTGCGCTGAAACTTCATTGCGCAGGGATTCCACATCCTCACCCTTCTTGCCGATCACGATGCCTGGACGGGCAGTGTGAATGGTGATGCGCGCACTTTGCGCCGGGCGCTCAATCTCGATACGACTTACTGAGGCATGGGCCAGTTTTTTACTGATGAAATCCCTAACCTTCAGGTCGGCGTTCAGTTTGTCTGCATAGTCTTTCTGGTTGGCGTACCAAACAGAGGTATGCTTTTTAACAATACCCAGACGAATGCCAGTTGGATGTACTTTCTGACCCATTAAACGGTCTCCTCGTCGGCAACTTTTACGGTGATATGACAGGAGCGCTTAAAAATCCGGTCAGCACGGCCCTTTGCACGGGGCTTAATGCGCTTCATGGTTGTGCCTTCGTCCACAAAAATGGTCGATACACGCAGCTCATCCACATCTGCACCTTCATTGTGCTCGGCATTTGCAATCGCAGATTCGAGCACTTTCTTAATAATCGCGGCGCCTTTTTTAGGGCTGAAAGCCAGAATATCCAGGGCTTCTTCAACCGCTTTGCCACGCACCTGATCGGCCACCAGACGAGCCTTCTGAGCTGACAGTCTGACTCCGCGTAATTTTGCTGCTACTTCCACAGTCATTTACCTCTCAAACCGCCGCTTAGCGCTTGGCCTTTTTATCCGCGACATGGCCGCGGTAAGTGCGGGTTGGAGCAAACTCACCGAGTTTGTGTCCAACCATTTCTTCGTTGACCAACACCGGTACATGTTGACGGCCGTTATGTACAGCAATCGTCAAACCGACCATATCGGGGCTGACCATGGAACGACGCGACCAGGTTTTGATCGGACGTCTGTCATTTTTTTCCAGCGCTTCATCAACCTTCTTAATCAGATGCAGGTCGATGAATGGGCCTTTTTTGAGAGAGCGTGGCACTATAGTTTCCTCTTCTCTATCAATTACTTGCCGCGACGGCGCACAATCATATTGTCAGTGCGCTTGTTCTTGCGGGTTTTGTAACCCTTGGTAGGAACACCCCAAGGAGTCACCGGATGACGACCACCGGAAGTACGACCTTCACCACCACCATGGGGGTGATCTACCGGGTTCATAACAACACCACGAACCGTAGGTCTAACTCCGCGCCAACGAGTGGCACCGGCTTTACCCAGGGAGCGCAGGTTGTGCTCGCTGTTGGAAACCTCACCAATGGTGGCGCGGCACTCAACAGGCACTTTACGCATCTCACCACTGCGCAGGCGCAGGGTGGCATATTGTCCTTCACGGGCGACCAGCTGTACCGCCGCGCCGGCGCTACGTGCCAGCTGGGCACCTTTGCCAGGCTTCATTTCCACACAGTGGATAACGGTACCAACCGGGATATTACGCAGCGGCAGTGTGTTACCAACCTTGATGGAAGCATCAACACCGGACTTAACGGTATCACCCGCCTGCAGCCCTTTCGGTGCAATGATGTAACGACGCTCACCATCGGCATAGCACAGCAGCGCAATATAGGGAGTACGGTTTGGATCGTATTCCAGACGCTCGACCTTCGCAGGTACGCCATCTTTCTGGCGCTTGAAGTCGATAACGCGGTAATGCTGCTTATGACCACCGCCCACATGACGGGTAGTGATACGGCCATTGTTGTTACGCCCACCGGACTTGTTTTTCTTTTCCAGCAAAGGCGCGTAAGGCGCACCTTTATGCAAGTTCGGGTTGACGACGCTGACTACAAAGCGGCGTCCGGGAGACGTTGGCTTTCTCTTTACAACAGGCATCTCAACAACCCCTTACTCAGTTACCGCAAAGTCAATTTCCTGACCCTGCTCTAGACGAACGTACGCCTTTTTCCAATCAGAGCGCTTGCCCAGACCGAAGCGAGTACGCTTGGTTTTTCCTTTCACGTTGGCAACCCGAACATCAGCCACCTTAACGTCAAACAACTGCTCAACCGCGGCCTTTACTTGAGGCTTTGTTGCATCAGCAGTCACCTTAAACACAACAAGGTTTTGGGCGTCTGCAGCAACGGCAGTTTTTTCTGTAATGTGCGGTCTCAGCAGCACATTGAAGATGCGCTCTTGATTCATACCAGCATCTCCTCAATCTTTTTCAGCGCAGGCACTGTCACCAGCACTTTTTCAAAACGAATCAGACTGACCGGGTCGAGACCCACCGCATCACGCACATCCACTTTATGCAGGTTGCGGGATGACAGATACAGATTCTCGGTGACCTCTTCAGTCACAATCAGCACATCCTGAACACCGTAGTCACCCAGCTTCTGTACAAGAGCCTTGGTTTTTGGCGCTTCCAGGTCGAAAGACTCAACCACCACCAAACGCTCCTGACGGGCCAACTCAGACATAATCGAACGCAGAGCAGCGCGATACATCTTACGGTTCAGTTTCTGGGAATGATCCTGAGGCTTGGCAGCAAAGGTCACACCACCGGTACGCCAAATTGGGGAACGAATGGTCCCGGCACGTGCACGACCAGTACCCTTCTGACGCCAAGGCTTCTTGCCACCACCGCTGACTTCAGAGCGCGTCTTTTGAGCACGAGTGCCCTGACGAGCGCCAGCCAAGTAGGCGGTAACCGCCTGGTGAACCAGATCCTGATTAAATTCTTTGCCAAAAGCGACGTCAGAAACTTCTACGGTTCCGGCATTACCTTTGGGTGTTGCGATATTCAATTCCATCGATGATCCCCTCAGCCCTTCACAGCAGCACGAATGATCACGTCACCACCCGGCGCACCAGGCACAGCGCCTTTAACAAGCAGCAGATTACGCTCAGCATCGACACGGACAACTTCAAGATTTTGCGTGGTTACGCGCTCAGCACCCATGTGACCGCTCATCTTCTTACCTTTGAAGACACGACCGGGAGTCTGACACTGACCGATAGAGCCAGGTGCGCGGTGAGACAGGGAGTTACCGTGAGTGGCATCCTGCATGCTGAAATTCCAGCGCTTGATGACACCCTGGAAACCTTTACCTTTCGAGGTTCCTGTCACGTCAATTTTCTGACCAGCCTCAAATTGCTCAACACTGATGGTGCCGCCAACCTGCAGCTCATCCTGAACACCGTCCACACGGAACTCCCAGCAGCCACGACCCGCCTCAACACTCGCTTTGGCGAAGTGACCGGCTTCGGACTTGCTGACACGTGAAACACGACGGGCACCAGTGGTCACCTGTACAGCCGTGTAGCCGTCAGTTTCACCGGTCTTAATTTGAGTAATACGATTGGGTTCTGCCTCGATCACAGTGACCGGGATAGACACACCTTCGTCGGTAAATACGCGAGTCATGCCACATTTGCGGCCGACAATACCAATAGTCATTTGAGTAACCTCATAGTGTACGGGGCTGTTACCCGCTATGGCCGCCCATTTCAGAGCGTTACACCCACCCGGCGTTGGCCGGGCCTGGGTTTTTTTGTTGCAATGCTGCTTATGTCAGGCTGATTTGAACCTCAACACCAGCAGCCAGATCCAGCTTCATCAATGCATCGACAGTCTTCTCTGTCGGTTCAACAATATCCAGCAAACGTTTGTGAGTGCGGATTTCATATTGATCTCGTGCATCTTTATTGACGTGCGGTGAAATCAATACAGTAAAGCGTTCTTTGCGAGTCGGCAGCGGAATGGGGCCACGAATCTGGGCACCGGTACGCTTAGCCGTTTCAACGATTTCCTGAGTAGAGGCGTCAATCAACTTGTGATCAAAGGCCTTCAGGCGAATACGAATGCGTTGATCCTGCATGGAATCAAACTCCAACTGTTTAAAGAGCCATCGAACCCCGCTCATCGGGGCCCGGAAAAATGGAGGCGAGATTCTAAGTCCGCCCCCAACCCCTGTCAAGGGAAATTCCCATCACAATCCCAGGAATTTTTTACCGCCGCCCATATCCCCAAAGAGATTTCTCACAGCGATAAAAAGGGGGCCCCTGAGGGCCCCCACACTCTATTCAGAATGTTTTACTCGATAACTTTAGCGACGACGCCGGCGCCTACAGTACGGCCACCTTCACGGATCGCAAAACGCAAGCCATCTTCCATCGCAATCGGTGCAATCAACGTCACTACCATCTGCACGTTGTCGCCCGGCATGACCATCTCAACGCCTTCAGGCAGCTCACAAGCACCTGTCACGTCAGTGGTACGGAAGTAGAACTGCGGACGGTAGCCTTTGAAGAACGGCGTGTGACGGCCACCTTCGTCCTTGGACAGCACATAAACTTCTGCTTCGAACTTGGTGTGCGGGGTAATGGTGCCCGGCTTCGCCAGTACCTGACCACGCTCAACTTCGTCACGCTTGGTACCGCGCAGCAGTACACCAACGTTCTCACCAGCACGGCCTTCGTCCAGCAGCTTGCGGAACATCTCAACACCGGTACAGGTGGTCTTGGTGGTGTCGTGGATACCGACAATTTCGATTTCCTCGCCCACTTTGATAATGCCGCGCTCTACACGACCGGTAACTACCGTACCGCGACCAGAGATGGAGAATACGTCTTCGATCGGCATCAGGAACGGTTGGTCAATCGCGCGCTCCGGCTCCGGAATGTACTCGTCCAGGGTCTCTACCAGCTTCTTAACAGCGGTAGTGCCCATTTCGTTATCGTCTTTGCCTTCCAGCGCCATCAGGGCAGAGCCGATGATGATCGGGGTATCGTCACCCGGGAAGTCGTACTGGTCCAGAAGTTCGCGAACTTCCATCTCTACCAGCTCCAGCAGCTCTTCGTCATCAACCATGTCGGCTTTGTTCAGGAAGACCACAATATAAGGTACGCCTACCTGACGGGACAGCAGGATGTGCTCACGGGTTTGTGGCATTGGGCCATCCGCTGCAGAACAAACCAGGATCGCCCCGTCCATCTGCGCCGCACCAGTGATCATGTTTTTCACATAGTCAGCGTGTCCGGGACAGTCTACGTGTGCGTAGTGACGGTTCGGTGAATCGTATTCCACGTGGGAGGTCGCAATGGTAATACCGCGCTCGCGCTCTTCCGGTGCATTGTCGATGCCGTCAAACGCCACCGCTGTACCACCCCAGACTTCCGCACACACGCGCGTCAGCGCCGCAGTCAGCGTCGTTTTACCATGGTCTACGTGACCAATCGTACCCACGTTTACGTGGGGCTTATTTCGTTCAAACTTTTC